>QZJX01000038.1 GCA_003599395.1 Ignavibacteriales bacterium | reverse complement strand
GGTAATTCATCATTTCTAACGTCAATTTCAACTCCGGTTATAAAATCTGAATTACCGGCATATTTAAGTGATCTGGCTAATAAGGTATCTCTTGCTGCCGCAGAAATCTTATCTAAACCATCGCCGAAAAGTATAAATTTCCAACCTTCAGCTTCGTTTTGACTTCTAACAGCGGCAATATTATTAGAATCGGCATCACTAGTACCATAATAAAAAACTCGATCAACAGTACCTTTTCGTGCATCACTTAGTTGTAATAGATCTTTACCGGCGCCAACCATTAGTGAACTTATACCGTCTCCAATAATGTCTCCTTCAAATCCACGTGCTCTTAAGGCTGAAGAATTACCTACATGCACTACACCAGCATATTCGGTAAATAAACTTGACGTACTATCTGTAAATTCAACAATGTTTCTTCCGGTCATGATAAGACGTTGTCCCTTTGCTAAATGATTCTCAAGTAAAGTAACGTCCTCTTCATTCAAATTGGAAGTAGTATCACCACCGGAAACCCAAAAGATTGTCAATGGATCACTGAACTCATCTAATAATTCAGCTGATGGAGCACCGCCTTTTTCATCAATACTCCATTCAACATGACCATAACCAAACTTTTGAAGAACATTTCTATAATCAAAGGAATAAACTGAATTGGCTACATCGTAAATGAAGAGCAAATTAGCTGGATCAATATTAACATCTAGTGTCGAATTTGTTGAACCTACCAATAAACTATCCATTACGTAGTAAGGCTCAAATGGAGGATCAAAAAAGAACTCTACTGTATAATATGCATTGGAAGGAACTTCGAAGGAAAATGTACCATCTGATGCCGCGACTGCAGATTGAGTTTCATTTTCATCACCAACCCAAGTAACTTTAACCTCAGGTTGAATTGGTTGATTTGTTTTTGCGTTTGTAATTGTTCCAGCAAGATTTACTCTCGCTGTCTTTGTTAATTGAAAATCAGCCTCAAATTGTTGTGTGTCTCCGAAACCAACAGGAGTATTAAAATCTACATTAGTAACTTCGGAAGGTTCATAACCAAATTTCTCTACATGAAATGAAAAAGCTTCGGTGTTTATAGCGAAAAGAAATGTTCCATCAGAGAGAGTTGGTGCTTCAGTAAATACTTCCCCTGGACGCATATCTCTGCCTGCTGCATTTTCAACATCTCCAACTTGAGCAGCGTAAGTTCCTTCATTAAAAACTAATTTAGCATTCTCAATTGGTTCATCAGTATCTGCATCAACAATGCTTCCTAGAAGTAAAAAGTTTGGATAGATTGCAACGGTTCCCATTTCATCGTGTAAGAACAACTGATGTTTTTGAGTTCCAAACCCTACCGACCAGAACATAACTTGAGATGGTAAATTAGGACCGCAACCTGCAGATCCGCCACCGTTTGCGTTTCCTGCATCACCATGATGCATCAATCCAAGATGATGACCGATCTCATGAAGAGTTATTGTCAACAAATCCATTTGATTCGGACTTCCGTTAGTTGCCGGTGGATAACCAGCGGCATTGTAAATATAATCTGACTCTACTGCATGGTAACCACCTACGTTTGAAGTGATTGTTCTGCTAAATGCAATTGTATTCGAACCTTGAGTAAAATTATCATAGTTAGAGTCAAAGTAAAGCAAATTGATTCCATCGGTTTGCGGACCGTTTGCATTTGTTCTTGCACCAAGATCAAATGCAAAATAAGAACCCTCAACTTCATTCCACATATCAATTGCTTGTTGAACTACCGGATCGTATTCAGTTGGTGTATCAACATTCATCTGAATAACAAGAGGTAGATCTTCCGCCCAGTAACTCCGGTAAACACCAGCTGAATTTGTGATAATACAAAAACCGACAATTGTTGCGGCGATTATTGATATAAATATTTTTTGTGATAATGTTAGTTTTTTCATTTTCATTTTCCCCCTACTCTCTTACCGATAATGATTTTACTTTTGAAGATAATTCGGAAAGTGAGTATTCACCCTTTAAATCCTCACCAACTTTTTTCTGAATCGATTCAACGAACTCGATATTATTAAATCCATTAACTGCATACTTAACTCCACCGGTTTCAACAACAGAATAACCACCAATTGCAATTGAATGAATCCAGTAATTCCCTTTCCAGTCAACTAAGAAAAAGAATACTTCGTCACCAACTTCATAAACCGGTTGACCGGCAACTTCATCCGAATAAGCACCAACAGAACCGCCCATTTGCTTCACGGTAATTGTTGATTGTATACCGTTACCTTTCACAACATCATAGACTTGCAATGTTAGGTAAGTGTTTATTTGTTTATCTTCCCAAACCGATACTTTGTTAATTACTTTGCCATGAACTATGACTTGGGATTCTTCTGTAATTTCCTCAAGTGTTGCTTTCTCGACTACCAATCCACTCACTGTAAGTGAAATTAATAGTAGCGAAAACAACAAGGATTTTCTTGCATTTCGATACATAACTTACTCCTAGTTTATATTATTATATAATGAGATGAAAAAATTAGAATAAAATTCTCGCCCGTTAAAAAGTTTTGCAAAATACTTTTCTCATTACTTTTAATCAAGATTAAAATTATTAGCTCACTATTATGACTATCTGCCGATTAATGGAAATGAATGTCCGTAAATATAAAATGCTTGGTTAATAAATTTTAACAAACAAAATAAATTTAATAGGACTACTTTGTAACAATTAACTTATTTTTTTTTATTTTGTCACATCAATAATTCAATAAATGCTGAATGGAAATTAAACCGAAGATTGACTTAGTCCAAAAATACACTTCTCTGTTTGACGCGGCTAAAAATGGGAAAGATAATTTTGTAAATGTTATTTGTAATTTTTTAGTAAATGAATTCCATTACCAATCCGTGATACTTTTTCGGGTACTTGAGAATAACTTATTTCAAGTGCTGGGGAAGTCTAATAATGCTCGCAAGAATTATTTAATAGGTAGTGAGTTTACATGCAGTGTCTGCAATGTAACAAAGGCTAAAGGCACTTCTTTTTATTCAGATTCTAAATGTGAACTTCAGATTTCAGAATATTTGGTTTATGAAATTTGTTCTAAATTTGATTTCACACAAAAAGATTCTGCTCTCCTAAAAGTTGCAAAGAAGTCTGCTTTCACCCAAAATGATTTAGATGAATTAAAAAGAATTTCAGAATTTATAAAATACCTTTTGAAAGTTTGGGTAGAAGCCAAAGGTGGTAAATTTTCTGTATCTGAGAAATCTTATTATGAAATAATTTCTGAAACTGTATTAGGTTTACGAAATCCCGTTAATTCAATTATCGGATTTATATCAATACTTAATGAAGATAATTTAACTTCTTCACAAACCGAGTATGCACATACAATTAAAAAGCATGCTCAAGATCTTCTGTGCTCAATAAACGATTTACTTGATATAACAAAATTTGAATCCGGTTCCATTTCCATTGAGTTGAGGAAAATTAATCTACGCAAGTATTTAAATGAATTTATTGATACTCAGCTTAGCAAACATGATGATTCAAAACTGCTAATAGAAATTGATATTGATAAGAACATTAACGAAGTACTGATAACTGATCTTCAAAAGTTACGATATGTTCTGCAAACTATATTATATGCATCTCAAAAATTTTGTAATAATGGTATAATTAATATCAGTGTTGTTCAAAATGATAATGAGAAAATTCAGTTTAGTATCTCATCGAAAAACGGTGGGATAAACGTTAATGAAAATTTCAATCTCTTCAAGCCGTTTGAAGCTTTGAAAATAGAATCGCTGCGCGAGACAAATATTACGGCTTTAAGCTTCACTTTGGTTGAAAAATACATTAATATATTGGGTGGAGAAATTTTCTTTTCCGCCACTGATAATAAAGGTTTTTATTTTATCTTCACAATAAAGGGTGAAACAATGTCCCAAATAGAATCAACCTTATCTAGTTTACCAAAACCGGACAAACACAACAAAGTTCTTGTTATTGAAGATGATTATGCAACCTCAAGATTGCTGACAAACTACTTGAATAAGTGGGGTTACGAACCTATTGTAGTCAACACAGAATCGCAAACAATGGATGCGGTTGAGCGTGAAAACTTATTAGCTATTCTGTTGGATATTGAACTCCCGACCACGAATGGTTTAGAATTATTAAAGAAATTAAATGAACATCCAAAACTAAAAAATACACCTGTTATAGTTTCGGCTGTTGAAGCAGATCAACAAAAAGCTTATATGTTGGGCGCGGTTGAGTATTTTATAAAACCAATTAATTATAATTATTTGGTAGAAGTATTAACAAGTTACAAACTCCGAAAGGATTCCAATATTCTTTGTGTTGATGACGATTTACCGACTCTTAATTTATTGGAACAAGCAGTAAACACAGCCGGTTATTATGCTATTGCAGAAAATGTTTCTGCAAAAGTAATGGATCGGATAAGAGATAAAGATATTGACCTTGCAATTGTTGATCTGGATATGCCCCATCCAAATGGTTTTGAGTTGATAAAATTAATTAAATCAGAAAAAAAATTCGCAAATCTTCCAATAATAATTTATACCGGTAAAGAAAATTATCAAGAAGACTTAAAACAAATTGACGGTTTATTTGAAGAATTATTAAGTAAAAAAAGTACTAACATCGAGGACTTACAAGAAGTGATGAACTCGATGATAAATCGTTATGAAACTCCTCCGCCAGCGCAAGAAGTAATCGATAAGGTAGATGTTATAAAAATTTTATTAGCGGAAGATTATAAACATTCCCAGATTATTGTAACACGCTTATTGAAAAAGAATAATTTCGAAAACGTAATTGTTGTTGATAATGGCGAAGATGCTCTCAACTTTGCAAAAAAAGAAATTTTTGATCTTATTCTTATGGACATGCAAATGCCTATCATGAATGGTTTTGAAGCAACGGAAAGCATCAGGAGACTTGAAGGTTATAAAGATACTCCAATAATTGCTTTAACCGCCTTTGCAATGAAGGGCGATAGAGAAAAGTGCTTAGAAGCCGGTGCAACAGATTATATACCAAAACCGATTGATAGCAAAGAGTTTATTGAGAAAGTAAAATATTATACAAAGTCTGAGGCTTAAAAGCAGCTCACCTCAATTTTCTCTCTCTAATTTAATTTTATTATTTTTGTGGTTTACAAAAATCGCTAGGTATTTTTCTATGATTAGTGACACGGTAAGAGTACGTTTTGCCCCAAGTCCCACCGGATATTTACATGTTGGAGGATTGCGAACCGCACTTTATAATTATTTATTTGCAAAGAATAATAATGGGAAGTTTATTCTTCGAATAGAAGATACGGACCAGAACCGTTATGTTGAAGGAGCGGTTGATAATTTGATTAAAACATTGAATTGGGTTGGATTAAAATACGACGAAGGACCGGAAGTTGGCGGTGAATATGGTCCATATTTTCAATCGAAAAGACTAACAATTTACAAAGAGTATGTAAATAAATTAATTGAAAAAGGTCATGCATACCATTGTTTTTGTTCAAGCGAAAGAATTCAAGCATTACGTGAAGAACAGCAAGAAAAAAAACTACAAGCAAAATATGATAAACATTGTTTGAATTTATCCAAAGAAGAAATTAATCATAAATTAGAATCAAATGAGCCATACGTAATAAGATTGAATGTCCCACCCAATCAACGAATTATAATTGAAGATATTGTTAGAGGACAAGTTGATTTTAATAGTGAAACTGTGGACGATCAAATATTAATAAAAAGCGACGGCTTCCCCACTTACCATTTAGCAAATGTAGTTGATGACCACCTCATGAAAATTACTCATGTGATTAGAGGTGAAGAATGGCTATCCTCTACTCCAAAACATGTTCTGCTTTATGATTTCTTCGAATGGGAAAGACCTAGATTTGCACATTTACCTTTGCTGCTAAATGCGGATAAGTCCAAACTTAGTAAACGTCAAGGAGATGTTGCAGTTGAAGACTATCAAAAGAAAGGTTATCTAAAGGAAGCACTCATCAATTTTGTTGCTTTACTTGGTTGGAATGCCGGTGACGATGTTGAGATTTATAACTTGGATCAATTGATAGAAAATTTTTCGCTTGAAAGAGTTAATAAATCCGGTGCAGTTTTTAACGTCGAAAAACTTGACTGGCTGAATTTTGAACATCTCAAAGCAAAATCGAATTCAGAAATTCTTTTAATGTTGAAAGAGGAATTAAGTTCTTCACAATATGCTCAAAACAATTATTCGGATGAATTCCTGCTTAATGTTATCGAATCGATGAAAGAGAGAGTAACTTTCGTAAAAGAATTCATAGAGAAAAGTTATTACTATTTTGAAAGACCAATTTCTTATGATGAATCTGTAATTCAAAAAAGATGGAAGGAAGAGACACCGCAACAATTGATAGCATTTCGAGATGAGATACAAAAATTAGAGAATCCAAGCAAAGACGATTTTGATAACGCATTGCGATTAACCGCAGAAAAATTGAATGTCGGTGCTGGTAAACTTATCCATCCGGTCAGATTAGCTGTTTCTGGAACTGGTCAAGGACCCGGAGTATTCGATCTTCTTTTTATTCTTGGTAAGGATGAAGTTATTGACAGAATTAATATTGCATTAGAAAAAATAAAAGTGAATTAATATGGCTGCTGAAGAAAACAAACCCAAAAATTTTATTGAAGAATTTATCGACGAAGATTTATCAACAGGTAAATACAAAAAAGTCCACACTCGATTTCCTCCTGAACCAAATGGTTATTTACACATCGGGCATTCCAAATCAATCTGTTTAAATTTTGGATTGGCAGCCAAGTATGGTGGCAAATGTAACCTACGTTTCGATGATACAAATCCAACAAAAGAAGATGTTGAGTATGTCGATTCAATAAAAAAAGATATTCAATGGCTCGGATTTGATTGGGAAGACCGTGAATACTATGCCTCCGATTATTTCGATACTCTTTATGATTATGCAATCACACTGATCAAAAAAGACAAAGCTTATGTTGACTCTTGCAATAGTGATGAAATTAGGGAAATGAGAGGAACCCCGACTGAAGCTGGAAAAGAAAGTCCATACCGAAATAGAACCATTGAAGAAAATTTAGAGTTATTTCAAAAAATGAAAGCCGGAGAATTTAAAGACGGTGAACATGTTCTTAGAGCAAAAATTGATATGTCATCACCAAATATGAACATGCGTGATCCGATAATGTATAGAATTAGACATGCATCTCATCATCGAACTGGTGATAAATGGTGTATCTATCCGATGTACGATTGGGCTCACGGTCAGTCTGATTCAATAGAAGAGATTTCACATTCAATATGTACACTTGAATTTGAAAATCACAGACCACTTTATGATTGGTTTATAAAAGAATTGGGAATTTTTCCTCCTCGTCAAATTGAATTTGCTCGATTAAATCTTACCTATACAGTTATGAGTAAAAGAAAACTTCTTCAATTAGTTCAAGAAAAAGTTGTTGACGGTTGGGATGATCCTAGAATGCCTACAATAAGTGCATTTAGAAGAAGAGGCTATACACCCGAATCAATTAGAACATTTGCAGAGAAGGTAGGTGTTGCAAAACGTGATAATGTTTCTGACATCGCTTTGTTGGAATTCACCATTCGCGAAGACTTGAACAAGAAAGCGCAGAGAATAATGTCTGTGTTGAAGCCATTGAAGATTACTATAACAAATTATCCTGAAGATAATGTTGAAGAACTCGAAGCGGTAAATAATCCCGAAGATGAATCAATGGGAAAACGAATCGTCCCCTTCTGTAAAGAAATTTACATTGAACAAGATGATTTTATGGAAGACCCGCCGAAGAAATTTTTTAGACTTTCACCTGGTAATGAAGTTAGATTAAGGTATGCTTATATTATTAAGTGCGAAGAGGTTATTAAAAATGAAAACGGAGAAGTAATAGAACTTATGTGTACTTACGATCCCGATACTAAAAGTGGTAGTGGTAAAAGCGATAAAAAAGTAAAAGGAACGATACATTGGGTTTCCGCAAAACATGCTGTTAAAGTTGAAGTAAGATTATATGATAGACTATTCAAGGTTGAAAATCCCGATGCTGATAAAGAAGTCGATTTCAAATCTCATATTAACCAAAATTCATTAGAGATAATTGAGGATGCATTGATCGAACCGTTTGCAAAAGATGCTAAACCACTAGACAATTTTCAGTTCGAGCGATTGGGATATTTTTGTGTTGATACAAAATATACAACCAATGAAAAAATAGTATTCAATAGAACCGTTCCTTTACGTGATACTTGGGCAAAGTTAAATAGGTAGGTTCAAACAAAAATATCATACAAATAGGATAAACTCATTCTGTTATAGAATGAGTTTTTTTATTTAAAAGTATTTAACTATTGCTTCAATAATTCCGATTCACTATTTTTCATTTCACTCTTTTACTCATTCCTGAAATAATATTAATCCAGGGCAAAATGTCGCTTTATTTTATTATAACACTGTCGATACTTTTTTTCTTTAGCGGACTAATTGTCGTAATTTTATTCTCTTATTTCGGATATAGATTTTCGGGGAATGGAAACAATTTTGATGGCAGGACGGTTATCAGAACCAGGAGAAAAGGTAAATACATTTTTAATAATTTCACTGCACGCATATTTTTCTCTGACCATGACAGAAGAAGAAGGTTAAAAATTCTTAACGGTGAATCCCCTCTTACGACAGAAAAATACTCCTTTACAAAAACGAAAATATTTGATAACTGATCACTTCTTTAGTATTTTAGAAATCTAATTTTATTCTTATTGATTTGCCGGAGTGGCGGAATTGGTAGACGCGCCAGACTCAAAATCTGGTATGGCTTAAACCATGTGCCGGTTCGAGTCCGGCCTTCGGTACAAATCATCATAATCAAGCTCGATAATTTAATCGAGCTTTTCCATATGTATACAGTCTATGTTATATCTAGCTTAAAGAAGAATTTTACATACACAGGATTCACTTCAGATCTTGCCGATAGAATTACGCGTCATAACAATGGTTATGAAAAATCAACAAAACCCTACGCACCTTTTAAATTAATCTATACAGAAATGTGTACGTCAAGAGTTGAAGCAAGAAAGAGAGAAAAATTCTTAAAGAGTGGCGCTGGAAGAAAGTTTTTAGAAAAATTCAAAAAATAATGTTTTGCCGGCCCACCATAGGCGGGTAAATTCGAGCTTGTCAGCCTCTGGCTGATCCGGCCTTCGGTACAAAAAAACCCGATCATATTGATCGGGTTTTTTATTTAATTTATTCTGGATACCTAATGCTGAAATATACTTATTGCCACGCCGCCGCCGGGGGCTAATCTTATTCTCAGTTCATCACTATTTTTAACGTCTTTATTTTCAATTACATACGCGGTCGGGTTTTTATCCCAATGAGAATCTTCCGCATCTTTATAAATAACAGCGCGATAAACTTTATCTTTATCAATAAATGAAAGCGGAATTACTATTTCTCTTGCATTTTCATCAGTTACACTTCCAATGAACCAATTACCGGTATTGCGTTCTTTGCGTGCGATAGTTACAAACTCACCAATCTCTCCATCAAGTACTTTAGTTTCATCCCAATCAATTCCAACATCTTTTATGAATTGAAATGCCGGATGTCCTTCATAGTTCTCAGGTAAATCTGCTGCCATTTGAATCGGACTATATAATACGACATAAAGAGCTAGTTGATGAGCAAGTGTTGTATTAACTTGATTATCTTTTTTATACTTATCGAATTTTATGTCGAATATTCCCGGAGTAAAATCTATTGGGCCGGAAAGCATTCTTGTAAACGGAACAATAGTCAAATGTTCCGGTGGATTTCCGCCGTCGGATGCCCAAGCATTAAACTCATTACCTCGCAATCCTTCTCTGGAAATCATATTTGGGAATGTTCTTCTCTCACCTGTATCTTTAATTGGTTCATGTGCATTAACCATTACCTTGTGTTGTGCAGCTTTTTCAATGACTTTACGATAATGATTAACCATATACTGACCGTGATGATAATATCCATCAGGAATAATTTGTCCGACATAACCCGTTTTAACTGCATGTATTCCAAGATCTTCACAGAGCTTATACGCTGCATCAAGTTGTTTTTCATAAGTAGATACGGCGGCTGATGTTTCATGATGCATGATAATCTGAACATTATTTTCTTTGGCATATCTGACCACTTCGTTCAAATCATAATCTGCATAAGGAGTAACAAAATCAAAAATATCTTCTCGATCTTCTCCAATCCAATTCTCCCAACCGGTATTCCAACCTTCAACAAGTACACCGTCAAAACCATTTTGTGAGGCAAAATCAATATAACGTTTTGCATTTTCGGTTGTCGCACCATGTTTTCCACTGGCCATATCCCAACTACTTTTACCGAGATGCATTTCCCACCAAATACCGACATACTTCATCGGTTTAATCCACGAAATATCTTGCAACACATTTGATTCGTTTAGATTTACAATCAAACTTGATTCGATTAAATCTCCTGCTCTTTTAACGATTTGAATAGTTCGCCATGGAGTTACAAACGGGGTTTTCTGTTCAACTTTCCATCCAAAATCATTTCCGACCAATTCACTAGTAAGTAATAGTTTTTCTGTGTCAACTTTTAACGTCATCCCAGCATAATTTTTAAGATCAGCTTCATGAAAACTAAGATAAATGCCATCATCGGTCTTCATTGTGACAGGAGTATTTACAGCATTAAATGGTATATAAGTCTGAGCTAAATTATTATGTGAGCGTTTTGAAATAGCATCAATTTTGCTAATTGGTGTCGTATTGTAAAGATGTTCATAAATATCCCAATCACCGGGAGTCCACCAAGTTTTATGATCACCGGTCAATTGAAATTGAGTTTGTTCCGATTTGATAATCACACTATCAATATTTTTTTGTTTGGGGAAATCATATCTGAAGCCGAGTCCATCATTAAAAACTCTGAAGATTATGGAAAATTTACGTTCCAGGTTTTCTTTTTCCCTTAGGTCAATTTTTAATTCATTGTAATCACTTTCGACAAATCTTTTTTCACCCCAAGGCATTTCCCAAGTTTCTTTAACCGATTCATGTTTAGCTCGCAATAGATTAAAGCCGGTTTTCATTTCCGGCATATTTTTAAATTCAAATCCAACGGTTGACGAATCAATTACTACTTTCCCATCATAAAATACTTTGTAATAAAACTCTCCTTGATCAGTAAGATTTGTCTGAATTTTTATTGAACCATTTGGAGAAGTAGCTTCTTGGAATGAATCATAACCACAACCCGTTATAAGAATTGACATAATAAACACCATCGAAATTAAAAATCGCGTTGACATAAAATTTCTCTTAAAAAATATTAATTGATAATGAAATATAACGAAGTGTAAAACTGAAAATGAAGAATTATTTTAATGAAATGCTATTGAAGCACCAACCCAGTTTAATCCCTTATTATAGTCAACTCCCATCATCTTCCCTCTTCCGGTTCTAAGTAAGTTATTAACCAAAAGCGGCTCATCTTCCCAAATGTACATTAATCTTATTTCAGCTTTGGAATATCCCTCGGGAGTACTAATTAGCGGTGCGTACTCAACTTTTTCTTGTAAAATATAATTCGATTTGTCTCTGATAGAATTTAGTTTGTCTTCATTTACATCGACCTCCACACCGGAACCGGCAAATGAGAACAATGGTTTTAGGACATAATTTTCCAAATCTTTTGGATAGCGCTCAATTTCGTTAAGATAGAAGCATTTAGGAGCAAATTCACTTTTGATCATTGGCAGTGAATGTTTACTGATTTTGAAAAACCAATTTGGGTGTCCGACCCATTCAACATCAATTTCATCTTTAATATTGAATTGCAGTTCGATATTTTTTCTTTCTAGTTCGTCAAAAATTACACGATTGTACATTCTTTCAACGGGAATTTCTTTATCGTTTTTTTTATAAAAAAGTTTAGTGCCACGCTTTATCAGATCGCGAACATCAACAATTTCGATTCCGGTTTTTTGTTGCGTTAAATAAAAATCTATTCGTGTTTTTTGAATATGCGGATCAATCTCTAATAGAATTACATTTTCCGGATCAGAGTTTCCTAAAATAATTTTCTGAAAGAAATTTTCGTAGCTAGTATGATCATAATCATTAAAATAGGCAGTCATTTCTATGGGAATTTCAAAATGCTTGGTAATCTGTTTACTTAAAAATGATTGATACATATACAGAGAGGCAAATCCTTGAAGCTCAATAAGTTTTGGGATAAACTTGCCAGATTCATCTTTACAGATTCCAAAATCAAGCTGCAGAAATAAAGGATTTTTTGATTCATTCGGTATTCGATATTTATCTAGTAAACCTTTCTCAGAATTCTTTCGAAACTTTTCTGTTTTGAGAATTGAAATAATTTCTTCCGATGCTTTTAAAAGTTTTTGATTAAGTTCTTTGTCCAGAAATAACGGTGTTTCACAAATTCTAAAATCAATTTCTCCATTTGTTAATCTCCAACAGTCTTCCAAAAATGAAACATATTTTATATCGGAAAAATTCTCGTTATAATTTTTTCTTAGACTTTCTATCATTATTAACTATTCATCAAGATTTTGATTTGTTTCATCAAGGATTAAATCTACAACGTGAAGTAAACTGCCGGTTTCTTCAAATTTTTTGAGTTGTCGTTTTGCACCGGTGCCATTATCTAAAATATGATATACATAATTAATTTCTTCTCTACTTCCGAGTTCGTCGATTACATCATCGACAAAGTTCAGCAATTCACCTACAAGTTCACGTGTCGGTACTTCTTTCTGCTTTCCGAAATCTATTAATTTCCCTTCAACTCCGTAACGCGAAGCACGCCATTTGTTTTCATTAATTACTAATCTTCTGTAAAGTCTAAACCCTAAATTCTGTTCAATCAGTTTATATAGTTTAACAACAACCGCTTGAATCAATGCCGCGATAGCGATTGTCTCTTCAACTCTCATTTGAACATCACAAATACGAAATTCTAAAGTCGGATATTTTGGATGAGGACGAATATCCCACCAAATCTTGCTGGGATCTTCGATACATTTTGTTTTGACAAGTAAATCAACGTAAGCTAAATATTCGCCATGACTATTAAAATGATCCGGGATTCCAGTTCTTGGAAAACGGTCAAATATTTTCGAACGATATGATTTGAAACCCGTATTTCTCCCTTTCCAAAAAGGTGAATTTGTCGAGAGCGCAAATATATGAGGAAGAAAATATCTTGCTGCATTCATGATGTGAATTATTCTTTCTTTATCATCAATACCAATATGTACATGTAAACCGAAGATCAAATTTGCCCGGGCTACTTGCTGCATTTCCTCAACAACTGCCTGATATCTATCTCGCTGAGTTATCTGCTGCTCTTCCCATTTGCTAAACGGATGAGTTCCGGCAGCACCGATTTTTAATCCTTTACGTGCAGCAACTTCCCGCAAATTAAATCTATGTCTTTTGACTTCTTCTTTGGCTTCTTTAATATTGTAACAGATGTTTGAGCCCACCTCAACAACTGATTGATGCATTTCAGCTTTGGCATGCTCTTTTAAAATCATTTTTCCTTCATCGAGTAATTCCTGTATATGCGATTTTAGCTCTCGAGTTTCGGGATCAATAATTTGAAATTCTTCTTCTATACCAATAGTGAACAGTTTATTATCACTCATATATTTCACTTGTTTATATTTTTGTTTGGTTTTAATTGCTTACCAGCTGTAAAGGAAGTTATAAAGTCACCCCAGGTTAAATTGTTTTGTCCGTCTACATGAGCCTTAGCTTTTCGAATTGCCATATTAGCAGCGGCTTCAACGACCCATTCAAAATTCTCTTCTCCTACTGAATGAACATCCGCATCTGGAGCCGGATTGCAAAAATCAATCGCATAAGGTATTCCATCTCGAACCGCAAATTCAACAGTATTAAAATCATATCCTAACGCATTATTAATAATAAGAACATATTCTTCAATTTGTTTAAGAAGTCGACTCTCGATTGGTTTAGGATTTTTTACATATCTTAAATGATGAGGCTGCTTTGGATCATATTGCATTATTCTAACATCTTTTCTATCGATTGAGTAACATCTAAAATATTCAGTAAAATCAATAGCTTCTTGGAGCATCATAACAAGCTGACCGGTTTCGTGATATGCATGGAAAAAATCATCAGCGTTTTCAAGTTTGTAAACATTTTTCCATCCGCCACCGGCAAATGGTTTGAAGAAAGCTGGAAAACCAACGTAATTGAAAATACCGGACCAATCCAATGGATACTCTAAATTTCTCATAGAGAATTCATTTGTATCCGGTGGATGCTGGTTTGACGGAAGCAACACAGTCTTGGGAATCGGAACACCAAGTTTTGTCATCAATGCGTTATTAAAAAATTTCTCGTCGGTACTCCACCAGAAAGGGTTATTAATTACAGCAGTGCCGGATAACGCCGCATTTTTTAAGTATGCACGATAAAAAGGAATGTCTTGCGAAATTCTATCAATAATTACTGCATAATCTGTCGGTTCACCTTGAATCACTTTATTAATACTTGCTAACTCGGCGGATATCCCGGATTCCTTTTTTGAATTAATTCTATCAACAAATGCTTGAGGAAAAGTATTCTCTTGCCCGAAAAGTATTCCAATTTTTTTCATAATAATTTCCCGCTATTCTTGTATTAAATAATTAATATTATTGTTCAGAGTCAATTTACAATCATCATAAGTGTTTATTTTGAAAGGATAGACATCAAACAGATGATTAACATTTTTTTCGAATAACAACTTTGATATATATTTATTCTGCTCAAATGAATCATCCGATGCACCACAAGCGAGTATAATATTTATTTTCTTATACTGATTCATATATCTCGAATCGCTTAATCCAAATAGATAATCCAGCGGACTGTTATAATATGCTTGTTCATCAAAGTGGCCGTGAATATTTTGTTTAATATCAAATTCTCCCCCAATCGTGATTAATCCTTTTGCAAGATCGGGATATTTTAAAACAGTATTGAGAGCATAATATGCTCCAAAACCAAAACCACCAAATATTAGCTTATCTTCTTCGGTTTCGTAATTTGCAAAGCCAACAATATCATGTAGAATTACTTGTTCGAATTTTTGATACTTCTCAATTCGTTCTTCTGGGGTTAGTTTGAAATCAAACCAAATTTTGGAATCGTAGCTATCGGGGCAATAAACTTTAATTATACCGTCATCAATCAGATTTCCTAAACTTTCGACAACACCGAAATCTTTATAATCGTAATAATTGGTAAACTTTTGCGGAAATAAAATTAATGGTATTCCTTTTTCACCAAAGACCAGCATTTTAAAATCTTCACCAATCCATTGTGAATACCACTTATGAAAATTTTCAGTCAAGAAATTGCCCTCGAGTATATTGAAGCAGAAATATACTGAAGGGGAAATTAAGTTGCACTATCTGTTAATTAGTTCTTGGCAAATATCTCTCGGACATAGGTTACAACCAGATCATCAATTTCAGACTTATCTTTATAACCGAGCTTTTTAGCTTGTTCTAACCATTTATTAGTTGATTCAGAATTATTTGGTGTTGACAAAGAAAGCGCCGCATATAATTCTTTTGATTTTAGATCTTTATTAAGGGCTTCTTGAAATCTTGCATGTGCTTTTTCATATTCATTGAAAAATGTTAAATGAAAATATCCGAGGATAAAATCATATTTTGGATTATCTTTTTGAGCGGTTGATAATTTTTTAACTTCCGTAAATAGTCTATAATCCTGAAATGAAATTGAATTATATTTTTTTTCTTCCATAAAGTTTAATACAGTTTTCATATTCTCAGGATCGAAATATCCACTGACTAACTCGATAAATTTGAAATCCGGTGTAAAAAATACTGTTGCCGGATAACCTCGAACACCGACTTCATTGGCTAATTCTCGATAAGACATCTCACCACTTTTGAATTTAACTGTTCCTTGTTTCTCCGGATTGATCTTTACCACGACAAAATTTGCGTTCAATATTTTTATTATGCCTTTGTCACTATAAGTTTCTTTATCCATCTTTTTACCCCAGCCGCACCAATCGGTATAAAAATCTATGAGTATAGTCTTGTTATCTCTTTCTGCCATTTTCACAGCCTCTTCTAAACTTAACCATTTTAATTCGTTTGCGCTGACTGATGTAAATAAAATTAATGTCATAAAAAAGAATATATTTTTAAACATATTATTATCCCGTTTTGTTAATTCGTTAGATGATTCAAATGTAAAAATGTTTCAAGAAATGAAAATAAACTTAGAGGATATCCCCGGCTAATTAACCGAACCGGGGATTCAAATTTGAGACTAATTAAAGAAGTGATCTATAACTTTGTAAAGTTTTCATGTAGTTAGCTCGTTCAAAAGCTGCTGGTTCACCAACTTTCTTTTGGCTCATACTTCCCTTCATCATTTGGATTGATTCATATTCATGTTCTTCCATCCAGTTCTTCACTCCATCTAGTAATTCTTTTACACGAGAAGTACCGTTTAATAACAAGTTCGAAGCAATCTGAGCAACATCTCCGCCGGCCATCATTACTTTAATGATGTCTTCCGATGAATGCACGCCACTAGTTAATGCCATACTTGCATTGATATTTCCGTAGAGAATTGAAATCCATCTAAGTGGTAATCTCATTTCAACATTAGTACTTAATTTTAAATTTGGCTCAACGGTTAATGTATCCAAATTGAAATCCGGTTGGTAGAATCTGTTAAATAAAACTAGAGCATTTGCACCAGCTTTATCTAAACGTCTAGCCATATTTGCCATCGAGGTAAAATAAGGACTTAATTTAACGGCAACCGGAATTTTCACTGTTTGTTTTACCGCAGTTAAAGTATCGATGTACATATTTTCAATTTCTGATCCCGTTAAATTGGGGTTTGTCGGGATGTAGTAAATATTTAGCTCCAATCCATCTGCACCGGCATCTTCTATATTCTTAGCATATTTAATCCAACCACCAGTACTAACTCCATTTAGACTTCCTATAACGGGAATTTTGACTTCTTTTTTAAGGTTGGCAATATGATCGAGATATTCGTAAGGTGTTAATTTAAATTCATCCGGTTCAGGAAAATATGATGTAGCTTCTGCGTAAGATTCCGTACCATAGGATAAATAATGATCAAGTTCACCGGATTCGTGCGAAATTTGCTCTTCAAATAAAGAATAACAAATAATAGCTGCAGCACCGGCATCTTCTAATTTTTTTACCGAATCTACACTTTCGGATAATGGAGAAGCAGAAGGAACAATTGGATTCTCCAGTTTCAATCCCATGTAAGTCGTCGATAAATCCATTTTCACTCCAATTTATTTTTCAAAATTTATTTCATTAATCAATCCGAATCCTGCGTGAACAAGATTCGGATCTAAGTTCATTGAATTAATTTACTTTCTCTTTCTCTTTACCATTTCCATCAATCGAATAATCCATATTTGCAAGTTGTTCATAATAATGCCATTTCTTAATAACATTATCCTGAGCTATTTTTAATAACTCTTTTGCTTCTTTAGGATGAGATTTCGTTAACATTTTATATCGAGTTTCTCTGTAAATATAATCTTCCAATTTGATCTTTGGAGCTTTTGAATCCAACTTCAATGGATTTTTGCCTTCTTTCTTGTTATCAGGGTTGTACCTGAATAATGGCCAGTGTCCGCTTTCAACAGCTAGAGTTTGATTTTCCATTCCTTTACCCATGTTAATACCATGAGCAATACAGTGACTATATGCAATTATCAACGATGGACCGTCATAAGCTTCAGCTTCAAGAATTGCTTTTAATGTTTGAAGATCATTTGCCCCCATTGCAATTTGAGCAACGTAAACATTTCCGTAACTCATTGCCATTGCAGCAAGATCTTTCTTCCCTGTTGGCTTACCAGCTGCGGCAAATTTTGCCACGGCTCCGGTACCGGTTGCTTTAGACATTTGACCGCCGGTATTTGAATAAACTTCAGTATCAAGAACTAAGATGTTTACATTTTTGCCTGAAGCTAGTACGTGATCTAAACCTCCAAAACCGATATCGTAAGCCCAACCGTCACCACCCATAATCCAAATAGATTTTTTGAGTAAGTAATCCGCAACTGCAAGTAGATTTCTTGCATCATCTGAATCAACTTTTGCTAGTTTATCTTTTAACTCAGTTATTCTGTCTCTTTGTTCATGAATACCGACTTCATCGCTTTGATCAGCAGTAAGAATTTGATCGGCAAATTCTTTACCAACAGTATCAGCCAGTCTTACCAATAATTCTTTCGCGTATTCATTATTTTTATCAACAGCTAGTCTCATACCAAAACCGAACTCAGCATTGTCTTCAAACAATGAATTTGACCAAGCAGGTCCTCGGCCTTCTTTATTAGCTGTCCAAGGAGTAGTTGGCAAGTTGCCGCCATAAATAGATGAACAGCCTGTTGCATTCGCAACAATTGTTCTATCACCGAATAATTGCGAAACTAATTTAACGTAAGGAGTTTCACCGCAACCTGAACAAGCCCCGGAGAATTCGAATAATGGTTCAAGTAATTGGCTGCCTTTAATGGTGTTTATTTTTACTTCTTTTCTATCGAATTCAGGAATTTCTAAGAAATAATCCCAATTTGCTCTTTCTTGTTCTCTAACCGGTAGTTGAGGAATCATGTTAAGAGCTTTTCTTCCTGTTTCTTTTTTATTCTTAGCAGGACAAACTTCAACACAAAGTTCACATCCGGTACAATCTTCAACTGCAACTTGAATGGTGTAAGCTAATCCATCCCATTCTTTACCTTTTGCTTCAGTAAATTTGAAAGTTGCAGGAGCATTTTCAGTAAATGATTTTGGATATGCTTTTATTCTTATTGTAGCGTGTGGACAAACCATCGCGCATTTACCGCATTGAATACAAACTTCTTCATCCCATTCGGGAACTGATAATGCTATATTTCTCTTTTCCCATTTTGTAGTACCGGCAGGAAATGTTCCGTCAACCGGCATTCCACTAACCGGAACAGTATCGCCTTGTCCTTCCATTAATTTGGCAAGAACATTTTTTACATATTCCGGAGCTTTATTTGATACAATCGGAGGAAGTTCGATTGAACTTGATGCTTTAGAAGGAACTTCAATTTGATGCAAGTTCTCAAGAGTTTGATCGACGGCACGATAATTTTTATTTACTATTTCTTCGCCTTTACTTCCGTAAGTTTTCTTAATTGCTTCTTTAATTTTATTTATTGCTTCTTCTTTTGGAAGAATACCGGAAATTGCGAAGAAGCATGTTTGCATAATTGTGTTAACTCTTGCACCCATTCCGGTAGCTTGAGCTACATCATAACCATCTATAGCATAGAATTTTAATTTTTTATTAATGATCTGCTCTTGAACTTTCTTAGGCATCTTATCCCAAACTTCGTCTTTTGAGTAAGGACTGTTCAATAAAAACGTTCCACCTTCAACAATTTTTGAAAGCATATCAAATTTCTCTAGTAAGTGAAATTGATGACAACCCACAAAATTAGTACTTTGAATTAAGTAAGTAGAATGAATCGGTTTCTTACCAAATCTTAGGTGAGAAATTGTTGTTGATCCGGATTTTTTAGAATCGTAAACAAAGTAACCTTGTGCAAAGTTATCAGTCTCTTCACCAATAATTTTAATTGAGTTTTTATTTGCACCAACTGTACCATCTGCTCCAAGACCAAAGAACATTCCTCTAAAAACATCCTCGCCTTCAATTATGAATGAATGATCGTAGTCAAGACTTGTATTAGTAACATCATCATTAATACCAACTGTAAAGTGATTCTTTGGATTATCTTTTTTTAATTCATCAAAAACGGCTTTAACCATTGCGGGAGTGAATTCTTTTGATGACAAACCATATCTACCGCCAATAATTTTAGGCATAGATTTGAAAGGAGCAAATCCACCGTCCATTGCTTCATAGCAACCGGAAACTACATCAAGATACAAAGGTTCGCCAAGTGCGCCGGGTTCTTTTGTTCTATCGAGCACAGCAATTTTCTCAACGGTTGAAGGAAGTGCTTCCATTAAATGCTTAATTGAGAATGGTCTGTATAACCTTACCTTGATTGCTCCGACTTTTTCCTCTAATCTTTCACTCATGTAGTCGACTGTTTCTTGAACAGTTTCTGCTCCGGAACCCATAAGAATTACAACACGTTTTGCATCGGGAGCACCATAATAATCAAATAACTTATATTGTCTTCCTGTCAATTCAGCAAATTTATTCATTGCTTCTTGAACAACATTCGGACAAGCATCATAATATTTATTAACCGCTTCTCTTCCTTGGAAATAAACATCTGGGTTTTGAGCAGTGCCGCGTATAAATGGTTTTTCCGGATTTAAAGCTCTGGATCTATGAGCATGAACAAATTTATCGTCAATAAGTGCTTTTAAGTCTTCTACTGTAAGTTGTTCTATTTTATTGACTTCGTGAGATGATCTAAAACCATCAAAGAAGTGTACAAATGGTATTCTTGATTCGAGGGTTGATTTGTGAGCAATTGCTGCTAAATCCATAACTTCTTGAATTGAACCTGAAGCTAATAATGCGAAACCAGTCTGTCGAGCTGCCATAACATCACTATGATCACCAAAAATCGAAAGAGCTGAAGCAGCTAATGATCTTGCCGAAACGTGAAAAACTGTAGAAGTTAATTCACCGGCAATTTTATACATATTGGGGATCATCAATAATAAACCTTGAGAAGCTGTAAAAGTTGTGGTTAATGCTCCGGTTTGTAATGAACCATGCACTGCTCCGGAAGCACCACCTTCACTTTGTAATTCCGCAACGTGAGGAACTGTTCCCCAAATATTTTTCTTTCCGGCTGCAGCCCAAGCATCGGATAATTCACCCATACCCGAAGAAGGAGTAATTGGATAAATTGCGATTACTTCACTGTTATGAAAACCAACATAAGCGGCAGCATCGTTTCCATCAATTGTTATCATTTTTCTGCCCATAAAGCATACCTGTATTTATTTATTGTTTACTGAATTATCTTAAGTTCTTGTACTAAATTTCAAATATTGAGCCACATTTAAGAGTACTATATCTTGTTATTTTGCGCAAAAATGCATTTTTTAATTTATAATGAGACAGTTTATCTGGATTTATTAAGAAAAATGAGTCTTTTACTCTTAATATTGAGAATCCAAATTCAAATGCAGTTTTAATAATACGATAATTTTATGAGATATTAAAGACCTTCTTATCGTAAAGATGGGCGAGGTAATCGTTGAAAAGGTTAAAGTGTTTTACTTTGTTACTCTGTAGCCCACAGTTGAATCTGTGGGTTAATGATGGGATTTGACTATATCTTTTTCTAAGTTAACCAACAAATTTTTTGCTCGCACAACAACGAGAAAAGTAAAACCTATTGACGGTTTTAACCGTTTATCTTATCATTCTTCGCCATCGATTCTGCAGCCATCTTCTTTTTGTACTCAATAATTTTCTGCTGAAGTTTTTCATCTGATGTTGCGATTATTTCTGCGGCGAGAATTCCTGCATTTTTTGCTTGCCCGATTGCTACTGTCGCTACCGGAACACCGCCCGGCATTTGTACGATCGATAAGAGCGAATCGAGTCCACTGAGAGCTTTACTTTGTACAGGAACACCAATTACCGGCAATGGAGTATATGAT
>QZJX01000040.1 GCA_003599395.1 Ignavibacteriales bacterium | reverse complement strand
TAACCCAACAGTTAATTTTAACAATACTCTTATACTTTGGTCAATGTTTTATGAAGCCTTAGTTTGGCCTGCGATGAATATTTTTGCTAATCTGTTTTTTATTATTGCTGCATTCTACGGTATGTCAAGTTTAGTCTTTTTCTGGTGGGTCGGTATTATGTTGTTGGATATGATGGCCGCAATTTATTGTATTGCCGCTGAAAGAGAAGAATTTAGACTTGTACCTTACTCAATTGTGTATCGGTTGATTTTTATTTTGCTTATCGACATCACAAAAGCGATGGCTACAGTTGAAGAGTTTTTAGGTATCAGTATGACTTGGGGAAAATTAGAACGTTCCGGAGTCGGGTCAACAACAAAGTCTATCAATAAACCGGATAGCGGTGTTAGATATAAAAAAGTTTAATTTATAATGGGAGTGCACTATGGAATTAATTCCTATACTATCCTTAATAGTTCTTGTTGCAACAATATCTACATTTATCCTTGCGGTGGGGGCTTACATACTTTACAAAATTCGAGAACGTAAAGGCAAAACAGCTCAAGCTCCTCAACCTTCAAGCATACCGGCAGAGTTAGTTGCTCCGACTCCTGTGATTGCCGAGCAACACACCGGCACCGGTATTAGAAGAACATTCGAGGAACCTTATCCTACAAGAGAAAGGACCGGAGAATATCAAAGAATGCCGGCCTACGAACCGCAACGAGCCCAAGGTGGTCCGGAAATGAGACCTACTTATGTTTCATCCCCGCCACAATCGCCTTCTAGTAGTAGATATACGTCTGCTTCTGAAGACCGCTATTCAACTTCAGAACGTAAAAAGTTCATGCGCTATACAAAAGATGGTTATGTAGAACCGACAACCGAACGTGAAAAGAAGAAAAAAGAGGATCAACTTAAGTGGCGATAACCAGAGAACCAAAGGGTCTTCGGGTTAATTACCTGATAATATTTTTAAGCGGCTTAGTATTGCTTGCTGCAGCAATACTAATATTTATGCTTGTCGTAAAAAATGTGTATGGTAATTATGAGTTATCTGAAATTCTTCCTTCAAGGGAGAACTTAAATGTTCTTACTTGGGATAAACAAAAGAAAGTTGCAATTCTATATTCAAACTATACAGAAAATATGCTTCCCGAAGGGAGTACGTGGATAAGTGATAACATCGACACTTGGGAAACATTTATAAAAGCATCACGTATGAATTACGATCTGATTAGCGATCAAATTATTGAACTTGGCGAACACTTTGAATATCCGGTTATCATTTTACCCGCAGCCAAATCTATGAGCGACAAGCAACTGATTCAATTAAAAAAATATCTAGAAAACGGTGGAAGTATATTTGTAACTAGCGGAATCGCTACATATTCAGATGAAGCTAAATGGCGAGGTTGGGAATTTTTTACTGAAACTTTTGGGATGAATTTTTATAAAGAAATTCATCCACGTGATTTTGAACGAAAGGTACATACTCTGAGAGGTAACTTACCATTAACAGCAGGCATCCCAACAGGGTATTCCTTAAAAATTGCAACTTGGGATAGACCTATTTATGCGGAAGTTTTAGAACCACGAACAACACAAGTTAGTTTCTGGTATGACTATACCCGTGAAGCTGGTCTTGTTATGGAAGAAATTAAAAAAAGTGCTGGTATTGCTTATGGTACTTACGGCAAAGGTAGATTTGTTTGGTTTGGTTTTGAACTCAATTCAGTTCTAGGTGAGCAAGAAGATTATATTTATTTTGAAAAATTATTTAACAATAGTATGAGTTGGCTGACATATAGACCTACAGCTTATATTAAAGACTGGCCGGCAACTTATGATGCGGCAATGATATTAGTTCCAATAATTAATGAACAACCCGCTAACATTAATAATATTTTGCCGATTGTTAACAGGTATAAACTCCCGGCATCGGTATTTGTGCATCCGCAAACAGCACTAAATTATCCGTCATTAATCAAATCACTTTCAGGCAAGGTAGATATAGGACCTATAGTTGATGTAGGTTTTTTAGAATCACCTTTTGACACAATTAATGCTCTATATGATAGAGAACTTCAATTTGCAAATATGGGGATAGCCAAGGATACTTTGGAATCTATTAGCGGTTCCACAGTAAAAGGATTAATGCCACAGTATGGTTATTATGATGATAATACAGTTCTTGGTATGTCAAGATACGGCTATGATTATCTAGTAACCGATTCTCTGACAGATCGATCTGTGCCAAAGATTGTTTTTCGAAATGAAAAACCTATTCTCATTATAACTAAAACTGCTCGGGATGATTATGAAATAATTGAAGAATATGGACTTACCAATAGAGATTTCCAAATTTATACTTATGAAGAAGATATAAATAGACTTTTATTTGAAGGGGGACTTTACGTTTTAAAGCTTCATACCGAATACCAGTTACAACCGCAATACGTTGACGTTTTGAATGATATAGTGAAATATGCTAAGGATAATAATATCTGGCTAGCTTCGGTTGATGATATTTTAACGTGGTGGAAAAGAAGAGGAAACATAGAAGTTAGATATGAATGGAGAAGTAAAAGAAGAATTAGTGTTGAAGTAACAAACCCATCCGATAAAATAGTTGAGGAATTTGTTGCCGAAGTAAATATTAATAAACCTGTTAGAAATGTCAGCATCTCATCGGAAATAATAAATACCGATATCCCGGAATACGAATTTGATCAGGGTGCAAATGCAATTTACATGTATGTGAAAAACTTAAAACCAAATGAAACTCGTATTTTCTTGATTGATTTCGAAAATGAACTTCCATTGTAAATGATAAAGAATTTGGGATTTATTTATCGATTAGCTAAATATTCACTAAATTACCGGAATAAAAAATTAACCGGTATTTATACTCATGATGAAAGTTAAATTCTTACTCGTACTTTCAGTTTTTATACTGTTTTCTTGTGTGGAAAACGTAACTGACTCAACATCAACCAGACCAACAATTCGAATAATCAGCCCAACTTCAGGAGACACTGTGCAAATTGGTTTTAATTTAATAGTGTATGAAGCATCGGATTATACAGGCGGTCAAGGTTTGGACCAGTTTGAAGTAATTATTGAAAGTGTAAATGGAAGATTTGTTGAAGTCTATGAAGCCGATCAAGGATCTAATACTGATATCTATTTAAATGTAGATTCTACTTTACTCGGCACTAAAATCGATTATTTTGTGAATGT
Organism: Ignavibacteriales bacterium; assembly: GCA_003599395.1. Lineage (GTDB taxonomy): Bacteria > Bacteroidota > Ignavibacteria > Ignavibacteriales > Melioribacteraceae > SURF-28. The sequence continues at coordinate 18,613 of QZJX01000040.1, read as the reverse complement.
CCGAAATATCGAAGGCACTTATGCTACCAGTGAAGTTCAAAAAGGATTACCCGTTGTTCTAACATTAGAAGCGCCCAAGGCTCCGACTAATTTAATTTTTACAAAAATATCAACAGGTTCGGGGAATCTTTCTTGGGATGATAATTCGAAAACCGAAGATAATTACGAACTTTGGAGAAGAGTTGGAAATACCGAAGAATATAATTTATATAAAACCTTGCCGCAAAATACAATCAGTTTTAATGATAATGGATTATCCGAACTTCTAGTATATTATTATAAGGTGAGAGCAATCAATAAGTATGGTGAATCTCCTTTTAGTAATGAAGTAAGCTCTAAAGGCGGAGAAGCGTTTAATTTACAAGCTGTCGCTTTAGGCGCAAGTCAAATATTACTTACTTGGGAAAGTGATGAAGTAAACATACTCGGATTTAAAATTCAGCGCACAAATCCAACAACCGGAAATTATGAGCAAATCGCTGTTGTTGCACCGGCAATCAGAGAATATACTGACAAAAGTTTGCTTGCAAGTACAACATATTCTTATCGAATAGCATCTTTTACGAGTACTTCTCAAAGTGAATGGTCAAATGTTGCTTCAGCAACAACAGCATCCGCGGATGTGCCGGCACCGACTAATCTAATTGCAGAGTTTGATTCTGAAGAAAGGAAAGTAATTGTTCGCTGGACTGACAATACAGATCAAGAAATTGGGACTTACATAGAAAGGCGTGAGGGAAATACCGGTAACTTTGTCCAGATAGGCAATACAACCGCGGATATAAATATATTTAAAGATTCCACTTATAATACAGAGACAACTTATTATTATAGAGCTCGTCATAGAACGGTACAAGGATTTTATACTCCATATAGCAATATTGATGATGTATATATTCCGCTTCTACCGCCATCAAAACCTACAACATTACAGATTTATGAAGTGCTGGGAAGTAACAACCAATTCTCTTTAGTGTGGACAGATAATTCTGACGATGAGGATGGTTTTACTGTATTTATTAAAGTTGGCAGTTCCGGAACATATACTTCATATGCAAATTTTGCAGCTAAATCAGGAACTGGAATATATGGAACAACAATATCAGTTCCTGATGCTAATTCTAACGAATACTTTTTTAAAGTCAGAGCATTTAAAGGAAATCTTAACTCAGATTTCTCAAATGAAGTTAGCACAAGAGGAAATACTGGAACAATAGTCCTAACAATTCCTTCAAATGCTATAACTCCGAATACTGCTGTTCTATTATGGAAAGACATTTTTGAAAATGAATTTGTTTACTTTATTGAAAGGAAACGATTATCCTGGCCGTCTGAAAGTGAATTTAGTGTGGTTGGAACAATCGGTGGTGCGGTAAATTCAGGAGCTACAATATCATATACTGATAGTAATTTAGATCCAAATACTCAATATGTATTTCGTGTAAGAGCTTTACTTAACACTCAACAATACTCTAATTACTCAAATGAAGTAACAATAACAACTCCTTTTAACTGATGACTGTTGATAAAAACATATTGTCGATTTTAGAAAACTTAATTCCTTTCCCAACATTCATTTTAGATGATGATGGACGAATTGTTGATTTCAATCAAAAAGGTAAAAAATTTTTACCGGATGTAACATTCAACACAAGTATTTTTGAAGTGCTTGATAAAGAATTTACTTCTGTATTGGAAAGATTACTTTATGAAGCTAAGAACTATGATAAAAGTGTTAAAGAAAATGTGCTCGTACAGAAAGGGGAGAACGATGAGGAATTTGAAGTTGCAGTGACTCCATTTACTGATGATGTACAAAAAACATTTATAACTACAGTTAGGTTGATAATCGGCGGTAAAGGGAAAAAAGAACTGCAGCGTTTTACAATTGTTACTGAAGAGATCGATAAAATTGTGCACGACGAAGATTTGTTTGAAATTATTAAATCTGTTAAGTCGGCTTTCCCGTTTACATTTATTGGGAAAGCGAAAATCCAAAAACAAATTGATATGCTTGAAGGATTTTTTTGGATTAAAGATAATTCAAGAAGATATATTCTTGTCAATCAAAAATTTGCTAATGTGCTTGGAGTAAAATCTAAACAATTAGAAGGACGTTTTGAAAAGGATGTTCTTCCTCATTTCCAAAATAAATTATACTCTACAATTGATTCTTATATAAATGAAACTACTAATTCCGTAATAATTGAAGCAACTTCTTCTGTATCACCATACGGAGATCAACCATATGAAGTTCTAGAGTTTCCGATACTTGATATAGATAATAATGTTGTCGCAATTGTAGGAATTTCTCAGAGAGTTAAAACAAAATCATCTTCGATAGACACTTCGAATAAATTAAGTTTTGATCTAGTAAAAGATCTTGGGCTAAAGTACCTAGTATCGGACAGCAGAGGAAAAATAATTTCTTACGATGAAAAGGTTCGGAAATTCTTCCATTCGTCGCAGGATATTACAAGTCAAAATATTTCCGATTTATTTGAAGATGATAATATTAGACAAGAACTTACGAGTTTTCTAAAATCCCAAAACAATAAAATAGTTCTGAAGTATTCTGAAAGTATTGAATTAAATGTATTGCGGTTGCAAAATGAAAGAGAAAAGGAACCAAAAATTCTTTTACTTTTTAATGACCAAAACAATTTAGATCCAAAAACTGCGGGGATATTAAAAATGTACGACGCAATAATGAAAATCAGTCCACAACCAATGTTTATATATGATATAGAAAATTTAAAATTTCTTGAAGTAAATGATGCGGTTGTGAAGTTGTACGGTTATTCAAAAGATGAACTGCTAAATATGGATCTCACTGATCTCTATTCTCCTGAAGATATCCAAACCTTATTGGAATCGACTAACAAGAAATCGCAATCTAATGATTTCACTGGTCCTTGGCGACATAAAAAGAAAGACGGAACTTCAATATTTGTCGAGATCAGCAAATCACAATTAGAATTTAAAGGTAAAAGTGCACACATTAATATTGTCAGAGATGTTACTGAAGATATTAAGCAGAATAAAAAAATAAAACTATTCAAGTCTGCTTTTGAAAATAGCAGTGATCTTATTTTTATTTCTGATAGTGATGGTTTTATCACATACGCAAATGAATCTGTGATAAGAACACTTGGCTATACTAAGCACGATCTTGACAAGAAACCATTTCTGTCTTTATTAAAAGATGATGAACGAGCAGAGTTCAACAAGAATATAATTCACTCAACTTCTAAAGAAACAAAGAAAATTAAAACAGAAATTAAGAATTCATCTTCTGAATTAGTTGAAGTATCCTTTACTGCAACGCCGATTCATGAGTTTAATGGGGAACTCGAGTCTATTGTACTTATTGGCAGAATAAAGCAGCAACAAGTAAAAATTGTAAATGAACAACCTACTATTTCAGATAGTAAAGGAGTTGACCCATCTTTTCTATCAAATGTTTTTCATGAAATCTTGACTCCGATAAATGTAATTCTCGGTTTTGTTCAAGAAATAAATGACGGGCTTACAAATCCAAGTTCAGAACAAGTTGAAGCAATTGATATTATAAAAGAGAATCAAAAGTTATTACTGCAAACTATGGACACGGCAGCTGAGTATTCTGCACTTGAGGATAATAAAATTCAATTCAAACCTGAAGAAATTGTCTTTGTCGATCTATTGGAGGAAATTCAATCCACAACTGAAAGAACAGCGAAGACCAATAGTCTGGAACTTACTTATGGAAAAATTTCATCTTCTTTAAAACTGACAACGGACAAGCATCATTTCGTAATTTTAATCACTCAGTTTTTAAAATATGCGATGCAAATAAGTAAGGAAAACAAAATTTATCTTTCGGCTTACACTTATGGTAATGATCAGTCTATAGTAAGTATAAAAGATAAACGCGACGGTATTACAACGCATTTATTAAACGGATTAACAGATATTTTCACAAAAGATGAAGATTCAATTCGTAAAAGCCATGGTTTTTCCCGAATAACAACAAAACTCTTTAGAAAGTTAATTATTGCACTAAATGCAAGATATGAAGTAATTAGTAAAGATGATAAACCGATTGAGTATGGAATTATATTCCCGGATATTTTGGAAATAGAAGTTACTGAAATTGAAGATGAATTTACTGCTGCTGTTAAAGAAAGAGAGAAACATCTAAAAGAATTAGAAGAAAAACAAACAATAAAAGATAAAAAGGAAGTAGACGCAGTTCAAAAAGATGTTAATATAAATGTCCATGTCACATCAACACCGGCTAAAGAACCCAAACTTGAAACACCTGTAGTTCCAAAGGAAATCAAAAAAGAAGTAAAACCCACACCGGTAAGTCAGCAAAATCGTGAAAGAAAAGAGGTTAATCTTGTCTCTCTAAAATGTTTATATGTTGAAGACCAGATTGATTCTCAGATTTTATTCAAAGTGCAAATGAAAGAATTAGATGAAATTGAGTTTGCCAAGAGTTTTGAGGAAGCACTTCCTAAAATAAAGAGTAAAGAGTTTGATTTCATTGTGATGGATATTAATCTCGAAGGTGAATATAACGGTTTGGATGCACTAAGAGTTATTCAAAAATTACCGGGTTATCAAAATAAACCTATAATTGCCGTAACAGCATACGTTCTGCCGGGAGATCGAGATAAATTTATTGCTGCCGGATTTAGCGACTTTATTTCTAAACCTATTTTGAAAGATAAATTAGTTGATGTTTTGGAAAAAATTCTCTGATTAATATTAGTATATAAAAAAAAAGAAGAGACTGTCTCAAAAGGTCATTTCGATACGTCCGAAAAGCTCCGGACTACTCAATGACCTCTGAATTTCAGTGGTTTTCGAGTGTTCCGACGTAGTATGTCGGAAAGTATAAAGAAAACTAAGGATTTTGAGACAGCCCCTTTTTTTTGTTTGACAATAAAAAAATTACTCACTAAGTTATACCATACAAATGTATGGTATAAGTGAAAGCCGGTTTAACTAAAATACAGAAACAAATATTGGATTTTATTATTGATAATAAATCTAATATTGGCATGCCACCAACTTTAGCAGAAATAGCAAAGCATTTTAAATATAAAAATAGAGCGACAGTTCAACAGCATTTGAAGGCTATTGAAAGGAAAGGTTATCTTAAAAGAAATCCCAAAATTTCTAGGGGTATAGAACTGACTCTCAATGAAAAGTTTTTTATTCCAAAGCCGGTGATTGGTGAAGCGGCAGCCGGAAACCCACTGGTCGTTTATCCGGATTCAATCGATACGATTCAATTACCTACGATAGCTCGAATTCCGAAAGAATCGTTCCTTGTAAAAGTAAAAGGGGATAGTCTAAAGGATGCATACATTTTTAATGGTGATATAGTTATTGTTGATCCAAGTTTGCAGCCCAAAAATGGCGATTTTACCATAATCATTTTAGATGATTCCGCAGTTGTGAAAAGATTTTTTAAAAAAGCTGATTATTTCGAATTGCATTCTGAGAATCCGGATTATAATACGATTGTTGTAGATGCAAAGCACCAGAATTTTAATATTGTTGGAGTTGTGATCGGAGTATATAGAGCGATTCATAAAAAAGTAATTTAGGATGGATTAAGAAATTATGTGGATCCAAAAAGAATTTGTGTTGAAACCAAGAAACAGAGGATTTCATTTAATAACTGATGAAATTCTCCAAAACTGTGAAGAAATACACAAAGTAAAAGTAGGTTTGTTAAATATTTTTATTCAGCATACTTCTGCATCGTTAACATTAAACGAAAATGCTTCGTCTGATGTAAGGAGTGATATGGAAAAACATTTTAATAATATTATACCGGAAAATGCTCCATATTACCAACATACATTTGAGGGAGCAGATGATATGCCGGCTCATATTAAGTCATCAATTTTAGGAGCATCTTTGACGTTACCAATAATAAATGGAAGGCTAAATTTAGGTACGTGGCAAGGTGTTTATCTTTGCGAACATAGAAATCATGGCGGAGCACGAAGACTAGTAATAACAATAAATGGTGATTCAAATGAATAGGGCAATACTAAACTCACCTGTTGGTTATTTAGAAATTGTGGAAAGTAAAGATGCTATTATTAAAATTAATTATCTTGAAGAACTTGTTTTAATAGAAGAAAATAAGTCATATTATCTAAATAAAACTATAGCTCAAATTAATGAGTATTTTAAAGGAAAAAGAAAACAATTTGACTTAAAGCTAAAACCGGAAGGAACCGATTTTCAAAAAGAAGTATGGAAAGAGGTGTTAAAAATTCCATTTGGGGAGACAAAATCTTATCAAGAAATTGCAGATACGTTAGGTGATCCGGGAGCAGTTAGAGCAGTTGGAAATGCGAATGGGCATAACCCTATCCCCATTTTAATACCTTGCCACCGTGTTATTGGTTCGGATGGTAAATTGACTGGTTATTCCGGAGGGATTAGCAGAAAAGAATGGTTACTCAAACATGAATTAACATTTTCTGATGCCGAGATGCAATTGGGATTATTTTAGCTCATTAGGTATCATGAGATTTCACTTCTATTGGATCACCTATGAGTTTTTCCGTCGTCCACTCCATGTCTATCCTATTTTCTTGTTTTCTCTTAGCACAAGGTTCATAAGTACAATATTTACATAATTCGGGGTAACAATAGTCAAAATGTATTCTGACCTGAGCTTCGGGGAAAATTTTATTCAAATTAGCTACTATGGTTTCTTCTTCTTGATGTGAGGTTTTTATTTCAAAGTAGTATGGAATGGTAAGGTGAAAGTCTATAAATACTTTTTCAGCTGATTTCCAAAATCTTAAATGATGTATATCGATCCAATATGTATTCCGCATTTGTGCAATATTATTAACTATTTTTTCTAAAGTCTCGGGATCGGTTTCATTCATTAAACCACCAATCGATTCTCTCATTAGTCTATAACCTGTAACTAAAATGTTAATGGCAACCCCAATAGCAAATAGAGGATCGAGAAGATAAAAATCCGTTATTAGCACTAATGTTAAACCAATAATTACACCTATACTTGTATATGAATCCGTTAAAACGTGTTTGCCATCCGCGACTAAAGCTAAAGAATGAGTTTCTTTACCCTTACGTATCAAGTAAAAACCTAAATAAAGATTTATTGCTCCGGCGGCTGCAATTACAATTGTACCTGTACCGAGTTTCTGTAATTCTGGTCCGATGATTATGTCACTCACCGAAGTGTAAATAATTGTTAGTGCTGCAATCACAATTAACAAACCCTCAATTCCTGCAGAAAAATATTCAATATTTCCGTGTCCGTATAGATGTGATTTATCCGGTGGGCGAGAACTTAAAATAATACTATAAAGAGCCATAGAAGTAGCTACAACATGCACAACTGATTCAGCTGCATCGGAAAAAATTGCACTTGATCCAGTTATAAGATAGGCAGTTATTTTTGCGGCGAACATTCCGAAACCGACAAATAAAGATATCAGAGCCGCTTTTTTCTTTAATTGTATATTCTCGTTCTCATTCATAGTAAATAAGTAAATATTTTTTGAATCAGGTGTAAAGATACCCAAAATTAACATTAAGTAGATAATTTGTTTTTGATGAACAAATCGAAATATTTTCGATTAATTGAGAAATATTTCTCTAATATTCCTAAAACTAGGAATGAAAATGGGCGCTAATTAAAGAATATATTGCGAAAAATATCTCTATATATAATATCTCATTTTGAATCTGAAATGGCACATTTCTTGTCAAAATAATAGAAAATCAACACAGGTACCGAGATGCACAAGCAAATATTTGAACATTTCCCTAAAAAAGATAGAAGTAATTTAATAGCACTACTTCAAGAAGTACAAGAAGTTTATGGCTATCTGCCTGAATCAGCATTGCAAGATGTTTCCGATTTTGTGGGTATGCCCTTAAGCGGTGTTTATGGAGTGGCTACTTTTTATAATCAGTTTCGTTTAACTCCGCTCGGTAAAAATGTTATTCGTGTTTGCAGAGGTACAGCTTGTCATGTTAAAAACTCAGCAAATATTTTAACAGCCTTAGAAACTGAACTGGGAATTACCGCAGGTGGAACTACACGCGATAAATTATTCACTCTAGAAACAGTGGCATGTATTGGAGCCTGCAGTATTGCGCCTGTAATTAATATTAATGAAGAATATTATGGCAGAATCGCGGTAAAAGAAATTTCCAAAATTTTAAATAAATACAAAAACGCAGCTAAACAAGACAATATGAAAAAAGAGACTGTGAGTGTATGATGAAATCTTTTCTTGAAATTAAATTTAATAATGGTTTTCACACACCAGATAACCCTATAAATGAATTCATTACTCATTGTACCGATGAATCTTTGAGCCCATCACAAAAAGAAATCATTTTGGATTATAATCGGAGATTAAGATACGAAATTCATGATTTACCCATCATTTTTATTGGAATGGGAACTTGCGGATTAGCTTCCGGTGCTGATAAAGTTAAACTGGCAATTGAAGAAGAACTACAGAAGAAAAACTTAAAGGCAATTATAGTTCCCACCGGTTGTATCGGATATTGTGCAAAAGAAGTTCTTGTAGATATAAAATTACCGGATGAAGAAAGAATTTGTTATTGCGAGGTAACTCCCAAAGATATATCGGAATTAATTCAAAAAACAATTATTGAACACGATATCTATAAAGAAAAATTATTGGGAACACATGGTGATGGCAAAGGTGGCTTAAGAAGAATTCAAGATATCACCTTTTTCAGAAAACAAAAAAGAATCGTTCTTGAAAATTGTGGAATTATAAATCCTGACTCAATTGACGAGTTTATCTCACGAGGCGGGTTTAAAGGATTAGATAAAGCTCTTAGATTGATGTCTCCTAGAGAAGTTGTGAAAGAAATATTGGAGAGTGGATTAAGAGGAAGAGGTGGCGGCGGATTCCCAACCGGCAAAAAGTGGGAAATGGCGTTGAATAAAAAAGCTAACCAAAAATATTTGATCTGTAATGCTGATGAAGGTGATCCGGGTGCATTTATGGATCGATCTATTTTGGAAAGCGATCCTTACAGATTAGTTGAAGGTATGATAATAGGGGCATATGCCATCGGAGCAAGTTATGCTTATATCTATTGTCGTGCTGAATACCCGCTAGCAATTAAACGTTTACAAAATACTATCGATAAATGTAAAGAGTATGGTTTGCTCGGAAAGAATATACTTAATTCCGGATTTGATTTAGAAATCAAAATTAAAAAAGGTGCGGGCGCATTTGTTTGTGGTGAAGAAACAGCATTGATTGCTTCAATTGAAGGTAAGAGAGGAATGCCAAGACCAAGACCACCTTATCCATCAGATTCAGGACTTTGGGGTAAACCTACAATTATAAATAACGTTGAAACGTTTGCAAATGTTTCCGCAATTATTTCTAAAGGTGCAGCTTGGTTCTCTTCCATTGGAACCGAATCATCTAAAGGAACAAAAGTATTTGCGTTAAGTGGTAAAATTGAACTTAGTGGATTAGTTGAAGTTCCAATGGGAACAACTCTTCGTGAAGTTGTTTTTGATATTGGTGGAGGAATACCGGATGGGAAAAGATTTAAAGCCGTTCAAATCGGAGGACCTTCTGGTGGATGCCTGCCGGATGAAGTTATGGATACACATGTGGATTATGAGTCGTTGAAAATGGTTGGTGCAATGATGGGATCAGGCGGTTTTGTTGTTATGGATGAAGATACATGTATGGTTGATGTTGCTAAATATTTCTTAACATTCATCCAAAATGAATCATGCGGAAAATGTGTTCCTTGTAGAGAAGGAACAAAAAGAATGTTGGAAATAATCGAACGAATTCCGGTTGCATATAACGGTAACGGAAATAAACTTGCACAATTACAGAGATTCAAAGGAATAATTCATTTACAAAGATTAGCAGATGTTATAAAAGACACATCATTATGCGGTTTAGGACAAAGCGCACCGAACCCGGTTTTATCCGGACTCCGTTATTTCAAAGATGAATATGAAGAACACCTCTATGAAAGAAAATGTGCATCCGGAGTTTGTAAAGAATTATTGGTTTATAGTGTGAATGCTGAGATTTGTAATGGTTGTGGTTTATGTGCAAGGAAATGTCCTAGCGATGCAATTATTGGTGAGAAGAAACATCCTTATCACATAATTGAATCAAAATGTATTAAATGCGGTATGTGTGTTGAAACTTGTCGCTTTGAAGCAATTATTGTTAACTAAAATTGTTGAAGGAAAATATCATGGTTGAATTGACCATAAATAATATTAAAGTAAAAGCAGAAGAGGGAATGACAATTCTCGATGCGGCAAAATCAGTGGGCATCAATATTCCAACATTATGTCATATGAAAGATTTATTCCCAACCGGTGCTTGTAGATTATGCGTTGTGGAAGTAGACGGAATGCGCGGGTTGACTCCTAGTTGTGCGTATCCCGTTTCGGAAGGAATGAATGTTCACACAAATTCTGCTCGTGTTAGAATATCGCGTAAGACTATAGTTGAACTTCTTATTGAAAATCACCCGCAAGACTGCTTGGTATGTGTTAGAAATAAAAATTGTGAACTACAAGATCTTTCGGAAACTTATGCAATCAGAGAACATAGATTTGTCGGTGAACATAAAGAACATGCAATTGATATTTCCAGCGCTTCAATGGAACGTGATCCTGCCAAATGTATTTTATGCGGAAGATGTGTTCGCGTTTGTAATGAAATTCAAAAAGTCGGTGCAATTGATTTTACAAATCGAGGGTTTAGCAGTAATGTTACAACACCTTTTAACAAAGGATTAAACATAAGTGATTGTATTCTGTGCGGTCAATGTATTCTTGCGTGTCCAACCGCTGCACTCCGTGAAAAAAGTCATGTTAAGGTTGTTGCAGCTGCAACAAATAATAAACACAAATATCCAATCGTTCAGATAGCTCCGGCGGTAAGAGCAAGTTTGGGTGAAGAATACAATCTCCCGATGGGTAAAAATGTAACCGGACAACTTGTAACCAGTTTGCGCAGACTAGGATTCAAAAAGGTTTTTGATACTAACTTTGCAGCCGATTTGACAATAATCGAAGAAGCGTCGGAATTAATAAATAGAGTTCAAAACGGTAAGACTCTCCCTATGTTTACGAGCTGCTGCCCTGGTTGGGTTAAATATGTTGAGCAAAACAGACCAACTCTATTACCTCATATTTCTACTTGTAAATCTCCGCACGAAATGGAAGGTGCAGTTCTAAAAACGTACTATGCAAAAAAAATGGGTATTGATCCGAAAGATATTTATGTAGTATCTATAATGCCGTGTACTGTTAAAAAGTTTGAAGCTGAAAGACCGGAATTAAATGAAGAGCATTTACAAGATGTAGATGCAGTTCTCACCACAAGAGAATTAGTACGAATATTCAAAATGGCCGGAATTGATTTTGAAGATTTGCCTGAAGATGAATTTGATAATCCTCTTGGCGAATCAACCGGTGCAGCCGCCATATTTGGCACTTCCGGTGGTGTAATGGAAGCTGCCGTAAGAACAGCTTACTATAAATTAACAGGAAATGATTTAGATAAACTAGAATTAGAGGATTTAAGAGGAACTGATGGTATTAAAGAAACATCGATTAAAATAAATGATGAAACTACTATTAATGTTGCAGTTGTAAATGGGATAGGAAATGTTGCGCCAATACTCGATGAAATTGAAGCCGGAACATCTAAGTATCATTTTATTGAAGTAATGGCTTGCCCGGGTGGATGTATAAATGGTGGTGGACAACCTATCCATCAAAGACCGGAAAAAATTCGCAAACGAGTTCAAGTTTTATATGAAATAGATGCTAATGCAAAATCGAGAAAATCACATGAGAATGAATCGGTTAAAAAACTTTATGATGAATTTTTAGTTGAACCTAACGGACATAAAGCTCATGAGATTTTACATACATCTTATATGGATAGGAAAAAGTTACTTAAAAAAAGTTGACCAATATTATGGTTGGAATTGTTTCAACAATAGGGCAGAGATGTAAAAGATGCTATTCATGCGTACGTGAATGCCCTGCGACCGCTATTCGTGTGGAGAATGGTCAAGCCGTTGTTATTGCCGAAAGATGTATAAGCTGCGGACATTGTGTAAAAGTTTGCTCTCAAAAAGCAAAAAAAATATTAAGTGATAAAGAAAGAGTATTGTTCGATCTTATTCCATCCCACAAAACCATTGCAATATTTGCGCCTTCAATTGCTGCCTCATTTCCGGAAACATATTCAAAGATTCCTGCTGCATTAAAGAAAATTGGTTTTGAAAAAGTTTGTGAGACTGCCTTTGGTGCTGATCTTGTTGCAAAATTATACAAGGAAGAATTTGAAAAGGTAAATGGAAAGACTATAATAAGTTCCCCTTGTCCCGCAGTAAATAATTATATCGAAAAATATTTTGTTGATCTTGTTCCACATTTAGCAAAGATCGTTTCTCCAATGATTGCGATGGGAAGATACCTTAAAGAAACTGAAGGTGATCATTGCAAAGTTGTTTTTGTTGGTCCTTGTGTCGCAAAAAAAAGTGAATATATTGATCCTGAAGTTGAAAATGAAATTGATGCTGTCCTGACCTTTACCGAATTGAAAGAGATTTTCGATGAACTAAAAATTGATCTTACTTTAATGGAAGATCAAGATTTCGATCCACCGTATGCTAACTTCGGCAAATCATTTCCTCTAACCGGTGGACTACTAAAAACAGCCGAAATATCTTCGGATGTGCTTGCTAGAAATGTAATAGTTGTTGACGGAAAAGAAAAAGTGGTGTCAATAATCAAGGACATTTCAGAAAATAAAATTAAATCAAAATTTGTTGATATACTTTTTTGTGAAGGCTGCATAAACGGACCGGCGATTGATACTGATCTGAACTATTACTCAAGACGAGAAAAAGTCGTTGAATTTATTGATAAGAACTTACAAGATATCGATAAGCGGGTTTGGAAAAGTGATATCTATAATAGTCGTCACATAGATTTTACAAGAAACTTCCATCCTAAATCACAAAGACGACCAATGCCTTCGGAAGAAAAAATTAAAGAGATATTATCACGAACAAATAAAATCGAGAAGAAAGATGAATTGAACTGCGGAGCATGTGGTTATCCTTCTTGTCGCGAATATGCTATAGCCATTGCTAAAGATTTAGCGGAAGAAGATATGTGTCTTCCATATCTAATTGAAAAACTTGAGAATGCTTATACAGATCTCAAACAAACACAAGAGCAATTACAAAGTGCAGAAAAACTAGCTTCAATTGGCCAATTAGCAGCCGGAGTAGCTCATGAAATTAATAATCCGCTAGGCACAATTATTCTCTATGCCGCTATGCTTAAAAGAGAAGTTGAATCGAAAAAGTGTAATGTGACAAATCCTGATGACTACACGATGATTATTGACGAAGCAAACAGATGTAAGAATATTGTATCCAATTTATTGAATTTTGCAAGACACGGTAAACTTAAAATTACATCAGTGAACCTTCCTAAAATAATTGATGAAATTGTTCGATCAATAAAAATTAATCCATCTTTTAAGGATGTGATTCTCAACATAAATAACAATTGTACTGATGAAATTATTAGTGCTGATCCGGATCAAATTAAACAAGTTTTTCTGAATGTTATTACAAATGGATGTGAAGCACTTGAAGAATCCGAAATAAAAAATCTTACAATAAATCTTCGCAACGATGACACAATAATAATTACCGAAATAATCGATACTGGCTGTGGAATTCCTGAAGAAAATATGAAGAAACTTTTTACTCCATTCTTTACAACCAAAAAAATGGGAAAGGGTACCGGTCTTGGTTTAGCGATAACTTATGGTATAATCAAAATGCACAGAGGTGATATTGCTGTTAAAAGTAATCAATCTCACGGCAGTATTTTTACAATTAAACTTCCGCTTGAAAAATCAGAAAAGCGTATTATGATGAATTAGGAGAATCAAAATGTCAATTGCAGAAAAAATAAAAACAGTATTGTTAGTCGATGATGATATCGATTTGCTTGAACAAAATAGAGTATTACTGGAATCCAAAGGATTTGAAGTTGTAACAGCCGAATCAGGTAAGGAAGGTTTGGAACTATTTAATAAAGTAAAACCTTGTGCTGCGATAATCGATCTAATAATGGAAGAACATGATTCAGGTTTTATACTTTGTCATAAAATTAAAAAAACAGAACACGGTAAGAAGATACCGGTATTCATACTTACGTCGGCAACCTATGATACCGGTTTTAAATTCTCGGTAGAAACAGACGAGGAAAAAGAATGGATAAAATGCGATGGTATTTTAAATAAACCAGTTGTTCTTGATGAGCTTATAATGAAATTTGAAAATTTCTTAGACAATTGAATCTATTAGCATGCAAAACGGATACACTCCAAAAGTATTAATTATTGAGGACGAAAAGGGATTACGAATCGGTACTCAACGATTGCTCGAATCGGAAGGGTATGAAGTGTCCACAGCTGAAAATGGCACTACTGGAGTTAAGCTATGTGTAGAAAATGATTTTGATATTGCATTAATTGATTTAAAAATGCCTGATATGGATGGCATTGAAGTTCTAGCAGAAATAAAGAAAGCCAAACCTAATACAATATGTTTTATTGCAACTGCTTACGCAAGTTATGACACAGCAATTGAATCAACTCGATTAGGTGCATACGGATATATACCAAAACCATTCACACCAGACGAATTACTTTATAATCTTAAAAAAGGATTTACACAAAGATTATTAATTCTTGAATCCGAAGAATTAAAGAAAGAAAGAGAAAGAAGTTTACTTGAGATTGCTAATGAAAGGAGCAGACTTAATACAATTATTCAAGCAATTACAGATGGTGTTTTAGTTATAAACAGACTAGGGGAAGTTGTTTATTCTAATAATGCTGCACTGAAATACTTGAATATAGAGGATGTAAAAATCGGTAAAATGATTTTAAATAAGCTTCCTCAAAAAGTTAATGAGCTTGTAAATAAATATCTATCTAATGACGAAGTAATTCATAAATCATACACTACACAGATTGAGATACTGCCGAACGAATTATTTATTGAAGCAATTACTTCTCCGGTTTCAAATCCTGATGAATCACTTGCCGGAGTTGTCCTTGTTATTCGGAATATAACAAATATTAAAAAAGTCGAACAAATAAAAAATCAATTCGTTTCGATGGTTGCACATGAACTTAAAACACCGGTTGCGGCAGTTCTGGGATTCCTAAAAATAATTCTTGATAAAAATCTAAACGTAAGTGAAGAACAAAAAGATGATTTCATATCTCGTTCTGTAGTTCGGCTCAAAAGTTTGTTGGATTTGGTAAACGACTTACTTGATATTTCGCGATTGGAATTAAAAACAAAGCAAAGAGAAATTGAATCACTTAATATTGATGAAATATTGCGATCAACTGTTCAGCTTCTGGAAATTGAAGCGAATAAACGCAATCTAAGTATTGTAATTAATATAGAAGATAATCTCCCAAATCTTAAAGCTGATCATGGTGAGATAACACGCATATTTACTAATATCATTAGCAACGCTGTTAAGTACAATAAGAAAAACGGAACTATTAAAATTGATACTCATGCAAATGGAAATTATTTGATAACAAGAATTAGCGATACCGGGATTGGACTAAGAGAAGAAGAAAAAGCTAATATGTTCCAAGAGTTTTATAGAGCTAAAAACGAACATACACGCGGAATCAGCGGGACAGGTTTGGGCTTAACAATCGTTAAACAAATTGTGGACTCTTATCACGGTAAAATTGAATTTGAAAGCGAATACGAAAGAGGAACAACGTTTACTATTTATTTACCCATAAATAAAAACAACTAAACAAAACGGAGATAACCATGGCTTTAATTGCAATAATTGACGATGATCCGGATATCGTTGAAGCCAGTAAACTAGTTCTAAAATCACATGGATATGATGTGGTAACCGCAAATAATCCGGATGACGGTTACAAAATTGTGAAGGAAAAGAATCCTTCACTGATAATACTTGATGTAATGATGGATGAACCTGATGATGGATTTTTCTTAGCCCAAAAATTCCGTAAAGAAAAAATTACAACACCAATTCTTATGTACACTTCGGTTTCTAAAACTACAGGTTATGATTTCGGCGCAGGCGATTTAGTACCGGTTGATGATTTTGTTGAAAAACCGATTTCACCGGAAGAGTTAATTGAAAAAGTAACTAATTTATTAAACAAAGTATAAGGAGCGGCAAGATGCTGGTAATGGAAAAAAATTCCTTATCGGAAGAAATTGAAAAGCTTGTTGATCTTTACGGTAAAGAAAGATCCTCGCTCCTTCCGATTCTACAAGCTGTAGAAAAAAAACATAAGTATATCTCGGATTTTGCTCAACAAGAAATCGCGAGAGTATTAGATATCCATCCCGTTGAAGTGTTCGGCGTAATAACTTTCTATTCTTTCTTAACTCATCAGCCAAAGGGAAGAAATGTTGTAAGACTATGCCAAACTATTACATGTGACATACTAGGCAAGAAATCAGTTGCCGATGCAATTCAACGAGAGCTTGGAATCAAATTTGGCGAGACAACAAAAGACAAAAAAATTACTCTGGAGTATGCTAACTGCCTAGGAATGTGTGATCAAGGTCCGGCTATGTTGGTTAATGATCAAGTTTATTCCCATTTAACTCCGGAAAAAGCTGTCGAAATCTTAAGTAAAATAGAGTAGAGGAGAAAATGGAAAATAAAATGAAAAGAGAAGGGGCAGTTATCTTTTCGGAATATCAACATGGAGATGCGATCAAAAAAGCTGTTTCCATTGGTAGGGAAGATATCCTCTTCGAACTAAAAGAATCTAAACTTCGCGGCAGAGGCGGTGCTGGATTTCCAACTTCAACAAAATGGATGCTTACTGCAGCGGCAAAAGCTGATAAAAAATATGTTATTTGCAATGCGGATGAAGGTGAACCGGGAACTTTCAAAGATAGAGTTCTTCTACTTGAATATCCCGAACTGGTATTCGATGGAATGGTAGTTGGCGGTTATACAATTGGAGCTAAAGAAGGAATAGTTTATTTACGCGGGGAATATGAGTATATGTTAAAATCCTTAGAAGATTATCTTGAAGAGATGAGAAAAGATAATTTGTTAGGTAGAAATATTCTTGGGAAACAAGGATTTGACTTCGATATTATTATTCGACTTGGTTCGGGAGCTTATGTATGCGGAGAAGAAACTGCATTAATTGAATCATTAGAAGGTCATCGTGGTGAAGCGCGTAACAGACCTCCATTCCCGGTAAATACAGGATTAAATGGTAAGCCAACAACTGTAAATAATGTTGAAACATTTGCTTCAGTGGCACATATTGTTGTTAAAGGTGGAGAATGGTATAGAACTCAAGGAACTGATAAATCAACCGGATCAAAATTGTTTTCAGTATCAGGTGATTGTAAAAAACCTGGTGTCTATGAGTTACCATGGGGTACAACAGTTACTGAGTTGCTAAATATTGTTCAAGCAGAAAACACAAAAGCTGTGCAAGTCGGCGGTGCTTCGGGTGTTTGTATTCCCAAATCTCAGTTCGATAGAAAACTTGGTTACGAGGATTTAGGAACCGGTGGATCGATAATGATCTTTAATGAGAATCGTGACATGCTTCATGTGTTAAAAAACTTCATGGAATTCTTTGTTGAAGAATCGTGCGGTCAATGCACTCCATGCCGAGTAGGTAATACTAAATTGTTGGAAGGTGTTGAAATGATCGAAAGAGGAGAATATACATTCGGTTATATAAACAAATTAAAAGAGCTGGGAGAGACGATGAAGATTGCATCAAAATGTGGACTTGGTCAGTCATCTCCAAATTCATTTATCTCGATTCTTGAGAATTTCAAAGAGGAAATCTTCAATAACGGAAAGGGAGGAAAACACTAATGAAAGAAAATGGAAAAACTAGAGCTCCCGAAAGTCAGAAAGGTCATACTGTTAAAAAGGCAGAATCCTCAGAAGGAATAGGAGCAATGATAAGTGTTGAAATAAATGGCAATAAATATTCGGTGCCTTTTGGAACATCAATACTCGATGCATGCAGAAATAATAAAGTTCACATTCCAACACTTTGCCATCATGATGATTTATGCGTTGCCGGAGTATGTCGTGTTTGTCTTGTCGAAGTTGAAGGAATGAGAACTCTTCAAGCTTCTTGCGCCTACCCAATTACTCAACCAATTAAAATTCATACTTCAAGTCAAAATGTAAGAAAAGCAAGAAGACATGTCATTGATTTGTTGCTTAGTGAACATTATGGAGAATGTTATTCTTGTGTTCGTAACAATAATTGTGAACTTCAATCACTCGCCAAAGAATATGGAGTAGATCATTTCACATTCGGTCATATTGATAAACCGAAGTATGAAAAAGATAATTCTTCATTCTCGGTAGTAAGGGATATGAATAAATGTATTCTTTGCAAACGCTGCGTAAGGACATGTATCGATTTACAAGAAGTCGGGGTTCTAGAATCTATTTATCGTGGGCATG
>QZJX01000003.1 GCA_003599395.1 Ignavibacteriales bacterium | reverse complement strand
TTCACAAGTCTTCAAAGTATTTTCTCTATCTAATATTATTTTAGGTGATCCTGCTGTTAGATTGAGATTTCCGGATTTACCGAATCTAACATTTGAAGAGAATCCTCTTATTTTCCCACTCTCGAATTTGGATGATGTTGCTGATTCAGTTGAGGTCGGAATTATTATCAAAAATTTAGGTTTAGCTCCTTATAGAGAATTTGAAATTCAATTCAATCACTATTACGAAAATGATTTATTGGAATCTAAATCTACTCGTTACATATTACCCGGTTATGAAGACACTGTTAAAGTTTGGATTACAACTAAAGAACTGTCAGGTCTGCATCGTTTGGAAATAATACTTGATTCGAAAAATGAAATAGAAGAATTATCCGAAACCGATAATTCATATTCTGAAACATTCAATGTGTTTTCATTCTCATTGCGAGATCTTTTACCCTATACACAATTAAATGGCAAACAAAATATTCTTACAATACTAAACCCGGTTAAATATTCGGAAGATTATTTTACTATATTATTGCAAGTCTCTGAATCGGAAGATTTTTCTAATCCACAAGAAATAAGGTTTTTATCGACTGAATTAACTACTAAAAGTCCATCGTTAAATTTATCAAATAAGAGATATTGGATCAGATATAAAATTGATCAATCTGAATTTGATTTCTCTGTTCCAAAATCGATTTCGGGAAAGGGTTCATATGACATTATTGTTGACGATGATTTTTCTTTTCTTAGTCAATTGAAAGATGGTGTTGGTTATTCTAATGGGAAATTGAGTTTGTCAATTGATACTTTAAATATTTCTGTACTTTCTGCCGGCTGGAATGCAGGTGCCACATGTGTAATCTCGGTTGACGGAATCAATCAACTCGATAACTCATTCTTTGCCGGAATGGGAATTGTTGTCTTCGATCCCATTACAATGAACGTTGATACTTCAGCATGGTTCCAATTGTTTGATAACAGGCCAAATGCTGAAGCCTTAGCAGCGCTCATCAACAATATTCCGTTAGGTAAAATAGTTGTTATGGGTGTTGCTGATGACGGTCAACACAGATTAATACCGGAATTACGAACAGCTATTAAAACACTAGGCAGCACTAAAATTGACCAATTGGTTTTTAGAGGTTCATGGGCAATTATTGGTCGCAAAGGTGCTTCAGCCGGTGACCCCGATATTCTCGAAGATGTAAAGGGTGTTTATGATGGTTCTGTGTATCTTGAAAAAGAATACATTGTTCCAAATTCGACGGGATTTCTGACCACAACTAAACTCGGTCCAGTTTCACTTTGGGATACACTTTTTGTAGATTATCAAATTCCAAGTGGGGCTGAGTTGAGTGTTACTCCTATCGGGATTAAGCAGAATGAAGAAGTTGATACACTTAGCACTTTTATACTTAGTTCGAGTACAATTCCGATCAATTTTATTAGTCCAAAGTCTTATCCATATGCTAAATTCAAATTTAAGTTTACTCAAAATGAAAATGGTGATTCACCAAGTATTTCACAAATTGGTGTTAGTCATCATAACACTCCTGAACTTGCAATAAATTATCAAACCGCATCAATAGATCGTGATACGGTTATGCAAGGGGAATCCATTGCTGTGAACTACAAAGCAAGTAATGTCGGTGAAGGACGAGCACTTAACGTTCGAACTAAAGTCGATCTGTTTTTTAATAATAATATCTTAGAAAAAGTTTTCGATTCAACACTTCTTTATATTAACTCGGAATCCTCAATCGATATTGGTTTTGAGAAAACAATTACAACAGAATATGAACCGGGCAGCTATAAGTTTGTTATTGATCTTGATACAGATAATATAACTCTAGAACTTTATGAAGATAATAATTCATTCGAATTGCCCTTTCTTGTTACAAGAGATACCGTTACATCAATATCATCCGCAGTTGTATCTGCAAATTTTGACGGCTATGAAATCTATGACGGTGACTATGTTTCCTCCTCACCCGAGATAGATATTATCCTAGATTATGAAGGTCAATTTGAAGTTTCCGATACAAACTCATTTCAAATTTCACTGAATGGAAGAAAGATTAATTTCAGCAGTTTGAACACTGTCTATGAGACACAAAATAATAGAATCATTTTTAAGTACAACCCCACTTTAGAGGACGGAGATTATTCCTTATCGGTAGTCGGAGAGAACATTCGACCGGCAAATAGTTCGGATAATGAATTTATTCGCTACTTTAAAATATCAAGCGAAAATAAAATTTTATATCCGTATAATTTCCCGAATCCATTTGTTAATGAAACTCATTTCACATTTAAGTTAACTCAAATCCCAAATGAAGTTCGCATTAAAATATTCACTATTGCCGGTAGACTCATTCGTGAAATTAAAGTTGACAGATCACAACTCAATTTCGATTTCAACAGAATCTTTTGGGACGGAAGAGATGAAGACGGAGATTTACTAGCAAACGGAGTTTATCTCTATAAAATTATTTCAACTGATGATGACAAAACTGTCTCGGTAACAAGTAAACTCGCCATTGTCAGATAGCAAATAAAATAATTAGTATTGTCATCCCGGACTCGATTCGGGATCTCAATAATTTATCGATAATGTCTGCATCATTCTTTTTAATTCTTACGACGATTACAGATAACCTATCCCAAGTAAATCATTTTAAAAAATTTTATCTTTACAGATAATAATTACATGGAATCCTAAAATGAAATTCAAACAAATAGTAACTCTTCTCATTGTGTTATTTATTTCCAACACTTATGCACAATTATACACTCTTCGTGAAAATCAAGGTATGTTAAACGGTGGACTTGGAGTAACGTGGATTGACGGTCAACCTTATTATGGATTCCATCTTCGTCCTGAGTTTTCTTTTTCCAAAATTGGTGTCGGACTTGATTTGACTTTAGAATTTGGAACAAATGGAAAATTGAGAACAGAAAGTTTTAACGAGGCTTCAGATTACTTAAGCATTATTCGTTATATAAGATATGGTTTCAAAGGGGATCCGGTTTACGCCAGACTTGGCGCTTTAGACTATGCAACACTAGGACATGGAAGCATATTGTATCTTTATAATAATAGTCCAAGTTATGACTCTAGAAAAGTTGGATTAACATTTGATGTTGATTTCAGTACTTTCGGATTTGAATCTATCTATTCAACTTTTGGTGAAGCCGGAATTATTGGTTTACGTGGTTATACCCGTCCGTTGCAATTTACTGATTTACGAAGTGTTCCGATAATAGGAAATATTGAAATTGGTGCAAGTATTGTAACGGATCTAAATGATAAGTCCGGAGTTCTCAGCGGAACATATGATTCTGTAGAAGAGAAATTCACTGCGACCGACGATAAAGGTTCGATCACTATTATCGGACTAGATCTTGGAATACCAATTGTAAAAGGATCAGTTGCAAGTTTAGATCTCTATGTTGATTATAATAAAATTATAAAATTCGGCAGCGGTGGGGCAGCCGGTTTTATACTTGGCTTTAATGGTTTGGGATTGGTTGATATAAGAACAAGATTTGAACGCAGAATAAATGGAGATGAGTATTTACCTTCTTACTTCAATACTCTTTATGAATTGGAAAGATTTCAGTTGGATAAATCAACCGGAACATTTTTTAGCAAAGCTCAAGCACTTAAGAATGCTGGTCCTGCGGGAAACGGTTGGTACGGTGAACTTTTTGTTAGCATACTCGGCACATTAGATATTCTCGGAAGTTATCAACGCTTGGATAAAGACCCTAAATCGGGAATGCTTCATCTCTCCACCAATATAATGCCGGAAAGCATGCCTTATGTTTTTAGAGCGGGTTTTGATAAAGTATACATTCAAGATGAGAAGGACATTTTTAAACTTGATGATAGATCTTATCTATTTGCTGAATTAGGTTATAAACCTTTGCCTTATCTGATTGTTTCATTGGTTTATCATTGGACGTTTACACCAATCCGCGATGCCGATGATAATGTTTTGGATTATGAACCTCAAAAAAGAATTGAGCCAAGAGTATCTTTTATATATCCGCTTAGTTTTTGAGTGTTGATTCAATAAATGATTTGAATTCTTCTACGGTATAGAAAATATAATCGGGGTTCATTGCCTTTACTTCTTGCGGGGCGTAGCTGTCCCATACAACTGATGCAATTTTCACATTCGCCTTGTTTGACGCTTCCACATCGTGCGGACTATCGCCAATCATTAATAGTTCGGATTCCGGTATGTTATAGTGTTCCAAAATATTGATAATTCCGTCCGGAGCGGGTTTGTGGTTTTTTACGTTATCTCCGGTTGAAAGTATTTCAAAGAAATTTGCAAATCCTATTTTCTCTAATGTTATTTTGGCACTTTCAGTTCCCTTACCTGTGAATACTGCAAGATTTTTATTATTGGATTGTAATAGTTCCAAAACTTCTTTTAGTCCGTCAAAATTTTTTACATATCTATCGTGTTCATTCATATAAAAATCAAAATAGTCTTTTCTTGCTGAATGGAAACTATCTTTCATTAAATCCAAGAGAATAACATCTTCACTTGGTCCGAATAACGAAATTATTTCTTCGTTGCTTACATTTTTATTCAAGTATTTCTTTGAGACATATCTAAAACTTTCGAAAATTAATTCATTTGTTTGTGCTAATGTACCATCTACATCAAAAACATAAGTCGAAAAGTTGTTCATAAAATTTAAATCCTTATTAGAGAAATAATTCCATTATGATAGGCAATGACAAGTTTATTATTGCCGAAAGGTGTGATTGAAAAAAGAGGAGAGATTTCTTGTCTGAATATTTTTTCTGTCTTATAATCTGTATCCATTTGAATCAAAAAGCCATCATCATTTCCGTAGTAAATGTTTTTCCCATGTTCTACAATTTCAGTGAAAGAATAATTATCTCCTACTTTAGTAATTAACTCTCGTACCCAAGTTCCGGTTTTTGCTGAGAGTACGTGAAATCTGTCATTTGTACTTCTTACAAATAAATGTCTTCCGTCTTTAGAAATATTTAATGTAAGCGAAGATTTATATTTATCAGATTCCCAATTCTTTCTTCCAAGTAAAACATCATAAGAAAAAACTTTTCCGTTAGAAAGTGAAATAAATATTGATTCATTATTGCTTGCTATATTTGAAGCATAAACTCGGGTTTCATTTTTCTCTGTTAATTTGGCTTTCCACGCAAGTAATCCTGTCCTTGAATTCACTGTATAAATGTGTCCGTCCATGCTATAAAAATAAATTTGGTTCTTTATTAGCAACGGTTCTCCGATTATTGCATCTGTGGCTTGGTTAAACCTCCAAAGTTCTTGCATCGTTTCCAAATCGTAACAGTAAAGTGTTCCTTGTTTTGTACCGGCTACTACCGCTGCTTTTGATCGGGACTCTTTAGGCATCATCAAATTATATTTACCGTCATAATCAAAACTCATTAGATCAGAAGTGATTGGCGAATCGAACCCAAGTGATTGAAGTGGCTTACCGGTTCTGGCATTTATTGTTTCAAGATCACCTTGTATTGTTGCTATTGCCAAATATCCATCACGCAATGTTGGTTTTGAATAAATATAACCGAACGAAAAATAATCCCAGACTTTTTTACCTAATGAATCAAGACAAACTACTTGTCCGCTTACATCAGCGGCATATATTCTATCACTCGATGTGATAACTCTTGAGGAAAGAGAGTAACCCAAATCAAATTTCCAGATTAACATCTTGCTTTGGTCAAATAGATGATCTGGGCTAGCATCTATAAAAGAACTTTCCTTAACCGTATAAATCTTTTCAGACGCTAATTCGCCTTCAAACTTTCCGATTCTTACAGCAATTGTATCGTTTCTGACTTCTATAATCTTGAATGCTTCATTTCGTTTTGAATTCATGCTGGAATTTAGCATTGAGATATTATCGCTTAAAAAGTCCTTTGAACTTTTTAATGGGGCGGCGATAAATTTTATTTTGCTATTGTTAAATTGATTTGCCAAATCATCAAAATTTTTGATTTGCTGCGGATCGCTGTTTAATAACAATATTGATGATGAAAGACTATCCAGTTGCTCGTCTCTTAAAAAAGTAAATGTTTCTCTTTCAAAAAAAGGTGAGTAATTCCAACCTACAGTAGTATTTAATCCAATTACTTTTTGAGAATCATAATTTTTCCGAAAAGATAAATCACCGAATAAATTCATGAAATCTTCTCTGGTTGTATTATCGGGATAAAATAAATCCGAAGAGGGAAGTGCATAAACTGCAAATTTGATTTTCTTAATTGATTTAATAATCGTGTCGTCCGGATCATCTAAATCCAACTTAATACCATTGAATACAACAAAATCAATTTCACTAAGTTGATTTATTGAGTTTATTACTTTCGCAAGATTATCTTTCCCGGATTTCGAAGTAACATCCAATTCATCAACAATAATAAATCGAATATTTTGAGCGAAAACGATACTTGCTAATAATAATATCCCAAATAAAAATTTTATCATCTCACTGCTGAATTAGTTATTGAAAACTCAAATGTAATAAAAATAAAGAATCTACTCTAATTAATGATCGAAATAGCCGTTTTGGGTTGCTAGTAAGTTAATTCGGTGTGTTAAAATTGATATTAGACCCCCCTCTTCATATATTTAAAATCTTTATTTTAATGGCATATGAAACATATTAGAAACTTTTGCATAATTGCACACATAGATCACGGAAAGTCAACTTTAGCCGATGGTTTGCTTGAAAATACGCATACCATTACAAATCGAGAAAAACGTGATCAACTTTTAGACAGCATGGATTTGGAACGCGAGCGTGGTATAACAATAAAATCGCACGCAATCCAAATGAAATATAAAGCCAATGACGGAAATCTCTATACATTAAATCTTATTGATACTCCCGGTCACGTAGATTTTTCATATGAAGTTTCTCGTTCACTAGCTGCATGTGAAGGAGCATTGTTAATTGTTGATGCAGCTCAAGGTGTTGAAGCACAAACAATAAGTAATCTTTACCTAGCAATTGAAGCCGGACTCGAAATCATTCCTGTCATAAATAAAATCGATTTACCAAGTGCTATGGTTGATACCGTTAAGTCACAAATTATTGATTTAATTGGTTGTGATGAATCTGAAATTATATTAGCCAGCGCTAAGACCCGGCAAGGCATTAACGAGATTCTCGAAAGTATAGTAAATAAAGTCCCGGCGCCAAAAGGTGACGAAAATGCTCCACTGCAAGCTTTAATATTTGACTCTGTATTTGACTCTTATAGAGGGGCAATCGCATATATTCGAATCTTTAACGGATCTATTAAAGAAAAAGATGATATTAGATTTTTTGCTCATGATGAACATTATGAAGCTGAAGAAATCGGAACATTGAGATTAAGCAGAGTGCGGACAAAGGAATTAAGTGCCGGTGATGTTGGTTATTTAATTTCTGGAATTAAGGATGTACATGATACTAAAGTGGGTGATACAATTACTCATGTAAAAGGCGGATCCGAAAAGCCACTTCCTGGTTATAAAGAAATTAAACCAATGGTATATAGTGGTCTGTTTCCTGTTAATTCGGATGATTTTGAAGATTTACGTGATTCACTTGAAAAATTTCGGTTGAATGATTCATCATTAGTTTATACTCCTGAAACTTCTGCTGCGTTAGGTTTTGGTTTCCGTTGTGGTTTTCTTGGAATGCTCCATATGGAAATCGTTCAGGAAAGACTTGAAAGAGAATTTAACCAATCGATTGTTACAACTCTTCCAAACGTTGAATATATTGTCTATAACAAGCGTGGCGAAAAAATAATTGTTGATAATCCTTCTGATATGCCTGATGCCGGAAATATTGACAGAGTTGAAGAACCTTATGTAAAAGCGCAAATTGTCTGTCCAAGTGATTATGTCGGGGCAGTAATGCAACTTGGTATGGAAAAGCGCGGGACTTATGTTAACACAACTTATCTTGATCCGACTCGTGCGGATTTACATTTTGAATTCCCACTAGCGGAAATAATTTTTGATTTTTTCGATAAATTAAAGTCTATCTCACGTGGTTATGCTTCATTTGATTACGAATTTATTGGGTATCGCGAATCTGATTTAGTCAAATTGGATATTCTGTTAAATGGTGAAAAGGTTGATGCACTTTCTATTATTGTGCATAGAGCAAAATCATTTGATTGGGGAAGAAAAGTTTCTACTAAATTAAAAGATCTTATTCCTCAGCATATGTTTGAAATTGCTATTCAAGCAGCGATCGGACAAAAAGTGATTTCGAGAACAACTGTAAAAGCTCTTCGTAAAAATGTACTTGCAAAATGTTACGGGGGTGATATTACACGTAAGCGAAAACTTCTTGAAAAGCAAAAAGAAGGTAAAAAGAGAATGAAGCAGGTTGGTAATGTTGAAATTCCTCAAGAGGCGTTTTTAGCAGTTCTGCAAATTGAAGATTAATTCTTCACTCAGCATCTATGAATGAAAAATCAAAACAAAATTTTTCTTTACGAAGATTTCTAGTACTCCTTTTACTTGCCGCAATTTTAGCGTTTGCTTCAAAAGTATTTATTGCAGAAGCGTATCGTATCCCGACTTCTTCCATGGAATCAACTTTGTTTGCCGGCGATTACGTAATCGTGAATAAATTTTTGTACGGTCCCAAAACCCCAAACTTTATACCTTTTACCGAGATTAAAATCCCTCCGATAAAATTTCCGATGCTATCCGGAATTGAGAGAAATGAAGTTGTGATTTTTGAGTTCCCCAAAATTATTGACTTCGATCTACCGGATGAAAAATCAAATTATGTTAAAAGATGTGCCGCTTTGCCCGGAGATACGCTGAGTATAATTAATCGCAAGGTTTATGTTAACGGAAATGAATTATATGAACCCAATACAATTCACTTTAGCCGATCACGATCAAAAATATTTGGAGTTCCGAACAGGGCAATCTTTCCAAATGATTCTGAGTGGAATGAAGATAATTACGGACCGCTGTTGATTCCGGCAATCGGGTTAACCGTAAATATTTCTGCCAGAAGTATTAATCGCTGGTTACCGTTAATTAAATATGAGAACCAAGATTTGTATGTTCACTCTGAAAATCAAAAACTATTTATTAATGATGAAGAAGTAACTTCATATACTTTTAAAGAAAATTATTATTTCTTTTTAGGTGATAATCGTGATGAAAGTTATGATAGCCGTTTCTGGGGATTTGTACCCGAAAAAAACATTATTGGTAAGCCTTTTTTAATTTATTGGTCGGTCGATCAGAAAACTGAAATTACTAACATTACTAAATTATGGAATTCAATTCGTTGGAGTAGGATCGGATCGCTTATTAATTGAGTTTCTAAAATTCTGCATTGAATTTTGGTAATCTTTAATCTATTATAAAAATAAAAACATGAAAAAAATTATAATTCTTTTATTACTTGCAATTACTTTATTCGGACAAGAAAAATATCTCATTTATTTTTCTGATAAAGGGATTACTCAAGAAGAGTTTAGTTCAGCCAAGCACTTGTTCAAGGCAAATGATCTCGGAATTTCTGACAAAGCAATTGAGCGACGAAAGAAAACACTCGGTAAAAATTATTTACGTTTCGAAGACCTGCCGATTAATGAATCATATCAAAAAGTAATTGAATCAAAAGGAATTAAAATCGTTAATGAGTTGAAATGGTTTAATGCCATATCTGCTTACCTTACATCTGACCAAATTGATGAATTAGTAAAGTTCAACTTCATTGATAGAATTGAAAAGGTAAAATCCTTTCGAACAATTAGTATCGAAAAAAATATTGAACAAAGCGTGAACAAAAGTAATTATTCAATACAGTATGAATTAAACTATGGGAATTCACTAGTCCAAAATGAGTTGCACGATATTCCAAAAGTTCATGATGCCGGGTTTAACGGAGAGGGAATAATTGTTGGTTTCTTAGATTCCGGTTTTGATTGGAAAACTCATCCGGCTCTCATGAATCTTGATGTTCTTTACGAGTTTGACTATGTCCAAAATGATAATGAAACAGCTGATCAAGCAGGTGATGTTCCAGGACAGGATGGACACGGTACAGCTGTATTTTCAATTGGTGCCGGTTTTGCCGATGGACAATTAGTTGGTCCCGCTTATGGTGCTTCGTTTTTCTTAGCTAAAACTGAAGACATTAGCTCGGAAACTAGAATTGAAGAAGATAATTTTGCAGCAGCTGTTGAAGATTTTGAGGAAATGGGAGCTGATATAATTACCGCGTCGCTCGGCTATTCATTATTTGATTCTGAAGAGGACTCATATTCATACGAAGATATGAACGGAAATACCACAATTGTCGCCAACGCATATAATTATGCTTTTGATCTGGGAGTTGTTACAGTTGCAGCTGCCGGTAATGAGGGCAATTCTGCATGGCGTTATATTATTTCTCCGGCTGATGCATTTAATGTTTTAGCTGTCGGTAATATAAATAATAAGGGAATATTGAACTCATCCAGCAGTAGAGGACCAACATCCGATGGAAGAATTAAACCCGAGATTACTGCAATGGGTACAAATAATTATCACGCTGATTCTTTTGGTGGTTTTAACGCTGCAGGATCGGGAACTTCATTCGCTGCACCAATGGTTGCGGGAATGGCAGCTCAGCTTCTTTCGGCTTATCCTTATTTAACGAATCAACAAGTTAGAAACATAATTTTATTAACCGGTGATAATTTCGAAGAACCAAATAACGATATCGGCTATGGAAGAATGTCGATCCTTCGTGCTGTAAATTTCCCAAATGTTTGGGAATATGAAAGCGGTCAATTTAGAATCAGCAAGATGTTTTTAGAAGTTGAAAATTCATCGAATCAACAAGTGATAATACATTACAAGATTAATGCTGAAGAATGGTCTCATCAGTCAATCTCAGCAAACAGCGAAGGTAAATATTATTTTAATTTATCGGATGTTTCCATTAATGACGACGTTACCTTTTACTATATGTTTAATGATACTTCAGGAGCAACTGTTCGTGAACCATCTGATAAAAATTATATTGTCAATCTTTCTGAAAATTATGTAGGTTTTGTTACAGGTGTTGTTGAATTTCCGGATGAATTGACGAATGAATTTATGCTTTACCAAAATTATCCTAATCCATTTAACCTAGAGACCACAATTGATTTTAGATCACCGAGAAATGAATTCGCGAAAGTAACTATATTCAACGTGCTCGGACAAAAAGTTAAAGAAATTTATTCCGGCAGAGTGGTCCATGGATTAACGAGATTTATTTGGGATGGAACCGACGATAAAGGAAATATTGTTTCAAGCGGAACTTATTTTTACTCTGTTAATATTGCAGGACAATTAATATCAAAGAAAATGGTTTTACTCAAATGAAAAAAATTCTCTACTCTTCTCAAAAAAAATATCTAGATTCACTTCGAATAGAGCAAGATCCGTTAATTCAAGAAATGGAACTGTTTGCGTCCGAAAGTAAAATCCCGATCCTAAATAGCGCTGCTGCGGATTTTCTTGAACAAGTTATTCTTATACATCGCCCCAAGAATGTTTTGGAAATTGGAATGGCAATTGGATATTCTTCAATAAGAGTAGCGCGAAAGTTAAGATCAAAAGCATCAATTGATACAATAGAAATAAGTAAGCAAAATATCTCAACTGCAAAAAATTTTATAGATCGTTCCGGCTGTTCTGAAAAAATAAATATTATTGAAGGCGATGCTCTGAAAATTCTTCCGTTTCATGATAAAAAATATGATTTAATCTTTCTCGATGCCGATAAAGAAGATTATGAAAAGTTATTTTATTATTCATTGCTGCTTCTAAAAAAAAGGGGAGTGATTATTGTCGATAATTTACTTTGGCATGGTTATACAGCGTCAAAGGATATTCCTCCAAAGTATAAATCTTCAACTCAGCATATTAGGAAATTCAACAACTTATTTATGTCGCAAACAGCTTTACAAACAACCATATTGCCGATCGGGGATGGAATTGGTCTAGGGGTAAAATTAGACTAATATGAACAGTGTCGATAATAAAAAAGCTGCAGAAGAATTCTGCATAAAGATTGATGAATTTGCAAAAGGCAAACTTAATAATGCGGAAGATCTTACTCGCATAGCAGAAATAATTTTTAAAATTAATAAGCAAGAATTGCTGGATGAGATAAGCTTTTCGGCCAAATATTCACAAGGTCTATTAAAGATAATTCAGAATAGAAGCAATAATATTGAAGATGACTATTTCGATAGAATTAAAGCGGAGTATACCGAAGCTGTAAAAAAAATAAGAGAGTTATTAAAAACTATTCTAGCCGATGGCTCACCGTTTATAAAGCAGATTTTTATTGACAAATATCTTTCATTAACACACGAGAGCTTAAATAACTTGAACTTATTAATGAGCGATTTGAGCTGGGTAAAAATGTATCTGAATGATATTAAAAGATCATCCTAACATTTAAAAAGAAAAAGGCTTGATTTTCACCAAGCCTCATCAAAATAAATTCTAGTTATTTCGTCTAAGCGTTTCGGAATATTTTTCAGCAACTTCTTGAACTGATTTACTTGAAATGAGATTATAGATTCTATTTCGTAATTCAGCCCATTCTTCATGTAACGGACAAGGATTTTCATCCGAACATTCTTTTAATCCGGTAACACATTTTAAATTGATAACGGGTCCTTCAACTCTTTCAACAATTTCAAGAATTGAACTTTTCTTTGCGAGTTCTGTGATCTTGAATCCACCACCTCTTCCTTTGAAGGAATCGACGTATCCGTATTTTGCCATTCGTTGTAAAATTTTCGCAAGATAATGTGCAGGAATTTCTTCACTCTTTGCAATTTCGGATGACATGATTAACGCTTCTTTGGGCTGTCGAGCAAGAAACAAAATTGCACGAATAGCATATTCTCCAGTTTTTGTGTAGATCATTCTTTGCCCCTGTTAAGTTAATAAAATATTATATACGGGAGATTAATATCTTATATAAAAATTAAGTAAAAGAGAACTTTTTGTCAAGATTTATTAACTACTTAATCTAACTTATTTATTTTAATGGAATTATGTCCTTAATTCTGGCAAAATTAGAGTTTTTAATTAATTTCTAAACATAAATTCCATCTTCAACTAAAGTTAAAACAGCTTTCCCTTTTGTACCGTTTTTGATATCCGACTCAAAATCCGAAATCAAATTCGGTTTTATCAGGAAAAAAATTACCGCACCGTTTTCAAATGTACTTTCTTTAATAATACATTGATGACTATTTAAAAAGTGATGTACTGTTTTACTGTGTTCGAAATCATATTTTAAATTGAAGTACGAATGATTTTCTTTTTCCTGAATTTTTAGTGATTCTAAAACCCCAAAGGCCGAATTGTAATAAGCTTTACCAAGCGGACCAACTCCTAATTTTTTACCGCCGTAATAACGTGTTGAAACTACCATTAAATTAATTAAGTCGAAATGCTGAATTGCATTTAATATTCTGATCCCTGCGGTTCCACTTGGCTCGCCATCGTCTGAAAATTTTTCAACATCGGGAAAAATTTTGTAAGCGTAACAATTATGAGTTGCATCGTAAAATTCTTTTTTCTTTTTCTGGAGAATTTCCTCGGCTTCTTCAATTGAGTTAGTCGGGGAAGCAAATCCAATAAATTCCGAACCTTTTTCCTTAAAGCGGAATTCATTTGAAGAATTGATTGTTTTTATAACTGATGGATACTGCATAAGAAAATTTACCCAAATAAAAATTGATTTTCAGTTGTTCTTAAACTAATATAAAGTTTTGGATTTTTATAAACTGACTAATGGACTTCACAAATAAAATTATTATAAAAGGCGCCCGGGAACACAACTTAAAGAATATTGATCTTGAAATTCCACGTGATTCTTTAGTTGTTATAACCGGTTTATCCGGTTCGGGCAAATCATCCTTAGCATTCGACACAATTTATGCCGAAGGTCAGAGAAGATATATTGAATCTCTCTCTGCGTACGCTCGTCAATTTTTGGATCTTCTTGAAAAACCCGATGTTGATTTAATTGAAGGATTAAGTCCCTCAATTTCAATTGAACAAAAATCGACATCCGGTAATCCTCGCTCTACTGTAGGAACCGTTACAGAAATTTATGATTATCTTAGATTACTTTATGCACGAGTTGGTAAGCCACATTGTTACAATTGTGGTCGCCCTGTCGAAAAGCAATCATCAGATCAAATTATAGATTCAATTCAAGAAACATTTTTAAATAAGAAAATTCAGATTTTCGCTCCGGTTGTTCGGGGAAGAAAAGGTCACTATCGAGAATTGTTTGAAGAAATGTTGCGCGATGGTTTCGTTAGAGTAAGAGTTGACGGGGAAATTATAGAATTAAAAAGTGGTTACAAAGTTGACCGCTACAAGATGCACAATATCGAAATATTAATTGATCGTTTTAAAGTAAACGATAAATCAAGATTTAGAGTAAGTGAATCCACTGAAGTTGGATTGAATTATGGGAACGGAAATATTTTTGTATCCGAAGAAGGTTCATCTGAAGATAAAGTTTATAGCAGAAATTTAGCATGCCATCATTGTAATATAAGTTATCAAGAATTAGCGCCAAACTCATTTTCCTTTAACTCGCCTTATGGAAGTTGTTCGGATTGTGAGGGACTCGGTGAGAAGAAAGAATTGGATATTAATTTAATTATCCCAAATTGGTCAAAGAGCATAAATGATGGAGCACTAGAACCTTTAGGTAAACCACGTAACATTTGGTTTTTTAATCAACTTGAAGGTGTTGCCGAGAAATTCAATTTTGATTTTGATACTCCACTAAAGAAATTAAACGATGAACAACGTGAAGTTTTACTAAATGGCAGCAAAGAAAAAATATCGTTTCAGTATAAATTTGGCGGCGGTAAATCGGTTACTTATATGCACAAGTTCTCCGGAGTTCTAAATTATGTCAAACACTATTTTGATAACACTTCATCCAACAAAATTCGTGATTGGGCTGAAGCTTTTATGAACACAAATACTTGTTCAACTTGTAATGGCGGAAGACTAAAGAAAGAATCGCTTTCCGTTAAAGTTGGCGGTAAGAATATAAGTGAAGTAACTAAGTTATCAATCGAGAGATGCGATAAATTCTTTGC
The DNA here is from genome assembly GCA_003599395.1 of Ignavibacteriales bacterium. Taxonomy (GTDB): domain Bacteria; phylum Bacteroidota; class Ignavibacteria; order Ignavibacteriales; family Melioribacteraceae; genus SURF-28. Next base: position 6,721 of record QZJX01000003.1, on the reverse strand, counting down.
TCAATTAAAATTAAGCGAGCGAGATCAACTAATTGCATCACAGATTTTAAAAGAAATTACAGAAAGATTATCATTCTTATTAAATGTTGGATTGGAGTATTTATCACTCGATAGAAGTGCTCGAACATTATCCGGGGGTGAATCACAAAGAATTAGATTAGCCACACAAATCGGTTCACAACTCGCCGGTGTTCTTTATGTTTTGGATGAACCGAGTATAGGATTACATCAAAGTGATAATATCAAACTAATTGATTCGCTTAAGAACTTGCGTGATCTTGGCAATACTGTAATTGTTGTCGAACACGATCGTGAAACAATTGAAAGTGCGGACTATTTAATTGATCTTGGTCCTCGCGCCGGAATACATGGCGGCGAAGTTTGTTTATCCGGTGCATCGGAAACATTTCTAAAATCAAAAAATGGTTTTTCTTCAATCACTTTAGATTATTTAAAAAATAAAACACAAATCGAAGTACCGGAAAAGCGAAGAGAAGGGAACGGTAATTTTATAAAAATTGAAGGTGCAGCCGGGCACAATCTAAAAAATGTTGATCTTAAAATTCCACTTTCAACTTTTACGAGCGTAACCGGCGTCAGTGGTTCCGGCAAATCAAGTTTGATTAATGAAACTCTCGTAAAAATTTTGATGAGAAAATATTATAAGTCAAAAGTTGTTCCGCTTCCATATAAAGATGTATCCGGATTAGAAAATATTGATAAAGTAATTGAAATCGATCAGTCACCAATTGGTAGAACGCCTAGATCTAATCCCGCCACTTACACCGGATTGTTTACCTTTATCCGAGATTTATATACACAACTTCCTGAAGCCAAAGTAAGAGGTTACAAACCCGGCAGATTCAGTTTTAATGTAAAAGGCGGAAGATGTGAAGATTGTCAAGGCGATGGCTTAAAAAAAATTGAAATGAATTTTCTACCGGATGTATATGTACTATGTGAAACTTGTCGAGGAAAAAGATACAACAGTGAAACATTAGAAATACTTTATAAAACTAAATCCATTTCTGATGTCCTAAATATGACTGTAGAGGAAGCAATTGATTTCTTTGAAGATCATCCGCGGATTAAGAGAAAAATTAAAGCGCTGAATGATGTTGGACTCGGTTATATTAAAATTGGTCAGCAGGCAACTACACTTTCCGGTGGTGAGGCACAAAGAGTTAAATTAGCGACTGAATTAAGCAAAGTCAGCACGGGTAAAACACTTTATATTCTTGATGAACCAACAACGGGATTGCATTTTGATGACGTAAATATTTTATTAAAGGTACTGCAAAAATTGGTTGATAAAGGAAACACTGTTGTTGTCGTCGAGCACAATCTTGATGTAATAAAAGTTGCAGATTATGTGATTGATTTAGGACCGGGTGGGGGCGAACATGGCGGTAAAATTATTGCCGAAGGCACACCCGAACAAATTGCCGAAAATAAAAAAAGTTTAACGGGCAAGTTTCTCAAAAAAGAACTAAATAGAATAAAAGGATAAAATGAAAACTACTATTACCGAATTCAAAGCTTATCGTTCTGAAATGAACGATAAAATTCTTAACTCCGGTTTTTCGGATTTTAAAAAGTTTTTTGCACTAGATAATAAAGCATATATTAACGGTGCACTTCCTTCGAAAATGAAAGAGTTGATGGGACTTGTCGCATCAATGGTTTTAAGATGCAATGATTGCATTCTCTATCATATTGATAGAGCGATTGAGGAAGGGGCTAACAGACAAGAACTGATGGAAGCATTTAATATTGCACTAATTGTCGGTGGTTCAATTGTAATTCCGCATCTACGTTTTGCGATGGAACAAATGGACGAACTTTTACCTGATTCAAAAAATGAAACAAATAAATAGGAGAGGTTTTGAGGAAAGTTGTTTTTGCCACAGGTAATAAAGGAAAATTAAAAGAAGTTATTGATATTTTTAGTGATACAAAAATTCAGATAATTCCAATGGATGAACTTGGAAATATACCTGAAATTGAGGAAGACGGATTAACATTTGAAGATAATGCTCTGATCAAAGCTCGATTCGTTTATTCCAAATATGGATTACCGACCATTGCCGACGATTCCGGACTTTCCATTGAACAGCTTGGTGGTAAACCCGGAGTTCTTTCTGCACGATATGCCGGTGAAGGATGCACGTTTAACGATAACAATCTTAAAGTGTTAAAAGAACTTGAAGGATTACCCGAACCGCATAAAGCCCAATTTATGTCGGTTGCTATTTATTTCAATGGCAGAAGCTTGCAGACATGTGTTGGCAAATTACCGGGGAAAATAATCCATGATTTTAGAGGTTCTAATGGATTCGGTTATGATCCGATTTTTGTGCCGGACGGTTATGAAACCACACTCGCTGAAATGACTCTTCAAGAAAAAAATAAAATTAGTCATCGCGCAAAAGCATTCAATCAACTCAAAGAAATTTTACTAACAACCGAGGTGTGAGATGAAAAAATCTCTTGTCTATTTAATTACTTTATCCCTTTTAATTTTTGCCGTCTCCTGTAGTGAAGATGACGGAGGACCGGATGATACAAATGACGGCGGATCAGCCCAAGAATATTATCCCGGAACGACAGGTTCCACTTTTAATTATCAGGGTTCAACTACTGATTCGAGCGGAACTAACCAATATACTCGTGATGTAAATTACGGGCCTCAGCAGACAGTTAATAATACCACTTATATTCAGCAGAATAATACTATCACAACTTTAGCAGGTGTTTCTACCGGCGATTTTCTATTCAGAAGAACTGATACTGGTATGTTTATCTACATTGATGCAACGATATTCTCTGAAATGCTTGATTCATCCGGTATCGATCCTTCGCTTGTGACAATCACAGCCGATCCTGAAATTAGATTAATCAGTTATCCGTTTGCTAACACTCCTCAATGGGATTCGTTTGTTGTTCGCGTAAGCGCATTTGGCGGTTTGATAAGCTTGGATGTCTTAAAAGTTACAGGAAATTATAGAGGACAAGAACAAGTCACCGTAATGCAGCAAAACATGACAGCTGAAAAAGTTGAATATGTTGCAACCATAAAAATTCCCGAATCAATTGAAGACATAGCAAATCCACAGACAATTACGGTAAATGCGACAGCATGGTTTGTAAAAGATGTTGGTCTTGTAAAATTAGAAGGTGCAGGTTTCTTAATTGGCGTTCTCGGTGGAGGGGATTTGGATATTGAAGACGAATCTGCTACAGCTTCTGAAGTTTTAGTAAATTATAGCATTAAGTAGCTATAGTTTTTCCGCTATAACTACCTGAACTATTCCGAAGGTTAGGGAAAAAGTTTGAATGTTTGAAAATCCGGCTTTTGTCAGTAGTTCAGGTAGGTCTATTTTTTCATCAAACTCATTTACTGATTCCGGTAAATAAGTGTAGGCTTCTTTATCCTTCGAAATTATTTTCCCGATAAATGGCAATACTTTATCAAAATAGAATGAATACAATTTTCTAATAAGAAAGTGTTTGGGAAGTCTGAATTCAAGAATTGTCACTTTACCGTTAAGCTTTAGTATTCTGAAAAAAGATTTAAATCCCGTTAAAATATCATAGAAATTTCTAACACCGAATGCGACTGTAATATTTGTGAAAGAATTATCCTTAAACGGAATATCTTCGGCAACGGTTTGAACGATATTTCCCTTGCTCCATTCTCTTTTCTGGTTAAAGAGTTTCAACATATTAATCGAAAGATCAGCCCCGATTATATTATTAACCTCCATTTTGTTTGCAGCAATCGCAAAATCGCCGGTACCACAGGCAACATCGAGAAGTTTTGCGTCTTTATTTATTCGCGTTAACTTTAGAGATTTATTCCGCCAATAAAAATCAATCCCCAAACTCAAAAAATGATTTAGGAAATCATATCTTTTTGAAATATCGTCAAAAATTCTTTTTACTCTTTTTTTCTTATCCATAAGCCAATAAATTGTTCACTTGAAAATACACTACTTAATTGGTAATTTTTTCAAAACGAAATTAGGGAAAATATGCAAAGATACATAGATGCAATCCGAAAAAATGTTTGTGCGATCTGCGTTGATTCAACCGAAGAAGGTGATTGTACATTATCTACAAAAGAACTTTGTGCAGTTGAATATTATCTACCAAGAATTCTCGAAGTTGTTCAAAATACAGATTCCGATGATCTATCTGTTTACCACGAAAAATTGAAAGATACTATCTGTGCAGAATGTAAAGCTTCACAAGATCGAGATCATTGTTATTTAAGAGATGACGCTAATTGCTCGCTGGATAGATATTTCTCTATCATTGTTGAAACTATTAAAAAAGTTGATGCCGGATTGGTCTAATTACTATCCAGATAAAATCTTTCATCACCTCTAAAATCCATCCACCAATTATAAATATATTTGCCAAGCCATAAGGTAAACATCATAAATACGGCTCCGGCAATTAAATCAATAACATAATGATATCTCAAATAAACTGTTGCTATGATGAGTAAAGTTCCATTTGGAATGAAAAAATATCTTGAACGACTCTTAAACTTTATAGATAAATACATTACGAGTAGAGTCATTTGAGTATGCCCGCTTGGGAATGCATCCCTTTGTACAACTGCCGCCGGATTCGGTGTTCCGTAGGGAATTGATTCCCCCGAATTAACGATTTCTCTTAAAAAATTAGTGAACCAAAGTCCCGGAAGTTCAACATTTTTCAACTCAAAGTCATGCAAAGTAAATCTTGGTCCGATTGCGGGTAAAAGTAAATATCCGATATAGGAGAGGAAGAATCCAAGCACTATAATAAATGCCATGTAATAAAGTTCGCGTTTCTTATCTTTGATAAGCAGACTAATTCCGAGTATAATCGGGAGAAAGAAAAATGTTCCATAAACAATTTGTAAGAGCTCGGTTAAAAATGGATTACTGAATTGATCGAGGAAGTGTGTCGGATCACCACCGAATAGGAATCGGTCGATTTCTATTAGTATGTAATCATATATTTTCCCTCTTATCGGATCAACAAGAAAGTATAGTTCCTTAAAAACCAAAAGTATGGTTGGAACTAAATACCAAAATCGTAATTGATGAGTGAAAGCATTCCGGCGATTTTCATCAAAGTAAGCAACTGTAAAAACAAAGAGCTGAAAGAAAATATTGATTAGAACAATTTCTTTCCAATGGAAAACTCTTTCATTGAAAAGAATTGCGAGAAGTGAAATAAATGTTGTGAAAACTACAACAAGAAGATCGGTCGCATTTAAATTTATAATTAATTTTTTTGCTTTATTCATTGAACCAAAAATAGAGAAACTAGTGTAAGATAGATTATAAGTCCTAAAATATCATTCATCGTAGTGACGAATGGACCGGTCGCAATTGCCGGATCAACTCCGAATTTCTTAAAACCAATTGGAATTATGGCTCCGACCATTGTAGCGTTCGTCATGATTACAAATAAAGCTACTGTCAACACAAAAGAAAACCTTATTTCATTTTCAAAAAAGAAATGAGAAACTAACAACAAGATAGCACCGCAAACAGTCGCGTTAATTAAAGCCACTCTAAATTCTTTAAATAATCTACTGAAACTATCGCTAATCCAAAATTCACTTTCAGTAAGACTTTTAACCATAACGATTGCAGCTTGAGTTCCTGTGCTGCCGCCCATAGCCATTACTATCGGAATAAAAAAAGTAGCAATTATCATCTTTTCCAAAGAAGCTTCAAAGGATGCGAGCACGACTGCACTCAACATTTGACCAATCAATGCAACAACGAGCCAAGGTAATCGTATTCGTGAAATTCTAAATGAACTATCGCTGTATTCTTCTTCTTCCGATAAACCTGCGATGCGCTGTAAATCTTCCGATGCTTCTTCGTTAATAACATCGACTACGTCGTCAATCGTAATTCTGCCAAGCATGATCATGTTTTCATCAACAACCGGAATTGCAACGAGATCATATTTCTCTATAATTTTTGCTACTTCTTCCTGATCAACATCCGGAGTTACATATATCAAATCCTCTTCCATTACACCTGAAAGCGGTTTGTCTAATGGATTTGTTAGAAGTGATTTAAGTGAAACAGTTCCTACAAGTTTGTGATCTTCTTTAAGTACATAGATGTAATAAATATTGTCAATTTCTTCGGCATTTTTTCTTACTTCTTCTATTGCATCTTTTACAGTTTGACTTTCATAAACAAATATGAAGTCGCTGTTCATTATACCGCCGGCAGAATCCTCGGGGTATTTTAATAATTGTTTTACATCTTCTGAATACTCTTTGTCAATTTTTCCAAGGACGTGCTCCTGAATCTGTTCAGGTAAATCGCTAACAATGTCAGTTGCATCATCCGAATCTAGTTGATCAACAATGTTTACGATATGATCCGTTTCAATTTCGGCAAGAATTTTTTCTCGAAGATTTTCGTCCAACTCGGTTAATACTTCACCGGCAGTTTCATGATCCAATAATTTGAAAGTATAAACGGCATCTTCAAAATCTAAGTGATTAATAATTTCACCAAGATCGGCAGAGTGCAAATCAGAAAGAATGGATAAAAGATTTTTATCCGCATGATTTTCAATCAAAGTGGAGATATTCTCAAAAATTTCGGAATCAAATTTTGATAAATCGCGAATGTCTTTATTTTCGGTTTCTTCAATCATTTATCTGTTTCTTAAAAAACTCATAGATTTTTAA
>QZJX01000091.1 GCA_003599395.1 Ignavibacteriales bacterium | reverse complement strand
TAATGTCGCTGCATCAATTATTGGAGTTACTTTAGCTCTCGATGTCGCAGAATATTATCAGATTGATACCGAAATTGCATTATTAAGCCAAATCATTGTTCTTACTATTCTTGTACTCTTAATTGGCGAGATAACCCCAAAAGTTTGGGCTTCAAAAAATCCACTAAAATTCTCTCGAGTAATAAGTCTGCCCTTATATTGGGTTGGTGTTCTAATATATCCGATCTCGAAAACATTAACCGAAATTCTAAAACTTTTTTCATCTAAATTTGAGATTGGAAAAACAAAAAGTGCGATCTCCACTTATGAATTAACAGATCTTGCTGAACTTTCCGTTGAAAAGGGAACAATTGAAGAAGACGAGCAAGAACTCATTTCCGGTTTAGTTAGTTTTAAAACTGTTACCGTAAGAGAGGTTATGACTCCTCGAGTCGATATTACGTCGGTTTCTATAGATACATCATTTGATGAACTTTTGAAAATTATTGTTGAATCAGGTCATAGTAGAATTCCACTTTACGAAGATAATCTCGATAATATTCTTGGGATAATTTACGCTAAAGATTTGTTACCTTATGTAAATAAAAGCGAATCAGTAAAACAAAATATTACATTAAAAAATTTAGTTCGTGAAACTATTTTTATACCTGAGACAAAATACATCAGTGAACTGATGCATGAGTTTCAATCAAAAAACTTGCATCTTGGTATTGTTGTTGATGAATACGGCGGAACCTCTGGTTTAGTTTCGTTAGAAGATATTCTGGAAGAAATTGTCGGTGAAATCAGAGATGAATATGATAATGAAGAAGAAGAGATAATTGAACTAAGTAAAAATAAATTTCTTGTTCTAGGTAAAACATCTATTGTTTTGATAGAGGAATTATTCAACTATAATTTTTCTACTGACGATGAAGATTATGATACCATTGGCGGATTTATTTTTAATCATGCCGGTACAATTCCCGAAGTTAATTTCCAATTTGATTATAATGACTTCAGGTTCACGGTAAAGGAAGTCGTCAACAACAGAATTAACAAAATTGAAATCGAAAGAATACAGAATAATGAGAATGAGCAATGAAAAAAGGTTGTTTTATAACAACCGTATTTTTCGGTACAATTTTAATCGGCATTCTCTTCTATATCGGCGATAAATACGGGGATAAAATTGTAGAATATTTTGAAGGAAGAGTTGTGGATCTATCAACAAGATCTTCCGTGGAAGTTTTTGATAAAATAACTGATGGAGAATATAAGGATTCATTGCTTGTTTTGTGGAAAGATGTTGAAGCTAAGGCTAAAGATATGGAATTTCAAGAAGGGATTGATTACGTTTCATCAATAGTATTAAAAATTGATAACTATGCTAAGGATTCATTATTAACTTCTGATGAATTCCGCACTATAAAAAAATTGATTGAGAATGAAGGACGATAAGAAAACAGAAATTAAAGTGGGCATAAGCCTACTTGTATCACTCATAATATTAATCTGGGTGATTGCATGGGCTAAAAATGTTGATATTTTTTCCGATCAAAAAGAATTGCTGGTAAGTTTCAATTCGGTTGCCGGACTTTCCCTTGGTGATCAAGTATCCGTTAATGGTGTTCGTAAAGGTTATGTTGATCAGATATCAAATCATGGAAATAATGTGCTTGTCAAATTGATTTTAGATAATGATGTTGAACTGAAAAAAGATGCTCAATTTTCCATTATGATGCTTGATTTGATGGGTGGAAAAAAAATAGAAGTTATGCCCGGTGATGAAGCTGAACCATTAGATTATAATGTAACACAAACTGGTCATTTTGCCGGTGATATATCCACCACTATGGCAAAATTGGGAATGATGGAAGAAAATATTCGAACAATCATTGAAGAACTCACAATCACGCTTCATTCAGTAAATAACATCATTGGTGATGATGAATTCGCCGATAATTTGAAAACATCTGTTGCATCTTTACGAGATTTGAGTTACAAAACTTCTTTGCTATTGGACGAGAATAGAAAGGGGATTAAGAGTTTACTTGATTCAACTAACGTACTTGTTTCGAACTCCAACAAATTCATCGAAAATAACAGTGTAAAGATTTCTGAAACAATCGATCAGACTTCAATCTTATTAAAAAATTCTAATGAATTAATAAGTAAAATAGATAAGTTTTTTGTTGAAATTAAAGAACAGAAAAACTTTGCCGGAAAAATTCTTTACGACGAAAAATTTTATTCTGATTTAAAAACCTCCGTTGAAAGTTTAAAAGAACTGACTTTGATTTTGATCGAGCAATTGAAGAATGAGGGAATTAACGTCGATGCGAACATCAGTATCTTCTAGAACGTCAATTCTTATTTTTTTTGTTATCACCTCTTTAATATTTGCTTCAGGCGATTTAGTCTATTCCAAAAATGGAATGGTTGTATCTGCTAGTGAATTAGCAAGTGAAGTCGGGGTTGAAATTCTTAAAAAAGGCGGTAACGCTGTTGACGCTGCCGTTGCAACCGGATTTGCATTAGCTGTTACATATCCATCTGCAGGTAACATTGGCGGTGGCGGATTCATGGTTTTGCACATCAACGGTAAGAATACTTCAATTGATTTTCGAGAAACCGCGCCCGGGCAGTCATCTCAATATATGTTTTGGGATTCTACTGGTAAACATGATCCCAATAAGAGTCTTAAAAGCTGGAAATCGATCGGAATTCCCGGAACAGTTGCCGGATTTATTTACGTTTTAGAAAAATACGGTACAATGACACTCGAAGAAGTTTTAGAGCCTGCAATTAAATTAGCAGAAGAGGGTTTTGAACTTGATTATTGGTTAGCAAATTTTATTAATACATACAATAAAGAATTCGTTTTATTCCCTTCGTCTCGTAAAATATTTACGAATGATGGTGAAAATCTTACGGTTGGACACTCGTTCGTTCAAAAAGATTTAGCCAAAACACTCAAGCTTATTCAAAAAAAAGGAGTGGATGGTTTTTATACAGGTGAGATTGCAGATCTTTTGGTCGATCAGTCAACACAAAATGGAGGATTAATAACTCATCAAGATTTACAAAATTATAAAGTTGTAGAACGAATTCCGTTGATTGGTGACTATAAAAAATATACTATATTAGGCATGCCACTGCCATCAGCGGGTGGAATTGGAATTTTACAATCACTAAAAGTATTTGAAAAGTTTTCATTCATAGATGAAGAATGGGGATCATCAAAATATGTGCATACCTTAAGTGAAATATTCAAATATGTTTATTCGGATAGAGCAAAGTTTTTAGGTGATAGTGATTTTGTAGATGTAATTATTGATTCTCTAATTTCCTCGAAACGAGTTAATGAAGTATTTTCAAGCATTAATGAAATGGCAATTCCCTCAGAACAAATTACAAATCCGAATATGCCGGTATATGAAAGTCCCGAGACTACCCACTATTCCGTTGTTGATAAATTTGGAAATGCAGTCAGCATTACATATACCATAAATTCTTCATTTGGCAATAAAATTGTTTTAGAAGGAGCAGGCTTTTTATTAAATAACGAGATGGACGATTTTTCATCGCAAGTTGGGATTCCAAATCAATTTGGATTAGTAGGAAGTAAAGCCAATGTTATCGAACCTGGTAAAAGAATGTTGAGCTCTATGACTCCGACAATTGTTTTAAAAGATAATAATCCAATTTTGGTTCTGGGTTCGCCTGGTGGATCAACTATCATTACTTCAGTTTTGCAAGTTATCATAAATGTATTAGATTATGGCATGAATATTCGTGATGCAATTAATTCACCTAGATTTCATCATCAATGGCTGCCTGATCGATTGGATTATGAAAGATTTGGATTAGCCACAGATTTAATTGATAATCTCAATAATCGTGGTCATATGCTTAATGAGGTAAAATCGTTGGGTAGAGTTGAGGGAATATTTATTGATCAATCTGATGGAATTATTTGGGGTTCATCAGATAAACGAGGTTTCGGTAAAGCGGTAGGATATTAATATGATTTTTGGAATTGGTGTTGATATAATCGAGATTGTTCGAATAAAAAAAAGTATTGAAAAATTCGGTGATAAATTCTTAAATAAAATTTATACTGAAAAAGAACTTCAATACTGTGAATCAAAAAAAAATAAGTACCAACATTACGCTGCAAGATTTGCTGCTAAAGAAGCAATTTACAAAGCGATGTCAACCGGTTGGAAAAAGGGTACGAGTTGGAAAAATATTGAGATATACAACGAACCGAATGGAATGCCCAATGTTCATCTTTTTGGTCAATTAAACGATTTCATAAATCCAGATAAAGAATTAAAAATCACCATGAGTCATTCCGATAACTACGTGACTGTCTTTGCAATCCTTTACACTAAAAACTCTCACTGATTTGATTTCCAAGCTTAGAGTGCTTCAAAAATACTAAAAATACAATTTATGCACTCTTAAGTTATTGTTTAGTAAGTAGTTATGTAAATTATTATATTTATGATTTAGTTTTAAGATAATATATCGATTTATAGAAAGGTAGTACTTTGAACGATAATAGAGTAATCGTTGCAATGAGTGGTGGTGTAGACTCCTCTGTAGCTGCTGCATTGCTTCATGAACAAGGGTATGATGTAATTGGTGTAACAATGAAGACTTGGGGCTTCATGGAGGTCGGAGGAGCTCCAAAACACGAATCAGGATGCTGCTCACTTGACGCAATCTTCGATGCGAAAAATGTTGCAAATAAATTTAATATTCCTCATTACACAGTAGATTTTACAAAAGCATTTGAAAACGCAGTGATCGATAATTTTGTTGATGAGTATTTGAGCGGCAGAACACCAAATCCATGTGTAATATGTAATCGCAAAATTAAATGGGAAGAACTTCTTCTTAAAGCAGATGCCTTAGACGCAAAATATGTTGCAACCGGACATTATGCCATAGTGGAATATGATCATGAAAATAATCGTTATAGACTAAGAAATTCTGCTGATAATAGAAAAGATCAATCATATGCACTTTGGGGATTAACTCAAGAAAGTTTAAGCAGAACATTATTTCCTCTTGGAAATTATAATAAAACTCAAGTTCGTGGATTAGCTGAAAAGTTTGGTTTGAAAACTGCCGGAAAACCGGATAGTCAAGAAATATGTTTTGTTGCAGATAACAACTACGAAAGATTTTTAAAAGAAAGAATTCCTGACGTTATCGAGAATATTGAAGAAGGTGAGATGATCTATCATGGAGAGAAGGTAGGCACTCACAGAGGAATTCCTTTCTATACTATTGGTCAGCGAAAAGGTCTCGGTGTGGCAATGGGTAAGCCGGTATATGTGAAAAAAATTGATCATCGAAGAAATACAATAGAAATTGGTGATAAAGAAGAAATAAATCAATCAACACTTTATGCAGAAGATGTAAACTATGTTAGTTCTTTGAGTCTAGAAATAGGACAAATGGTTTTTGCAAAGATTAGATATAACGACAAAGGTTCGTCTGCGAAAGTTGTTTCAGCTTCAGCAACTGAGTTTGTGATTGAATTTGATGAACCAAAATCAGCTATTACTCCTGGTCAATCTGCTGTCTTATATGATTCTGCTGGCTTTGTTTTAGCTGGCGGAATAATTAGCAAAGGTGAGTAGGTTTTTATTGAATAATAATTCTGTTATATTCTGCAGCGGAATTTATCTTACTGGAGGTAAGCATTCGAACTTCACAAGCAAACAAACGGAGCCTTAAATTCTAAAGTCCTTCTGTTAAATCAGAGTTACGAACCTCTATCTATTTGTAATGTAAAAAAAGCTATGATTCTTCTGTTTCTCGGTAAAGCTGAATTAATTGCAAACCGAGATGATAGAGAGGTTCGTTCAGCTACAAAATCTTTTCCATGGCCTAGCGTAATAAGACTTAACAGCTATATCGCAATTCCTTTTCAAAAAATTATTCTGACAAGAAAGAATATATTGAAACGAGACGGACATCGATGTGCGTATTGTGGAAGAGGTGATGTGCCTTTAACATTAGATCACGTTATTCCAAAATCGAGAGGCGGAGAGGATTCCTGGGAAAATCTTGTTGCTGCTTGTCTTCCGTGCAACAATAAGAAAGGGGATAGAACTCCGGAAGAAGCGTTTATGCAAATGCGCATAAAACCATATACTCCGAATCATATCATGTTTATAAAAAATTCTGCCGGAAGACTTGAAGAAAAATGGAAACCTTTCTTATTTCATTAACTAAAAATTGACTTCAAATCTCAAATAATTTCATTATCTTTATCAGTTAAACTAATCCTTTTCCAAAAAAAAGACTCTTTTATGGCTAAAAAGCGAATATTAAGCGGAATGAGACCAACGGGTAAACTTCACCTTGGTCATTATGTAGGTGCACTTGAAAATTGGATACAATTGCAAGATAATTATGACAGCTTTCATTTAATTGCTGATTATCATGTATTAACAACTTCACTCGACACGTCTCAAATTTATTCAAATACAATTGAAATGGTAATTGATTGGTTAGCCGCAGGACTAGATCCGGTTAAGAGTCCTTTTTTCCGTCAATCACAAATTAAAGAACACACTGAATTATTTTTAATTTTTTCAATGCTTGTGACACAAGCTAGATTAGAACGAAATCCAACTGTAAAAGAACAAGTTAGAGATCTGAATATTCAGAACGTAATTTATGGACATCTGGGTTATCCGGTTTTACAATCTGCGGATATTCTTCTGTATAAGGGTGATGCCGTACCGGTTGGAGAAGATCAAGTACCTCATGTTGAAATTACAAGAGAAGTTGCTCGCAAATTTAACAATCAATACGGTGTTGTATTTCCCGAACCAGAACCGTTGCTGACAAAATTTTCCCGTTTGGTTGGCTTGGACGGAAACGCTAAGATGAGCAAATCACTAAATAATACAATTCTTCTTTCGGATGAACCGGAAGAAGTAAAAAATAAATTGAGAAAAGCAGTTACCGATCCTCAAAAAGTTAGAAAAAATGATCCCGGCAGACCCGAAGTTTGTGTTGTCTTTAGCTATCATCAAAAATTTAATCATGAAAATGAAGAGGAAATTGCGGCTGGTTGCAGATCGGGTGAACTTGGTTGTGTGGATTGTAAAATGAAATGTTCTGAAAAGATCAATGATTTTTTAGCTCCTATGATTTCTAAAAGAAAAGTGCTAGAGAAAGATATTAAGCAAGTTGAAGCTATTTTGTTTGACGGTGAAAGCAAAGGTAAAAGCATTGCACAAAAAACAATGGAAGAAGTTCGTTCTAAAATGCAGTTAGGATAATATGTACAAGATAAAACTTAACGATTTTGAGGGACCACTCGATTTACTTCTTTTTTTTATTAGACGAGATGAACTAGATATTTACGATATTCCAATCGCTTACATCACTAAAGAATTTATGATCTATCTTAGATTAATGGAAAAACTCGATCTGGAAATTGCCGGTGATTTTATTCTAATGGCTTCAACATTGATGCAAATTAAAGTGAGAATGCTTCTTCCCAAAGAAATTGATGAAGAGGGTGAAGAAATTGATCCGCGTGCAGATTTGGTTAAGGCATTACTTGAATACAAAAGGTATAAGGAAGCCTCCGAAGAATTTTCCTTTTTAGAAGCAAATCAAAGAAAGATCTATTTTAGAAATTATTTTAAACATGATGTTGTTGAAGCTCCGCCGGAGATTGATACATTATTAAAGAATATCACTATCTACGATCTCATAAAAGCTTTCAAAAAAGCGCTTGAAGAAAAACCAAAAGAAGTTGTTCACGAAGTAAAAAAATGGAATGTGACAATCGACCAACAGATTCAATACATCGAAAATAAGCTAACTTCAAAAAGGAATTTTCTGTTCTTTGAATTAATGCATGAATTGAACACCAAGATAAAAATTATAGTTACGTTTATTGCGATGCTGGAAATGATAAAAATGGGAAGATTAGGTTTGAGGGAATCCCATTCATTTAATGATTTTGAATTATACGCATTGGAGAATAATGGACAAGATATATAATTCTGTTATAGAAGCCTTAATTTTTGCTTCGGATGAAGTTATTACTTCAAACGAAATAATTACTGCTATTAGGGAAATTGATGGGGATGATTCAACATTATCGCAATCTGAAATTGAATCTACGATCGATATTCTAAATCAAAAATATACCGAAGCGGAATTATCGTTTCACATAATTAAAATTGCCGGAGGTTATTCATTTGCCACCAAACCGGAGAATGCAAAGTATTTAGGTTTTTTATCTACTGAAAAAAGTAAACGGCGTTTAAGTCAAGCTGCATTAGAGACCTTGGCCATAATTGCTTATAAACAGCCGATTACTAAACCTGAGATTGAATCTATTCGTGGTGTTAACTCGGATTATATGATCAATACATTATTGGAAAAAAATCTTATTACCATTAAAGGAAGAGCCGAAACTATCGGGCGACCGCTACTATATAATACGACAGAAGAATTTCTTAAATACTTTGGCTTAAACAAGATAACAGACTTACCTAAACCTCGCGAAATTGAAGAAATCATGCAAGATGAAGATTTCCTTGAACAAAAACGAAAGATAATGATGAACGAAATTGAGGAAGAACTGGAAAATGACACAAAACTCGACGCTGAAGAAGAAAGTTCGATTGAATAAATATCTGTCTGAATGTGGTGTAGCTTCCAGAAGAAAATCAGAAGAATTAATAAAAGAAAGTAGAATTTCTATCAATGGAAGAGTTATAACTGATTTTGCCTATGAGGTTTCTGCTGATAATGATGATGTAAAACTTGATGGTGAAAAAATTCGGCCTGAGAAAAAGGTTTATTATCTTCTAAACAAACCCAAAGGATTTATTACATCTACTGCTGATGAAAAAGGACGCAGAACAGTTCTTCATTTAATTAATACAGACAAAACAATTTTTCCGGTTGGAAGATTGGATTATGATACTACAGGTGTTTTATTACTTACAAATGACGGAGATTTTGCCAACAGCATAACACATCCAAGCCGGAAAATAATTCGTGAATATGTGGCTGGATTGGATAAGGAACTGACTAAAGAACATCGTGAGAGATTAATAAAAGGAATTGTCCTCGATAGACGAAAGAGTTTTTTCAAAAAAATTTATTTCCCAAAAAAAAAGAACTACAAATTAGTTGCTATTGAGGTTGAGGAGGGAAGAAATCACTTTGTAAAGAGAATGTTTAATGCTCTCGGATATGAAGTGCGTTCATTAGAAAGAATTCGTTTCGGTGATTTCACGGTAGGGAAACTACAAATCGGTAAATCCAGAAAACTCTCCTATACGGAAATTCAAAATTATTTAAGATCATGATAAGATACTTCTTCATAATATTATTTATAACAACTTTATTATTCTCACAAAATATAATTCCGAATGAGAATGATTCGAATAATGTTATCAAGCAAAGTAAGATTTCGGAGTTAAGAAGTGAATTAGATGATATATTCTCTGACCCAAATTTTGTAAATGCATTTTGGGGCGCATCTATCTACTCACTAAAAACCGGCGAAACTATCTATAAATTAAATTCCGATAAATCTTTTAAGCCGGGCAGTGTATTAAAACTTTTTACAACTTCCACTGCATTATTATTGCTCGGACCCGATTATAAATTTAAAACGACTTTTTTCACAGACGGTAAAATCATTAATGGTGTATTAGAAGGAAATCTTATTATTGTTGGATTTGGTGATCCGACAATAACTTCCGGAGATGGGAAAGAAAATGATGATTTCAAATCTTGGATAGATTCACTTAATCATCAAGGCATTTATTCTATTAAAGGCGACATAATTTTTTATGACGATAATTTTGAAAACAGTAAATACGGTAAATCTTTGGTGGCAAGATATGACTATAATTGCTCAGCACCATTTTCCGGGTCATTTGTCCTAAATGAAAATAATTATGAAATTAAAATGGAAGCGACTGAACCTGGTAGTCTATCTAAAATATCCTTCAATCCTAACGGAAGTAAATATTCTATAATAAACAATGTATTCACAAATAGTAAGATTAAAGAAAATCAGATAGATTATTTTATAGAAGACGTATATAAAATTATTATAGATGGACAAATTTCTTCAAGTAGTAGTCCACACATCATAAGATTTCCAATTAATAATCCAAGCGAGTTTTTTGCTAATACTTTTTACGAAGTATTAGTTGAAGAAGGTTTGGTAGTCAAAGGTTCTCCAAAAATTAATTCAGAGTTAAATAGACAATTAGATATAAATGAATTGAATTATTTATTTGAAGTACATTCTCTACGGTTAACAGATATAGCAGCCGAGATTAATAAGAATAGCAATAATATTTACGCAGAACAATTATTAAAAGCCATCGGTTATGAGTTATATGGATATGGTTCTACAAAAAATGGACTGATCGCTATAGAAAAAATAATTCAGCAGATGGGTATCAACCCGACCAATGTACAAATTGTTGACGGATCCGGTGTTTCTCCAATTAATTTAATAACACCAAACCAGGTAACAAAATTACTAAGTTATATGTATAAGAGTGATTCATTCGAAGAATTTTATAAATCCCTGTCAATTGCCGGATTTGATGGAACACTTATCGAACGAATGACTAAATCGACAGCGGAAAATAATTTCCGAGGTAAATCAGGTTATTTAGAGAATGTAAGAAGTTTAGCAGGCTATATTAAAACCACTGATAACGAGCCAATCGCGTTGGTGCTGATTGCAAATAACTTTTTAGTACCTTCGCAATTAGCGAGTTATGCACAAGATAAAATTTGTAATCTACTAGCAAATTTCACAAGAAACTAATTCCAGGAGGAATTTTGGAACAGAATCAACAACAGGATATTAATAGTTTAATTCAGAGACGACTTGAAGAATTACATGAATTAAAAGAAAAAGGTTTTCAACCATTTGCGTATTCATTTGATGTGCAAAATAAAGCTTCGGAAATTAAAACAAATTTTGAAGAATTTGAAAATAAGGATGTTTCTATTGCCGGAAGAATTATGGCAATTCGTAGAATGGGGAAAGCATCATTTACGCATATACAAGATGATTCCGGACGAATACAAATTTATTTAAAGAAAGATGAAATTGGTGATTCATATGACGCTTTTAAGTTGTTGGATATAGGTGATATAATTGGCGTTAATGGTTACGTATTTAAAACTAAGACCGGTGAAACATCAGTTCATGCAAAATCTTTAACGCTCCTAACAAAATCAATAAGACCAATTCCGATTGCAAAAGAAACGACCAATGAACAAGGTAATAAAGTAATTCACGATCAGTTTACTGATAAAGAACTACGTTATCGTCAACGTTATGTTGATTTGATTGTTAATCCGGATGTTAAAGATGTTTTTATTAAGCGTTCTAAAATCGTTTCTGAAATGAGACGCTTCCTGGATGAAAATGGAATGTTGGAAGTTGAGACTCCAATACTTCAACCACTTTACGGAGGTGCATCAGCTCGACCTTTTATTACACATCATAATACCTTGGATATGGAATTATACTTAAGAATTGCAGATGAACTTTACCTAAAAAGATTAATTGTCGGCGGTTTTGAAGGCGTTTACGAAATCTCGAAAGATTTCCGTAATGAAGGAATGGATAGAACACATAATCCCGAATTTACAATGATGGAACTTTATGTTGCTTATAAAGATTATGAATGGATGATGAATTTTGTAGAAGAAATGGTTACTTCGATTTGCAAAAAAGTTTTTGGTAAAACTGAGTTTGAAGTGGAAGGACAAAAAATAAATTTTGTTTCACCTTGGAAAAGAGTGTCGATGGTTGATGAAATCAAGAAAGAGACCGGGATAGATATTATTAATTCGACGGATGAAGAATTAAAAGCTGCGGTTAAAAAACATGGTGGTGATTTAGATGGTACTGAAAATAAAGGAACATTGATTGATGAGTTATTCGAATTGACTGTTCAATCAAAATTAATTCAACCAACATTCGTTATTGATTATCCATTGGAACTCTCTCCGTTAGCAAAAAAACATAGAGAAAAGGACGGACTTGTTGAACGATTCGAAGCGTTTGTTGTCGGAAGAGAAATCTGTAATGCATTTTCCGAGTTAAATGATCCTATTGATCAACGTGAAAGATTTGAAGAACAGAAAAGATTTGCTGATGCCGGTGATGAAGAAGCTCAAAAAATTGATGAAGATTTTGTAAGAGCGTTAGAATATGGTATGCCTCCAACTGCCGGATTAGGTATTGGAATTGATAGACTTGTCATGTTGTTAACTAACCAATCTTCAATCCGGGATGTAATATTCTTCCCGCAAATGAGACCGCAAAAGTAAATTATGTCTGATAAAAAGAGTTTTAGTAAATTATTTTTATTAGTGATTGGTCTTTTAATTGGATTCCAAATTGGTCAATGGATTGGTGATTCTTCAGAGCCTGATGTTGAGAAAGTTCAGCAAGTTATTGAGTTAACTAGAAGATATTATCTCGATGAAATTAGTGCAGATTCTATATCAGAAAGTGCTATCGAAGGTATTCTCTCAAAACTTGATCCTCATAGTGTCTATATTTCACAAGAAGTACAACGTACATTTGAAGAGCAATTAGAAGGTAATTTTGAAGGCATTGGCATTGAATTCCAAATTATAGATGATACAATCACTGTAGTCTCTCCTATTATTGGAACACCAAGCGACCGCTTAGGGATAATGCCTGGCGATAGAATTATTAAAATTGATGATACTACCGCTGTCGGATTTAGTAATACTCAAGTAATTCAAAAACTTAGAGGAAAGAAGGGGAGTAAGGTTAGAATTATCATATATCGACCATCCGAAAAAAGTGAAATAGTTTATGAAATTGAAAGAGATGTCATCCCGATAAACTCTGTAGAAATTTCCTTAATACTACAAGATAGTGTGGGTTATATAAGTTTGACAAGATTTGCCGAAAAAACATCGGAAGAACTTTATGAAGCCCTCAATTCTTTAAGCAACCAAGGTATGCAGTATTTGCTCCTTGATCTTAGAAATAATCCCGGCGGTTTATTTGAGCAATCTGTTGAGGTTTCTGATTTTTTTATTTCTGATGATAAACTAATTGTTTATACTCAGGGAAGAATAGAAGAGTTCAACGAAGAAAGAAGAGCTTCACAAAAATATTCATTTGAGAATATTCCGCTTATTGTGTTGATTAATAGAGGAAGTGCATCAGCTAGTGAGATTGTTGCCGGAGCCGTGCAAGATTGGGATAGAGGTTTAATTGTTGGTGAAACTTCTTTTGGTAAGGGACTTGTTCAAAGACCATTTTTATTGAATGATAATTCTGCCATAAGATTGTCAATTTCCAGATATTATACACCATCAGGCAGAGCAATTCAGAGAAATTATAAGTCAGACATTGATTATTATTCTGAAGTAATGACACGCAATGAAGTTGATTCGGATAATTATGATCACCATGAAGAATCAGATTCTCTTAAACAATCTTTCTTGACAAGTAAAGGAAGGAAAGTCTATGATGGAGGTGGTATTACACCCGATTATAATGTCTCACAAGGTTCCTTAACAAAATTTACCGCGGAACTTAGAAGCAAAAATATTTTTTACCAATTTGTGAGAGATCAAATTGATAATAGGAAAATTGTACTTTCTGAAGACTTAAAGTCTGATCTCGCATTATTCTTAAAGGAAAATATTATATCAGAAAGTAAAATCGGTGAATTCAAGAAATTTGTTGAAGAAAAAGAGATTGTACTCAATTCTAAGGAATTCATGGATGATATAGATTATATTACGTCTCTTTTGAAAGCATACTTTGCTAAAGAATATTTTAATAGTGAAGGTTGGTATTCGGTACTTATAAATCAGGATGAACAGATTAATAAATCCTTAACACTATTGAAAAAATCACAAGAGATGATTTTAAACTAACAGCATGAAACTTTACGAATTAGATAACGAAAATAAGCTTTTCCCTTATGTTAATACATTCCCAAATCTTCACGATAGCGTATTTTTAGCTTCGGGTTCAAAAATAATTGGTGATGTTGAAATAAAGGAAAACTCAAGTGTGTGGTATAACACAGTAATTCGCGGAGATGTACACTATATTAAAATAGGTTCCGGAACAAATGTACAAGATAATTCGATGCTGCATGTAACTAACGGCCGATACCCTCTTCAAATAGGGGATAATGTTACAATTGGGCATTCTGTCACATTACATGGTTGTACTCTTAAAGATCTTTGTCTTATTGGTATGGGCGCAATTGTGTTAGATGGTGCGGTAATTGAGTCAAACTCAATGGTCGCTGCCGGAACTGTTGTAAAACCAGGTTTTATTGTTCCATCTGGTAAACTTGTAGCGGGAGTTCCCGGCAAAGTTATAAGAGATTTAACAGAAAAAGAAATTCTAGATTTTGGAGCATCGGCAAATAGATATATTGAATACACAAAAATTACAGTTGATTCCTTAATAAAATATAACACCAAAAATGAAAATTAAATTTTGGGGAACAAGAGGATCGATTCCAGTACCGGGTAAAAATACAATTAAGTTTGGTGGTAATACTGCGTGTGTTCAAATTAGCGATGGTGACAAATTTATCATATTGGATGCCGGAACAGGGATCAGAGAATTGGGTAATGAATTGATGCAAAACCACTTATGTAATGAAATTCATCTTTTAATTTCTCACACACATTGGGATCATATACAAGGTCTGCCATTTTTTAGCCCGATTTATAATGATCAATGTACTTTAGATATTTATGCTGAAATAAAGCATGGGGCTTCGATAGATAGAATTTTTGAAACTCAGTGGGATCCGAATTATTTTCCCGTAACTTCGGAGATTTTCAAAGATAAGGTTAAGTATATTGAGATCGGTAATATGCAGAATATAGATGTAAACGGATTTAATGTTAGCTCAATAAACACTCACCATTCCGAAGGTACACTTGCCTATAAAATTGAAAAAAACGGTAAAAAAATCGTTTATATGACCGATAATGAATTGTATTATGATGCAAAAAGAAATTTACCCACAGGGGATGAAATTCTCGAGAAAAATAGACTTCAAGTTGAATTTATAAAAGATGCAGATGTTCTCATCCATGATACTATGTATCAACATGAAGATTATGGTGAAAAAATTGGTTGGGGACATTCAAACAATTATTCAGCTTCAGTGTTTGCAAATCTTGGCAATGTAAAAAAACTATTGCTTTTCCATTATGATCCCGATTATACGGATAGAAAGATTGAAGCGATCGAGTTAGAAACAAATGAGTTGCTGAAAGAGTTGAACAGTTCTGTTATTTGCGAAGGGGCTTTCGATGCTATGGAGTTGATTATCTAATATGAAAAACGTACGCGTTGAAAATGAAAAGAATTATCTTATTTTAAAGCGAGAAGTACACAATATTCTTAAAAGTTTAAAAGGTGAATTGAATTTTTCAATCACTTCATTGCAAATCAATTTTATCAGCTCTGAAGAGATTACAAAAATAAATGAAGAATATTTACAGCATGAAGGTAGTACCGATATAATAACCTTTAATTATTCAGAAGATACTTTTAATTTAGATGGAGAATGTTATATTTGCGTTCCGGTTGCAGAAGAAAATGCCAGAAAATACGATGTTTCAATACAAAATGAACTTTTGAGATTGATTATACACGGAATACTGCACTTAATTGGTTATGATGATCAGAATCAAAAAGATAAAAAAGTTATGAAGAAAGAAGAGAATAGACTAGTTAACTTATTGTTTAAACGAGATCTACGGATAATTAGAATATGACAAACAAAATTGTGGAAGTTCTTGCAAAGATATTGGACGGTCTAAACAAGAATTATACTTTAGATGAAGTAAGTAAAATTATTAACAAAGAAAAAATTTATGATAACCAAACAGTTGGGGTGGCATTCAGTTTGGTTTTTGATAAAGTACTAAGTAATAAATTAAAAGAAGAAGCAAATAGAAAAACTCCCTCTAAAAATTTTAGATTGCTTGATAATCATGAGTTGGAAGTAATAGGAATAGATAACTATAACTATTTAATTCACCTTGTAAACGTAGGTTTGTTAAGCAATAGCGATTTAGAAATGACATTAGAACAAATTATGATGTATCCAAAAGAATTAATTTCAAAAGATGATATAAATTGGATCATATTAATCTCACTAATTGACTTCAATACGGATATCCTACCAGGGAGCAGAGTTCTACTTTATTCTTCGGATACAATCAATTAAATGGTAATCAGATATGGCAAAAAATCTCGTTTTAGTTGAGTCGCCTTCTAAAGCTAAAACAATAAATAAATATTTAGGCAGAAATTATACAGTCGAAGCAACTGTTGGTCATCTCAGAAACCTACCAAAGACTAAACTCGGTGTTGATATAGATGATGGTTTTAAACCGAAACTTCTTAACATGCGCGGTAAAGGTGACCTTATAAAAAGAATAAAATCCTTAGCTTCAAAAGCTGATAAAGTATTTATAGCGACTGACCCGGACCGCGAAGGTGAAGCTATTGCTCAAGATATTATAGATATCATTGATGGACACGATAAAGAAGAAGTTTACAGAGTATTATTTCATGAAATAACCAAAGAGTCTGTAAAAAAATCCATGGCTACTCCAGTTCATGTTAATTCATATCTTGTAATTTCACAACGTGCTAGAAGAGTAATGGATAGAATTATTGGTTATAAGCTTAGTCCCTTTTTATGGCGTGCGATGATTGAAGAATCTAGTAACTCTTTATCTGCAGGAAGAGTTCAATCTGTTGCACTAAGATTAATTTGTGAACGTGAAGAAGAGATAAATAAATTTATACCAATTGAGTATTGGTCGCTAGTTGGTAAATTTGACACAGAAAAGAAAGAATCAATTGAAGCCAAATTATTTTCTGTTGATAATAAAACTATAAAAGTTCCGCCAAAAGCAGAAATGAGCGAGGATGAGTGGAAAGAATTTTTCAAGAATAATTTTGCAATTAGAAATCAAGAAGAAGCTGAAAATTTATTTAAAGATGTGAACTCCAAAAGTAATTTTCATATTTCTGAAGTCACAAAAAAAGCAACAAAGCGAAACCCTTATGCACCGTTCATAACTTCGACACTGCAATCTGAGGCTTCTAAATCATTAGGATTTAGACCACGCAAAACTATGATGGTCGCACAAAGTTTATATGAAGGGCTTGAACTTGGTGATGAAGGTTTCACAGGTTTGATAACTTATATGCGTACTGATTCCACCAGATTGAATGTTGAAATTGTTGATAGTGCTCGAGAATACATAGAAGATAAATTTGGCAAAGAATACAAACCTTCGCATCCCAGATTATTCGGTAAAAAAGCAAAAGGAAATATTCAAGATGCGCATGAAGCAATTCGACCAACTTCTGTAAAATATTCTCCGGAATTCGTCAAAGATTATTTGAATAAAGACCAATTTCGTTTGTACGAATTGATTTGGAAAAGATTTGTTGCCTCTCAAATGGAAAGTGCTCAACTCGAGACAACAACGGTAAATATAAAAGCCGATCAATACGTTTTTAGAGCATCCGGAACAGCTGTTAAATTTCCCGGATTCATGGCATTATATGATGAATCAAAAGAAGATAACGGTGATTCAGAAAACGGTAATGGAAAAATTCCATTGGGATTATCACAAGATCAAAAATTGGAATTGTCAGATCTTATAAAGAATCAACATTTTACTAAACCGCCACCACGTTTCTCAGAAAGTACTTTGATAAAAGAATTAGAAAGTAATGGAATCGGAAGACCAAGTACATACGCAAGTATAATGGGAACGCTGCAAGACCGTGAATATGTTACACAAGAACAACGAAAACTTTTACCCTCTGATTTGGGCATAAAGGTTAACAAGTTCCTAATAGAAAACTTCCCAAAAATTATTGAGGTTGGATTTACAGCCAGAATGGAAGAAGAACTTGATCAAATGGCAGAAGGTGAAATTGAATATGAAAAAGCATTGAATGACTTTTATACTCCATTTGCTTCTTCTTTAAAAGAGGTGGAAGAAAATATCAAGCCGATAGAATGCGATAAATGCGGTTCTCCTATGGATATTAGAATCGGTAGATTTGGAAGATTCTTAGCTTGTACAAATTATCCGGATTGTAAAAACATAAAATCATTAAAAGAATTCTCTAACGGTGGTGCCAGTGCTGAACCTGAATTCACAGGTGATGTTTGTCCAAAATGCGAATGTAAAACAATTTATAGATACGGAAAATTCGGAAAATTTATTGGTTGTTCAAATTATCCCGACTGCGATTTCACAAAACAAATTGATATCGGGATGAAATGCCCAAAATGTAAAGAGGGTGATGTAGTTGTAAAAAGAACACGAAGAGCAAAAATATTTTACGGCTGTAGTAAATATCCTGATTGCGATTATGCAAGCTGGACAAAACCAAAACCTGAAGGTGATACTGAGGAATCCGAAGGTTCAGAGGAATGAGTGAGCCGGTAATATCAAAAACAATAGACGAATTTTTATCTGATTTAGAAAATATTAGAAGATACTCTGACAATACAATCTCTGCATATCGGAAAGATCTGACTCAATTTATTGATTTTCTAAATGAACGAAATATCGATTCTATTTATCAGATAAGTGAGAAAATTGTTAGGCAGTATCTTATTAACCTTAATAAATCCGAATTATCAAAAAGTTCAATATCTAGAAAATTATCTTCTTTAAGAAGTTATTTTGATTTTATAGTCGAAAATTTCGAAAATTCAACAAATCCCGCTAAGAAGATTTCAAACCCAAAGCATAAGAGAAAACTCCCCTCAATAATAAATCTTGACTCTTATGATGAAATTATTAAATTATTATCTGAAGATGATGATGTTTTTAGGAGAAATTTGAATACAGCAATCTTCGAACTTTTATATGGTTCCTCACTTCGAGTTTCTGAACTTTGCTCGATAAAGATGAATGATATTGATATCACAAACAAGACAATTAAAGTTCTTGGCAAAGGTTCAAAGTTTAGAATAGTACCGTTAGGTAACAAGTCAATTCAATTAATAGAAAGATATATTCATTCCCGCAACCAATTAAATTGCACAAATTTTCTAGTTGATCAAACTGGAAACTCTTTGGATAGATGGTATGTATACCGGGTAGTAAAAAAGTATCTAAGCAAAGTTACCGACATAGAAAAGAAAAGTCCGCACGTACTTCGTCATAGTTCTGCAACTGAAATGTTGAACCGAGGTGCTGATTTGATGGCAGTAAAAGAAATTTTAGGTCATGAAAATTTATCCACAACTCAAATTTATACACACGTTAGCGTTGAAAAATTAAAAAAATCATATAAATCCGCACATCCAAAATCATAAAGGAGAAAATATGAATATCCAAATTACTTCCCGCAAATTCACAGCAAAGGATTCGTTGAATGACTTCATAAAAAATGAAGTCCAAAAATTGTCAAGATTCAATTCTGATATAATGGATGCAAATGTAGTGCTAAGTTTTCTCCATAATAATAACAGTATTAAATCCGCAGAAATTACTCTTCATGTTCCCGGTAAAGTTTTCAAAGCAGAAGATACAACAGAAGATTTTAGAAAATCTATAAGCAGTGCAGCCTCAAAACTAGAACGCCAATTGAGAAAATTAAAAACAAAAAGATTAGCAAAAACCAGATGATTACCATCAACAAAAAAAATATATCACGTAAAGAAAATATTACGGTAGAGTTTTTTTGTAAACATGTTGAAAAGCAATTTAAACTAAAGTTGTTAGGTGATCGTGTTGGAATGGAACGTTTAATAACCGATCAAAATTTACACAGACCCGGCTTGGCTTTAGCCGGGTTTGTTGATTTATTTTCATTCAATCGTGTCCAAATATTTGGAAATACTGAGGTTAGATATCTTAAACAACTTGATTCTGATCAAAGGAAATTTAGTTTAGAAAGAATATTCCAATTTGAAATACCTTGTCTAATTTTTACGAACGGAAATAAACCTCCTGAAGAAGTTATCGAACTCGCAAATAAACATAAGATTGCAGTTTTCGGTTCAAGTTATTCAACAACTAAATTAGTTTATCTTATAAGTGATTTTTTAGATGACCAATTTTCTGAAAGGATATCAATCCACGGTTCTTTTGTTGATGTGTATGGAGTTGGAATGCTATTCGTTGGAAAATCAGGGATAGGGAAGAGTGAAGTAGCTCTTGATTTGGTTGAACGCGGTCACAGATTGGTTGCAGACGATGTTGTCATCTTTACAAAAAAAGGTGAAGGTATCTTGATGGGAGCCGGCACTGATTTGATTAAACATTTTATGGAATTACGCGGTGTAGGAATTGTGGATGTACGAAGCATGTTTGGTATTCGAGCAATTAGATTTCAGAAACGTCTTGAACTCGTGATTGAAATGGAAGTCTGGGATGAAAAAGGACATTACACGAGAACCGGTTTAGATGATAGTGTTATAAATATATCTGAAGTAGAAATTCCTTATATAAAACTTCCGATTGTTCCAGGTAAAAATTTAACTGTGATTGCCGAAGTTATTGCATTGAATTATTTGCTGAAACATTACGGATATGACGCAGCAAAAGAATTACAAAAGAATTTAACTGACGAAATAACAAAGAAAAAAAGAGAAAATAACAGAGTAGTTGACTATTTTGAGCATGATTTTGAATAAAAATAACAATATTATTCGCTTGACTTGCTTATACACTTTTGTTAACTTCGCACCAAAATTATGAAGCATTTTTACTATTTCTCAAAAAACAAGCTGAAATTTGTCGAAATAAAGAATTTTTACAAGAAATTTCTCTTTCTTGTAATGTTTTTTTCGATAATTTCTTCATTTCTAGTCTTTAGCGGATATTTCATCGTAAATGAGATATTGAATCCGGATTTAGAAGTAAAAGCTCTCCAAAAGAAAAATCGTAATCTTCAAGCACAATTAAACGAGTTGATAACTAAGTATCATAATTTTGATACACAACTAGAAGGTTTGATTGCTCAAAGCAACGATTTACGTTTGAGAGTTAACCTAGAACCACTTGCCGATGAAGATAGAAAGTTTGGAATTGGCGGTAGTGTATTTGAAGAATACATCCCAAGCAATTCCATCGAATTTGATAATTTACTCCGTGGATTGAATTCCTACGTTGATGAGATCAATACTAAACTTCAATTGGAAAAAAATAATTATTCCGAAATTGAAACCACTTTAGAACTCAATGAAAAATTATTTGAATCAATACCGGCTATAATTCCAACCACAGGTAGAGTTAGTGATAGTTATGGAATGCGAATGCACCCGATTCTAAAAATTAGAAGAATGCATCCAGGTCTGGATATTGTGGCAAACATCGGAACACCTGTTTATGCTCCAAAGGAACTTCTTATGGGAAAACCGGAGAAAGGTTCGGATATATATTCCCTTGGAGCCACCATGCATTCCCTTCTTACAGGTATAGTTCCCTCCATACCATGCGATTTCAAACCATTAAGAACTTATAAACCGGAACTGCCTGCAGAACTGGAAAAAGTAGTTATGACCGCCCTTGAAATGGAAATAGAAAACCGTTATACCGGCGCAAAAGAAATGAAGTCCGCTCTTGAAGGATTGCTATCTATAGCTTCTGTAAAACAAAAAACATTTAAAACAGATCCTCTGCCGCCTGTAAATGAACCGCCGGATTCGCTTGCCGGAGAAGAAAATAAATCTCATTCTTATCCGGAAATTCCTTCAGGAAGTATATCTCAGGATATACCGCAAAAGCCATCATCATATACACCTACAGTTCTATCGGAAAGTTTATCAAAAACTTCTATATCAGACTCAGGCTTTCCGCCTGCAGTTTCTCCTCCGCCTGAAGTTCTTGAAGCAGCAGTTTCTCCTCCGCCTGA
>QZJX01000013.1 GCA_003599395.1 Ignavibacteriales bacterium | reverse complement strand
TAAAAATCTCCTCCTAATAGAGTATGAGCAATAGTCTTTAATACTACTCCGAAACCATTTGCCGAATAGTTTACAACACTATTCGAAGTAGGAAGCTCTTCATCAACTGAAATAAATCGGTAACCAACCCCTCCTCCAAACTTAAATTTGTAACCAGCACCTTGCACTACATAAAACGCGAGTAATGAAGGACTGTGCGAAGTGTAAGATAAATCGTATGAACCCAATCCTCCAAAAGAGGTATTATATGAAAACAATTTATTTTCATATTCCAAACCAAGATCAAATGTAGGACTCATTGAATAATCGATTTCACCAAAGAAAGTTACAGCACTTGAATACTGTGCTAATTCTTCACCAGCCGGTGCTAGGTTGTCTATATAATCTTTTAGTGAAGGAGTTGACTGAAATGAAATTCCCATACCCCCAGTGATGTCAAATTGAGCACTAAGATTAATTAAGCTTATCAAAAATATGATCGATGCTAAAATATTTTTCATTATGACTCTCTCGAATTTTTGAGTACGGTAAAGAAATTTTCCTTATTATAACCGAGTTTAACTTGTCTCTTGTTAACAAGATATGTAAATAAAACAGTAGATAGAATAAATGCGATGTAAGAAATAAAGTGGGTCAGTAATGCAAAAGCTGCACTAATTTCTTGTCCAAATCCATATAAAGTCGTTAAGACTAAAATGGTTATAGCGTGATATGAACCAGTTCCACCCGGAGTTGGGATTATTATACCAAAGGCACTAATTGTCATAAGAACCCAGGCCATTTCAAAAGTAACATCTTGAATTTCATTCATATTCAGCATATAAAAACCGATATATGAATTCAATCCGTAAACAACCATAATTACTACACTTAATAAAAAAGTGTAGAAGTAACTTTTGCTCGTTTTAAGAGCTGCAAACCCATCTGTAAGAGTATGAAAAATGTAAGCTACTTTTTCCGCAGAGTTTTCAGAAATTTTTCCGATAAAACGAACAATTGCATTATAAAATTTCTCCTTAAATTTTACCGTTAAGTATAAAACTATAATTAACAACAAAATTGCCGCTGCGCCAATTATCAATGCTGATGAAAGCCATGTGACTTCTTTATAAAGATCTCCCGAGTAAATCATAACACTTATAAGAACTGATGTTCCAAGAGCAACTATATCTATTATTCTTTCAACAACGATTGTTCCAAGCATTGAAGTACGAGATATACCTTCCCACTTTGCCAGAAATAATCCTCTGTAAACTTCTCCGAGACGCGGGATCACACAGTTAACTCCATAACCAATCATTGTCGCACCCAATAAATTAAACACGTGTGTATCTTTCTTGACAGAACCAATAATTATTTTCCACCTAACCGCACGTATATAATGTGAAAGTGAGAATACTACAAGAAATACCAAGAAGTATGGTATTGATATATGCGAAATTAATTCAAATGCTTCTGAAAGATTTACATCCTTGAATGCTAAATAAAGGAATAGACCGGTAAGTAAAAATGGAAAAACATAACCGGCAATTTTTCTAAACGTATGTGGGGCTTGTCTATCTGAGGTCAATTACTTGAATCCCGTCAGATGGTTCGAAGATAAAGAAATTGTCACTTAGTTTTTGGTTCACTTTTGTGCTTGATAAGTAAACTCTATAACCTTGATCCATAAAATCTGTAAGATGAATTTCATCGATTAGTTTCTCGGAATTAACAATTATTTTCATTTCTTTAAAATTCAGTTCGGTTGATTTTGGTTTCAGCAATAAGATATCTCTGCCCTTTTCGTCGGTTCCTCTCGTCACATTGCATTTTGCCGGAAACTCAAACACATAATCGTTTATTGAAAATGAATTTTCATTATCTTCAATCGGTGTTATAATTACTTTATTATTTCTTTGGGTATAATTCCAAACTGATTCTCCATCGCTAATCATTGTTATTGATTTTAATTCTATTTTAAACTTGTCAACTGATTTATAATAAAACTTACCGGTTTCTACATTACCGGTGACTGTTTCCAATCTAAAATCAGCATGGAAATCATCTACACTCTCATATTTTTCCTGAAGTTCATTTAATAATTTTGAACCGTCTTCAATTTGAGGATTAAATAAAAACAATAATGTTATAAAAAGTATCTGTATTGAAATTATCATAATGACCTTAAAATCATTTCTAATTGTTCTTCATTTTCGACGAGAACTTCTCTAGCTTTACTGCCTTCTGATTGACCGACGACACCGGCTTGTTCAAGCTGGTCAACAATTCTTGCCGCACGAGCATAACCAAGTTTCAGCCTTCTCTGTAATAATGATACTGAACCCTGTTGATGCCGAACTATCATCCTTGCAGCCTCTTCAAACATATCATCCAATTCAGTTATAAAGCTTGAGTTAGCTTTGCTTTTCTTCTCAAACATTGAAGGCAAGAAAAATCGTTTGCTGTAACCTTCCTGCAAATAAATGAATTTAGTTATTTCTTCAACTTCATCTGAAGTGATAAAGGCATTCTGAATTCTTATCGGTTTGGGCATTCCTCCCGGTAAAAATAACATATCACCACGACCAAGCAACTGTTCAGCTCCATTCATATCGAGTATTGTACGCGAATCAATTTTAGTTGCGACTTGATATGCAATACGAGCGCTAAAATTAGCTTTAATAACACCGGTTATTACATTAACCGATGGGCGTTGTGTTGCAACAATAAGATGAATACCAACCGCTCTTGCTAATTGTGCTAATCTAGCTATCGGTTCTTCCACTTCTTTACCGGAAGTCATCATCAAATCAGCTAACTCATCAATAACAACAATTATATACGGCATTTTATAATGTTTCATTGAATCAGTGTCTTTCGGTTTACGTTTCGGATCGGTTACTCTTGCATTGTAATCCACAATATTTCTTACACCTATTTTAGCAAGTTTGTCGTAACGTTTTTCCATTTCAAATTCTACGGCTTTCAAAACAAGCAATGCATTTTGTGGATTTGTTATAATCTCTTCGTCAATATCCGGTGAAACAGCTAAGAAATGTCTGTTTAATCTTTTATAAAATGATAGCTCAATTTTCTTCGGATCGACAATTACAAATTTTATTTCGGAAGGATGTTTAGCATAAATCAAACTAGTCAGAATCATGTTGATTCCAACACTTTTTCCCGAACCGGTTGAACCGGCAATAAGTAGGTGAGGCATCGTAGCTAAATCAGTTATATAAACATCGCCAGAAATTGTTTTACCGAGAGCTAGCGGGAGTTCAGCTTTACTCTCTTTTAATTTCGCAACCACTGAACGTGCTTTAACTAATTGTGATTCCGCATTTGGTATTTCCACACCAATTGCGCTTTTACCCGGTATTGGTGCGATAATTCTTATTCCTCTTGCAGCTAATGCTAAAGCAATATCATGTTCCAGACTTACAATTCTGCTGATCTTTACTCCCGGTGCAGGTACAATTTCGTACAAAGTAACCACCGGACCCGGAGTTACCGAGATGTCCTCAATTTTGATATCGAATAAAGCTAGTTTTTCTTTAAGAAGTTCAGCATTTCGTTTTAATTCTTCTTCAGAAATTTGGAGTTCTGTTTCTTTTGGTGCTTCAAGTAAATCAACTCGCGGCCATTTATAATCTATTTCTTCTTCCCATTGCTCCGGTAGTTTAGCTTCTTCCATCTTATCAATAATAGGATCAGTTTCAGCTTCTTTTGTTTCTTTATCTTTAGCTTTTTTATCATCATCCTTAGCAACGTAAGGATCTTCAACCTTTGATTCTTCCTCTATAATTCCTTCCGGTGTATCTTTTTGTAATATTCTAATTTTAGTATCTGATTCAGGTACTTCCGAATCTAATTCTATCGCACCGGGTGTAAACCCCACTTCAACATTGGGTTCTTTTTCACGAAGTTTTTTGATCTTTGCTAAATTACTTTCCTTTTCCTCAATCTCCGGTTTCTTAATACGAATGACTTCTGTTGATTTTTTTTCTTCTTTTTCAAAAGTCTCAGACCATAAATTCTTGAAGAATTCCAGAATCGGTGTAAATTTTATATCGAATGATATTATGAGGGTGATGATTAATGCGGTAACAAGGAAAATAATTCCACCTAGACCGCCAAGCAAATTACTTAAGAGATTGCCGAAAAAGTCACCGATCTTGCCGGAAAATTCTACATTATCCGATAGTAAATCAAATTCAGTTGAGTTTCTGAGAAGACCAAAGAATGCTGAGAAAATTAAACCAATTACCAAAAAAAAGTTTGAAAGATAAACTGCGGTTTTTGATTCTTCATTTTTAAGAATTGTATATCCCCAAATAAACATTATTATGGGAAATATAATTGATGCATAACCGATAGTTGAATGTGTGAGGAAATAAGAAATATGCGCACCAAATATTCCCAACCAATTTCCAATACCGCTTACACGCTGACTGAATTCGTTACTCGGGCTGAATACTTTTATAAAATCCCCTAAGCCACCAAGTAAAGATTGATCACCTTTTGTATAGGAGAGAATACTCAAAAAAATGAGCATGGCAAATACATAAAGAATTATTCCGAATAATTTTTTCTTTTTCTCAACAGAAATGATAAAATAATTATTCCCGTTTTTTGAATTATTTTTCTTCGCTTTAGTTTTTGCCATCACTAATTATTGAACTTGTTCAATTTCATATTTTTTGATAACACCATTTTTATAAAAAGGGACTATATTACTTTTAGAAAGTTTTGCAGAGTGAGTAATATCGTCTTTAAAACCATTCTCAATTAGTCTCTTACCGTGTTCTGTTTCGGCAAGCATTTTAGAAATACTTTTTCCGAAGGATTTATTCAGTGAAACGCTCGCTCTTGACGAATCGGTTAACTCGATATCCTCTTTTAATTTTATTATTTCCGAAATTAATCTGCCGGCACAAATTGTATCCTCTAAACTGAATCTGCCATTATCGCCTGAACACAGAATATCAAAATCAATATTCATTGCAGTCATCTGTTCGGCAATCGAACTCAAATTATAAAAGGAACATGTAAATAAATTTTCAGAAAATTTTGCTTTCACAATCGCTTTTGATCCGTTTGTGGTATAAAGAATAATAGATTTTCCATCAACAATTTCTTTTGAATACTCTAAAGGTGAATTACCTAGATTAAATCCTTCAATTTTTTTTGTGTTACGTTCACCGCCTAACAAACGATGTCCTCCAAATGCATCACCGGAAATCTTCATCGCAAATTCTATCGTGCCGACCGGAATAATTTCCTTTGCACCATTCTCAAGCGCTGTTGAAATAACCGTCGTTGCACGAAGAACATCAATTACAACAGCAGTTTTACCGGCAAAATACATTTCCTCAGCATTAAGCGGAGATAACAATACGTTAATTTTCATTTACTTCACCACAAATGGAAGTTTTACAACAGTAGCAGGAATTTCCTTTTCTCTAATTAAAAAACTTACAACTTTACCTTCGCTGGCATATTCACTATCAACATATCCAAGTGCAATCGCTTTATTTAGAATAGGACTAACTGTGCCGCTGGTTATATATCCAATTTTTTTACCATCGGCAACAATATCATAACCGTGACGCGGGAAAGCTTTTTCATCTGTCTGCATGGGGACTAATTTTCGTTTTAATCCTTCTTCTTTCACCTTAACAAGAACATCTTTAGCAATAAAATTTTCTTTTTTCAGTTTGGTTATCCAGCCAAGTCCGGCTTCAAGCGGATTAGTGGTTTGATCAATATCGTTACCATATAAACAATACCCCATTTCGAGTCTTAAAGAGTCACGTGCACCTAATCCGGTTGGTTTAATTCCAAATTCTTCACCGGCTTCAAAAACAGAATTCCAAATTTTTTCCGCAACGGTTTCATCGCCTTTGAAATATAATTCATAACCTAGTTCACCTGTATATCCGGTTCTAGAAAATATCATATCAACCCCGGCGACTTGTGTATTAAGGAAATAGTAATATTCCAGCGTTGAAATATCTGCATCCGTCAACTTTTGCAAAACTTTCATTGAGTCGGGACCCTGAACCGCCAACAATGAATATTCATCACTTTCATCGACAAGTTGTGCATCAAATTTATTATTCTTATTCATCCATTCGAAATCTTTGTCTTTGTTGGAAGCGTTTACAACAAGCATATACTCTTCATCGGAGATTTTATAAACTAACAGATCATCAACAATTCCACCGTCTTCATAACACATTGCTGAATATTGAACCCTACCCGGGATTAATTTACTTGCATCATTAGTTGTTAAGTATTGAACAAAATCCAATGCACCTTTACCTCTGACAAAAACTTCGCCCATATGTGAAACATCAAACACACCCACACTATTCCTAATTATTTTGTGCTCTTCGATAATTGAAGAATATTGAACAGGCATTTGATAACCAGCAAAGTCTACAATCTTTGCATTAAGTTTTTTATGAATATCATAAAATTTTGTTTTTTTACTAGAACTACTTTGATCACTCGACATTTTCCACCTACTGATTAAGTTTTTTCCAATCACTCAAAAATTTATCTAAACCAATATCCGTTAACGGATGATTGAATAATTTATTAATTACATCAAACGGCATTGTAGCAACATGAGCTCCCATTTTTGCCGCTTCGACCAAATGGAGCGGGTGACGAATACTTGCTACTAATACTTGTGTTGGGAATCCATAATTTTCATAAATCTGAATTATGTCATAGATCAATCCCATTCCATCTGTACTTATGTCATCAAGTCTACCAACGAAAGGGCTGATATAAGTTGCACCTGCCTTTGCGGCTAACAATGCTTGCGATGCCGAAAAGCAAAGTGTTACATTTGTTTTTATTCCGTCTTCAGTTAAGGTTTTTACAGCTTTAAGTCCTTCTCTTACAAGGGGAACTTTAACAACTATGTTTTTGTGAATTTTTGCAAGCTCGTTTGCTTCTTTTAATATTCCATCGTAATCAGTCGAAACAACTTCAGCGCTTATTGGACCATCAACTATTTTAACAATTTCATCCAAGAGTTCTCTAAAATTTCTTCCTTCTTTAGCCACAAGTGACGGATTAGTCGTTACTCCATCAAGAATACCGAGAGATGCAGCTTCTTGAATTTCTTTGATATTTGCTGTGTCAATAAAAAATTTCATTTCAGATCCCTTTCATTTATTCGTTAATGCTTTCTGTAAGTTCCTTTTCGTTTGATGCTGAGATAAAATGGAATTCCTGCGGATTGATTTTATTATCTTCAACCAATTTTATTTTGATAAAATATTTTGACTGCAATTTAAAGAGAGTCGAAAATAATCCTTCCTTTAATTTTGCGCCTAAAGTTGGATGAACTTTTAATAAAAGCTTTTTCTCTTTACCATGATGTTTATACTTTTTAATCCAATCTTCGATCTCATGAATCATATGAGATTTTTTGGTTAATAAACCAGTACCAAGGCAATATGGGCAAACTTCATTTACAGATTGCAAGATATTTTCTCGAACACGTTGACGAGTAATTTGCATTAAGCCGAAGTCGGTCATAGGAAGCATCGCAATTTTTGCACGATCTTTTTTAAATTCTTTTCGAAGCTCGTCATAAATTTTCTTACGATTTTTATCATCTTCAAGATCAATAAAATCAACTACAATTAAGCCTCCTATATCACGCAATCTAAGTTGACGAACTATTTCACGCGCTGCTTCTAAATCTGTTTTAAGTGAATTTAATTCTTGCTCTTTTTTTGCTGCGTATCTTCCCGAGTTAACATCTATTACTATCATTGCTTCGGTATGTTCAATTACGATGTGACCGCCGGAAGGTAATTGAACTTTTCTGCCCATAAGTTGTTTTGTCTGTTCTTCTATTTTGAATGCTTCAAAAATTGATTGCGAATCTTTATAGAGAACAACTTTCTCAACCAATTCGGGTTGTATAAATTGCACGTAATCTCTTATCTCTTTATAAATCTTTTTTGAATCGATAAATATCTTGTTTACTTCGTCGGTGAATAAATCTCGGATTACACTTCTTGTGGTAGAAACATCATTATAAACCATATATGGAGGCTTATTATTCTTTGCTTCCTCTTCTATGGTTTTCCATGTTTTAACAAGATATTTCAAATCACTAGCAAGATGTTGCTCGGATTGATCTTTTGCAGCAGTACGAATAATCAAGCCGCAATTATCGGGTAAAATTTCGCGTGCAATTCTACGAAGACGTTTTCTTTCACGATAATCACTTATTTTTTTAGACACACCAATTTTGGTATCGAATGGAAGCAAGACACAAAATCTTCCTGGTAAACTTAAGGACGAAGAAACTCGAACTCCTTTATCCTTAACAGGTTCTTTAATGATTTGGATCAGAATGTCCTGACCCTTATGCAACTTTGGTGAGCTGTGTTCTTGCTTTGGGTGCGGCTTTTTTGCCGGGGCTTCATCATCATCATCGTCATCTATATCACGATCATCGTCATCATCTAAAACAGATTGCAATGCTTCTAATCTGTCTCCGATATCAGAAAAATGAAGAAAGGCATCGTGTTTTAAACCGATGTCAATAAACGCAGCTCTAATTCCCGGAAGTACTCTTGCAATTTTACCGAGGTAAATATTGCCAACCATTCTCCTCTTTTCCGGGTTCTCGACAAAATAGTCAACTAAATTACCGTCTTCGGTAATAGCAACTCTTGTTTGAGAAGAGGATGAGTTGATTATAATTTCTTTTCTCATTTCTTTCTTTAAACCTCAACCGAAGGACTCCGTATATACAGGTTCTTTCACCAACCAAAAGAGCACCTTCATTCTAAATTTTTGTTGAACTGCTTGTAAATTTTCTTCGGGATACTTTTGATCGAGTATTTTCTCTGTATGATCATCAACTAAGTCAAGAATTGACTCTATTGAATTTAATTTCATTAATGAATCTATAAGTTCATTTATCCCGATATAGTTTTTGTAATACCAAATAATATTTTTCTTTATAAAATTTAAAGCTCGGAGTTCACCGTACTCAATTTTCAGCAACTTGATATGTTCTAAAACTGTTTCTTTTACAGTTAATATTGTTGGTAATCCCGGGTCAATATTATTTTCGATTATGGAATTAAATCTTGAAAAAATAAACGGATTACCTAATGCACCTCGTGCAACCATAACTGAATCAACCCCGGTTTGTTCTTTCATCCTAATCGCATCATCGGCTGAGAAGATTGAACCGTTTCCCACAACCGGAATTTTTACTGATTGTTTAATTTTGGAAAGCAGCTCCCACTTAG
Source organism: Ignavibacteriales bacterium (assembly GCA_003599395.1). Classification (GTDB taxonomy): domain Bacteria; phylum Bacteroidota; class Ignavibacteria; order Ignavibacteriales; family Melioribacteraceae; genus SURF-28. The sequence continues at coordinate 12,691 of QZJX01000013.1, read as the reverse complement.
CTGCTTGATCATATTTATCTTTTCTATATCTTGTATGAACAGTAACAAAAGATGCCCCGTTATCTTCAGCAACTTTTGCGTTGTCGATTACGGATATATTCTTTTCGTCATCTCCCAATCTGAATTTGGCAGATATCATCACATCACCGGCTGCCTTTTTCATTTCAGAAATAATTTTGCCAAGTAAAGGGCGCGAATTCATTAAACAAGCACCCATACTGTATTTAACGACTTTTTCAACCGGACAACCACAGTTAAGATCAATTACGTCCGGTTTATATTTAATAATTTCTTTTACAGATGATTTAATTATCTCGGGATCGTTACCTAAAATTTGTACACCGATAGGTTTTTCATTTTTGTGGAAAGCTAAGTAGCGAAGTGTTTCAAATTCATTTTCGAGCACTCCTTTTGCGCTTACCATCTGAGTAAATGTTAAACCTACACCATATTTTCTGGCAATAGCCCGGAATGATTCATCCGAAATATCTGCCATTGGTGCTAGGAGCAATCTTTTTGTTAGATCAACGTTACCTATTAGCATCTTATCAATTTACATATATTTAAAACAAAAAATGCTGAATATTCCATTCAGCATTTCTAATTTTAGTTACTTTCTTCAGGCACATTTTCATCTTTCTTTTCATCAATCATCAATGCTTTTCGTGATAAACTAAATTTACCGTTTTCGATCTTTATCAACTTAACCTTTATTTTATCACCTTCTTTTAGAACCGATTCAACTTTTTCGATTCTCTTTGTATCAAGCTGAGAAATGTGAAGCAATCCTTGAATATTAGGCAAAAACTCAACAAAAGCACCGTAATCTTGAAGTTTGATTACTTTTGCTTCGTAAGTTTTACCGATTTCAGGTTCTTGAGTAAGCTTCTTTATATATTCTCTTGCTGCTTCGGCTTTAACTTTATCTTGACCGGAAATATGAACGGTTCCGTCTTCTTCGATTGCAATATCAACAGTATATTCTCTTTGAATACCCTGAATAACTTTTCCACCAGGTCCTATAACCGAACCAATTTTTTCAGGATTAATTTTTGTGAATAATAATGTCGGAGCATATTGCGAAATTGCAGCTCTGGGTTCAGAAATTGATTCCTTCATAATTGAAAGAATGTGCATTCTGCCTTCTTTAGCTTGGTGAAGTGCTTTTTCCATAATTTCGAATGAGATACCTTGAATTTTGATATCCATTTGAATTGCAGTTATACCTTTTTCTGAACCGGCAACTTTGAAATCCATATCACCGAGATGATCTTCATTTCCTAAAATATCAGAAAGAACGGCATAACTATCGCCTTCTTTTACTAATCCCATAGCAATACCGGCAATCATAGTCTTGATCGGAACACCGCCATCTAACATAGCGAGAGTACCGGAACAAACTGTTGCCATCGATGACGATCCGTTAGATTCAAGTATATCTGAATTCAATCGAATTATATATGGGAAAGTTGCTTCATCAGGAATAATAAATTTGAGAGATCTTTCGGCAAGATTGCCATGACCAATCTCTCGTCTTCCAACACCGGTCATTCTTCCTACTTCACCAACACTAAATGGCGGGAAGTTATAATGAAGTAAAAATCTCTTCTTATATTCCTCTTGTAATCCGTCTACAATTTGTTCATCACCTTTTGTTCCCAAAGTTAATGTCATTAAACTTTGTGTTTCACCACGAGTAAATAACGCAGAGCCGTGAGTTCTTGGAAGTAATCCTAAATCAATCCAGATTTGTCTTACATCTGTAAGAGATCTGCCATCTAATCTCGGTTTATTTTCCAGAATTTGTTTTCTCATCAACTCTTTTTCGATATCGTGAAGAATTTGTTTGATATCTTTTTCGAACTCGGGATATTTTTCTGCTAATTCAGCGAGAACAAATTCATTTATCTCTTTATTTTTTGTAGCTCTTTCTTCTTTTTCAAGAGACATTGCTACAACTTCGGCATATTTATCATATGCTAATTTCTTAACATCTTCTTCCAATCCATCGGCATAGACTTTTGTTGTAACAGTCATTTTTTCCACACCGCAGGCTTCCCTAAGCTCATGTTGAAGCTGAACAATTTTCTTTATTTCTTCATGTGCAAATCGTAAAGCTGATAAAAATTCTTCTTCAGAAATTTCTTTCGCTTCACCTTCAACCATCATTATCGAATCCGCTGTACCGGCGACTGTAAGTTCCAAATCACTTGCTTCAGTCTGTTTAATTGTGGGATTAACAATAAATTGACCTTCGACTCTAACCACTCTAACTTCACCGATTGGTTCAAGAAATGGAATTCTTGAAATGTGCAATGCAGCAGATGCACCTATTGCTGCAAGAACATCAGAATCATTTTCACCATCAAATGAATAAACATTTGCAATTAACTGTGTTTCATTTTTGAATTCATTCGGGAACAATGGTCTTATTGGTCGATCAATTAAGCGAGAGCTGAGGATTTCTTTTTCTGTTGGTCTTCCTTCTCTTTTAAAAAATCCGCCCGGAAACTTTCCGGCTGCGTAGGCTTTTTCTCTGTATTCAACCGATAGTGGGAAAAAGTCAATATCTTCTTTAGCTTCATTAGCAGCTACGGCTGTAACTAGTACCATAGTGTCTCCATAACGTACCATCACAGAACCATCTGCTTGTTTTGCTAGTTTGCCCGTCTCTAAAATTAATTTTTTACCGTTTATTTCAACTTCTTTACGTATAACGTTCATGTGCTTCCTTATTTTCTAATATTGAGTTCTTTAATGATTGCTCTATATCTTTCGATATCTTTTTTAGTTAAGTAATCAAGCAATCTTCTTCTTTTACCAACCATTTTCATCAAGCCTCTTCTTGACGCATGATCTTTTGAATGTTTACCGAAATGTTCGGTTAGTTCATTTATTCTTTGTGTAAGAATAGCAATCTGTACTTCGGCTGTTCCGCTGTCGTTTTCTGATTTACCGAATTTTTTAATTAGTTCTTGTTTCTTTTCTTTTGTTAAAGACATTTGTTACTCCTATTAAATTAGTTATTAATGTAATCCCAGTCCTCACCGAGATCAATTAGTTATTACTACATCTAAAATTTCTGCCGCTTTCTTTTTATCTAATTCTATTTGTTCAATTAGTTCTTCTTTTGAGTTAAACTTTTTTTCTGCTCTAATTCTCTTAATAAAATTTATTTTTAGAACCTCACCATATATCATTCTATTGAAATTAAATAGATGAACTTCAGGTACAAGTTCTGCTGTATCGTTAAATGTCGGTCTGTAACCAATATTCATTACACCGCTTAGTTTTTCATTGTTCAATTCACATCCAACTGCATAAACACCATTTTGAGGAATCAATTTACTGGCATTAAACATCTGCAAATTAGCTGTCGGGAAACCAAGTATTCTTCCTCTTTTTGCACCGGTTACAATTTCACCTTGCAATGAATAACTTCTTCCGAGAAATAAATTAGCTTGCTCAACATTTCCTTCAATCAATGCATTGCGAATTTTGCTGCTGCTTACAATCTCATCATTTTGTTTAACAGCGTCAACCGAAGTTACTTCAAAACCGTATTTGATTCCTAAATCCGTTAACGAATCAGCATCCCCGCCTCTTCCCTTTCCAAATTTATGATCATGCCCGACAACAACATGTTTTGCATCTAATCTATCAATAAGAAAATTTTTAACAAATTCTTCCGATGATTGATTAGAAAACTCGGGGGTGAAGTTAATCAGATAAAAATTATCGATGCCAAACGCGTTAAGAATCTCTTTCTTTTCCTCAACATCGGTAAGAATTTTTATTTCGTAACTATTTGACACAACACTTCTTGGATGTGGATCAAATGAAACAACAGTGCTTTTTAATTGTTTTTCTTTTGCAATATTTATAAGAACATCTAAAATGTTTTTGTGACCAATATGAAGTCCGTCAAATGTTCCGACGGTAACACATGTATTTTTTAATTTTGGCTTATCAACTCTATCAGAAAAAACATTCATTACTTATCAACCGTAATAGAATTAAATTCTTTTTCGAACTCTTTAATTGTAAATGCAACATCGACATTATATTGACCGATTGCTTCTCTTCTAAGTTCTTTTAAGTAACCGCCGCAGCCAAGTTTATCACCCAGGTCATTTGCAATAGCTCTAATGTATGTTCCTTTCGAACAAGAAATTCTAAAATGAATTTCGGGATCTACATAATTGGAAATCTCAAAATCGTATATCTCAACCGATCTTGAATTTCTTTCAATCTCTACACCTTTACGAGCATACTTATAAAGTGATTTACCCTTATGTTTTACCGCAGAATACATCGGTGGCGTTTGTTCAATTTTACCGACAAAAGCTTCTTTCACGGAAATAATTTTTTCAAGTGTAATATCGGAAGTATCATGTTCTTCAATTACATCTGTCTCTGCATCCATAGAAGCAGTACGTTTGCCGAGAATAATTTTTCCGGAATATACTTTTTTCAAATCTTGGAAATGACTAATCTCTTTAGTCTTCTTTCCGGTACAGATAATTAAAAGCCCGGTTGCAAGCGGATCCAAAGTACCGGCATGCCCAATCTTTTTAATTCCGGTAATTTTACGCAGTTTATAAACAACATTAAAAGAACTTGCATGTAAATCTTTATCAATTAAAATTACTTCGCCATTCGTAAAGTCGAAATTACTAAAATCATTCGTCGCTTTGCTTATCATCATTGTGTAATTTCTTAAAAATATTTTCCATCTTTTCTACATAATCTATAGTATCGTCAATATAAAAATGAAGTTCAGGCGTGTGACGTAACTTAACTTTTTGAGCTAATTGCCCACGTATAAAACCGGATAATTCGTTTACCTTATTCAACATCATTTCTCTATTTTCTTTATTGAATACAGAGAAATAAACCTTTGCAATTCGAACATCAGGCGAAACCTTTACGCTAGTAATTGTTGTTAAACCAAATTCCGGATCTTGAAGTTTATGCAGAAAAATTAAACTTAGTTCTTCTTTAATCAGATGTTCTATTTTTTCTCTTCTTATCGACATTATTAGCTTAGCTTTTTCTTTGTCTCAACAAATTTGTAACCTTCAATAACATCACCCACTTTAATATCATTAAAGTTAGCGATATTAAGTCCGCACTCGTATCCGGCGTCAACTTCTTTAACATCGTCTTTGAAACGTTTGAGTGTAGCAAGTTCACCTTCGTAAATAACAATTCCATCCCTAAACAATCTAATTCGAGTATTTCTTGTAATTTTACCTTCTTGCACATAACAGCCGGCAATTGTACCAACTTTCGGCACCTTAAAGGTTTCACGTACTTCAATAGTTGCCGTAAGTTCTTCAGAAACAACCGGGGATAACATACCTTCAAGAGCAGATTTAACTTCATTGATTGCGTCGTAGATTACATTATAAAGTCTGATATCAACTTTTTCCTGTTCAGCCAATTTTCTAGCGTTGATATGAGGTCTTACATGGAAACCTACAATAATGGCAGAGGATGCTGCTGCAAGCAGAACGTCGCCTTCTGAAATGGCACCAACACCTTTGTGAATAACACTGACTGCGACTTCATTGTTTGATAATTTCATCAGCGAATCCGATAGAGCTTCAACAGATCCATCAACGTCACCCTTAACAACGATTGGCAATTCCTTAAATCCACCTTGGCTAATTTGGTTTGCAATCTCATCCAATGTAATGTGTCTAACTTGTCGATGATCTTGTTCGCGTTTTAATTGCTGACGCTTTAATCCAAGTTCTCTAGCTTCTCTCTCACTATCGACAACTATAAATGTATCACCGGCTTGAGGTGCACTATCAAAACCTAAAACTAGAGCAGGAGCTGCCGGACCGGCTTCATCAATTTTATTATTTCTTTCGTCAAACATCGCACGAACACGTCCATAAGTATTGCCAGAAACAAAAGGATCGCCAACTCTCATTGTTCCTTTTTGGATCAACACTGTTGCAGTAACACCGCGTCCTTTATCTAATTGAGATTCAACTATAGTTCCCCGTGCTTTTCTATCAGGATTGGCCTTTAATTCTAGGACTTCAGCTTCCAGTAGAATTTTTTCTAATAATTCTTCAATATTCAGGCCGGATTTTGCAGAAATTTGAACACACTGATATTTACCGCCCCAATCTTCAACAAGAATATTTCTATCGGCTAACTGTTGTTTAATTTTATCAGGATTAGCCCCCGGTTTATCAATCTTGTTGATGGCTATTACTATCGGAACGCTTGCGGCTTGCGCGTGATTAATTGCTTCAATTGTTTGAGGCATAACTGCATCATCGGCTGCAACAATAAGTACAACAATATCCGTAACTTTAGCACCACGGGCACGCATTGCGGTAAATGCTTCGTGACCGGGTGTGTCAAGAAAAGTTATATATCTTCCGTCATCAAGTTTTACTCTATAAGCACCAATATGCTGTGTAATTCCACCTGATTCACCGGCAACCACATTTGTCTTGCGAATATGATCGAGCAAAGAAGTTTTTCCGTGATCAACATGACCCATAATTGTAACAACGGGAGGTCTGTATATTAATGAATCTTCTGGATCATGTTCTTCTTCTATTACATCTCCTTTATATTCATCCTCAAATGCAACATCAAATCCAAATTCATCGGCAACTAAAGTAATTGTTTCAACGTCAAGTCTTTGATTTATTGAAACCATTATACCCATTTCAATGCATTTTTGAATTACTTCACTTACTTGTACACTCATAAGATTAGCTAATTCACTAACCGATATAAATTCGGTCACATGTAGGGTGGATTTTTCAATTTCACGTTGTTCTAAACGTTTTTCCTCTTCCTCTTCTCTTTCTTTTCTTTTCTTCTTCTTGAAGCTGGCTCTTGCACTTGCTCCACTTTCGTCCATACTTAACAGTGTACGTTTAATTGCAGCTTCAACTTCACGTTTATCTACATCAAGTTTTTTAACTTTCTTTTTCTTTTTATTCTTTGGTGCTTCATCAACTTCATCTTCAGCACGCTTTTTAGCTTTTAATTTTTTCTTTTTACGTTTGCTGGCTTCTTTTTGTTCTTTCTCAAGTTCTTCGGGTGTTTTAACAGGTTTTGGTTTTGCATCCGCATCTTTTGTATCCGGAACTTTTTTCTCTTCCGGTTCTTTGATCTCTTTATTCTGTTTCTTCTTGTCAGTAAGATCAATTTTACCAACTACAGTAAGACCTTTTTTCTTTTGTGATAATTGCCGCTCTCCCTCTGTCTTAAAAGTCTCGATTGCGGCTTCTTCTTCTGGAGCTTCAACTTTTTCCTCAACATCCTTAATATCGGCTTTTGGTTCTTCGGTAGTTATAGTCTCTTCAGCGATTGGCTCTTGTTTTTCCTCAACTAAAATTTCTTGTTCACTTTCAGCAGGCTTTTCTTCAGAAGGTTTTTCTGTTTCTTCTACTTTTTCCGATTCTTCCGGTTTTACTTGATCGCCACGTTTTTTATGGAATTCAGAAATTTTACGATAATGTTTCTCTGCAGCTTCAATGTCTTTCTTAAACTTATCATTGATATCGGCAATCATTTCATCATTAAGAAGAGACATATGATTTTTAACTTCATATCCCTTTTGCTTAAGGAAATCAACAATCGTGTCTGTTGCCAAATTATATTCTGAAGCAAATTTGTAAATTCTTAATTTCTTACTTTTTTCTGTCATTTAAGATCACCCGCAATTAAGTCACAACGACTTATTCTTCTTCTTCAAATTGATTTTTTAATATTTCGAGTATTTGGTTTGCTGTTTCTTCGGTTATACCGTTGATTTCTTTTAGTTTCTCCACTCCGGCTGTTAGCACTTCAACCGCTGTATCATATCGATTGTTAATGAGCAGATCGACCACGGTATCACCAAGTTCCTCACGAAGTTCAACTAGTTCAATATCACCTTCATATTCTTCGAACGGCTTTTCTTCTCGTATTACATCAATTTCATATCCTGTTAATTTCATTGCTAGTCTAATGTTAACCCCGTTTCTTCCAACAATTAACGATACTTGATCGCTATCGGCAGTAACGGTACATTTCTTTTCATCTTCATCCAACTCAATTGATTTTAATTTTGCCGGAGATAAAGAGCGTTGAATATAAACCACAGGATCCTCTGAATAATTTATAACGTCGATATTCTCGTTGTTCAACTCACGCACAATTGCGTGAATACGAACACCTTTCATACCAACGCAAGCACCAACCGCATCAATTCTTTGGTCTTGAGATTCAACGGCAACTTTAGCTCTTTCACCGGGTTCACGAGCAATTCCTTTAATTTCTATAACACCGTCATAAATTTCTGGAATTTCAATTTCAAATAACCTTCTTAAGAATGTGTTATCTGCTCTTGAAATTATTATTACAGGTCCATTTGGTGTTTTCTTAACTTCTTTTATCACCGCACGAATTGTATCGCCTTTTCTATATTTCTCTCTAGGAATTTGTTCGTAACGTGGAAGTAAAAGTTCATTTTTATTATGGTTAACAAGAACATCGTTTCTTCTTACTTGATAGATGTCACCTACAACAATATCACCAACCATTTCATTGTATTCGTTGTGAATTAATTCTTTTTCGATTTCTCGAATACGTTGATTTAAACTTTGCCGGGCGAGATTAATCAGTCTTCTTCCGAATGCGGCAAGAGGAATTATTTCTACAAAATCATCACCAACTTCAAGTTCGTCTTCATTTCCTTTTTCATTGACTTCATCTATACTAATTTCCAGATTCGGATCTTCAACTTCTTCGACTATTGTTCTTTCGAGGAAGATTTCTATATCACCTTTGTCCATGTTCACAACAACGTCAAAATTTGCATCGGGACCAAATTTCTTTTTAACGAGCAGACCGAAGATTTCTTCAATTATGCCAGCGAGAACATCTTTATCAACGCTCTTTTCCCTCGCCATCGCGGCAAAGGAATCAACTATCTCATTGTTCATTTTTATATGCCTCCGTGATCAAAAACTAATTTGAACTTTTGCTTCTTTTATTTTTTCAAAAGGAATTAAAATTTCTTCTTTGCCAAATTGAAAGGTTAAATTTTCTCCTTCAATTTGTTTTAGTTTACCTTTTCGTTCTTTTGTTTCTTCTTCAATAATATATTTTATGCTAAATTCTCTATTGAGGTGTTTAGGATATTGTTTGAGATATTTCAAAGGTCTATCAACGCCCGGTGAAGAAACATCAAGTCTGTAATTACCAATTTTGTCCTCATTTAATTCAAAAAACTCATTAATTGCTCTGCTTATTGCAGCACAATCATCCGTTGACACACCGGGTTCACTATCAACAAATACTTCCAGAACAAGCTGACGCTCATTACCTCTAATGACTGTCTCTATAAAAAGAAAGTCAAGTGATTCAACGATGCGTTGAATTTCAGACTCGATATATTTTTTATTAATACTCATACAAATAAAAATCGCCCTCTAAGGGGCGAATTAAGAATATTAAATTTAACACTTATTAACGGAATTATCAAGAAATATGTTGTTTTGAAATGCCAGTTAATATTGATAACAGCATTACTTAATAAGTTGAATACTTAACGGATATTTGTAATTAAACCCGTCATTTGCTTTTACGGCTGCAACGACAACGAGGATAAAATCAAAGAAGAAAAGTGCAATAAGTATTGGAATTCCAATTAAAATTATACTTAGCAACAATGCTGCGAAGGCATAAATTGAGACAGATATTTGAAAATTTAAGGATTCTTTCCCTTGTTCATCAACAAACGGATAAACATCTTTCTTGATCAACCAAACTACAAGCGGACCAATAATATTACCAAACGGAAAAATAAAAAAAGCAAATGCCGAAATGTGGCAGAACATACCCCACATTCTTTCATCTTTAGAAATTGATGTTTCCATAACTCCCCTTGTCATTCAAGCTAATTAAATTTTCCTTTATATTTCAAAATATGCTTTGGGAATTATAATGTCAATCAGGTAAGTAAATCAGTAAATGGATTATTTTTTTATAGGTTTTTAACATATTTGATATAATTGAAAAAAGTAAGTTCAATCATGCAAAGAATATCCTCAAAAATATTGATTCTAATTATTTTTATTAATTTTTCTTCGTATGCACAAACCGAGGATACACATATTTATGTAATCAAAAATTATTGGCACACCGGGATAATAATCCAGGTTGATAGCACAACAAAAAACGATATACGAGCTTTACAATACTTCGATAATTTTGATTTTGTTGATATTGGTTTTGGTGACCGTGTTTTTTATTTACATCCTTCAAATGATTATGTATTGGCTGCTAGAGCAATATTAGTCCCGACCGAAAGTACCATTAGAGTTGCGAAAACATATAACATGGAGGATGAATTAATTCGATGGAGTGATTATGTTTTAAAAATTAGGATGGATAGTCAATCTATTCTCAAACTTTGTGAATTTATAGACAAATCATTCAGCAAGGATAATCAAGAAATTTTAAGAATTATTGAAAAACGTCTTAATGGGAACATTATATTTTTTGAAGCGAATCCGAAATATCACTTATTCAATACTTGTAATACATGGGTTGCGGATGCTCTAAAATTTTCCGGTTTAGAGAATATTAATCCTTCCAATGTTGTTACATCAAAAGATTTGTTCGAAGAACTTTTGTTATATGCAGAGATATTAAAATTTGATGAAACTGATTCGATGTTCTAATCTTAAATTGATCACTTGAAAGTTCTACTCAAAATATATTTTGGTGCGTATAAGGTTAACGAAACTCCTCTAACAATCATAAAACTTATCATCGCTAACCATAAAGCATCGTTTCCAAGTATGTCAACTGTAAGGTAATAAATCGGAAGATAGAAAATTAGTACGCTTAACAACATTGAATTTCTCATCGGTTTAGTCGCTGTCGCTCCAATGAAAACTCCATCCCATATATAACAAATTGAATTTGTTAGCGGAGCAAGCAATGTCCAAATAAAATAGGCTGAAGCTAAATTAATTATTTCAGTCTTATCCGTATAAAACGCCAAAATTTCTCTATCGAGAAAGAAATAGATAATTGTGAGAATTACCCCAAGTCCAATTCCCCAAATGAAAGAGTATTTAATTGCTGATTGCAATTTTTGTTTATTTCCTGCACCGATATATTTACCGACTAAACTTTCTGCTGCAAAAGCGAAACCATCAACACCGTACGAAAGAATCATCCAAAGTTGAAGAAGTATAGTATTCGCGGCAAGAATTTCTGTTCCTAAGTCCGCAGAAACTGCTGTGAAAAATGTAAATGCAAAAATCAATGAGAGAGTTCGCAAGAAAATATCAAAATTAACTGAGAAGAATTTTTTGATTGGTTCTACATCCGTAATTTTCTTAATAATTAACGCTGCAGTAAATTCTCTATACTTTTTTAGGTAAAGAAATATCGAAAGTATTAATCCGAGGTACTGAGCAAATACTGTCCCAAGAGCAACGCCATCGACATTCATTCCATATCCATAAATAAACAAAAAATTGAATCCGATGTTCAAAACATTTACAACTACAGTTAATATTAACGGATACTTTGCATTTTGCATTCCAAGAAACCAACCATGGAATGCATATAGACCTAAAGTTGCGGGAGCCGCGAAAATTCTTATATCAAAATAATCTCTTGCATATTTTTCTACTTCCGGTCCTGTGGTAACCAGATAAAAGCTAATCTCTTTTATAAAATATTGTAATCCGAAAATCAAAATAGCTGCTGCAAAAGCAACAGATAAAGATCTTGCAAGAACGAGAATTATTTCTTCATCATTTTTTTTACCGAATGCTTGTGCGGTGAGACCTGTGGTTCCCATTCTAAGAAAACCAAAACCCCAGTAAACAAAATTGAATATCATTGAACCTATTGCTATTGCACCCAGGTATGACACTTTTTCAAGATGACCAACAATAGCCGTATCAACCGAGCTTAACAGCGGGACGGATAGATTGCTAAGAATATTAGGAATTGCAAGACGAAGTATTTTCTTGTTCATCACAAATTAATCAGTTGAATAAAGTGTCTTAGCTTTTTCAGCCGAGACTGTAATCCCCTTTATTAACGATGAACTAAATCCATGATGTTCCATTTGATTTAAACCGGCAATTGTACATCCCATTGGGGTTGTAACTTTATCAACTTCTCGTTCAGGATGATTTTTGTCTATTATTAACATTGACGCTGCACCCTTTGCAGTCTGTGCCGCCATGAACAATGCTTCTTCAGCATGAAAACCAATTTCAATTCCGCCTTGCGAGGCTGCTCTTACAGCTCTTAAGAAGAATGCAGTTCCGCATGCACACAAAGCGGTTGCCGGAACCATCAATTCTTCCTTAATTACAATTGTTTCACCAAGATTATTGAACAGTTCAACAGCAAGATCACACGCCCTTCTATCTTTCTCATCAGAAGATATGCATGTCATCGATTCACGAATTGCTATTGCTGTATTCGGCATTACTCTAACTACACGAATATTTTTACCAAACAATTTTTTTATCTGTTTTATTGAAACGCCGGAAACGATCGAAAAAATTATATGTCTTCGTGGGTTCACCAAATTCTTTATTTCAGAAATAAGCGAATTTAACTGTTGAGGAGTAACAGCAATTACAATAACGGAAGAATTCTTCACCGCTTCGACATTATTTGTAGATAT
>QZJX01000111.1 GCA_003599395.1 Ignavibacteriales bacterium | reverse complement strand
CTAGAGATTTTGAATATATAAATCATGAGGTACTAACTCGTGAAGAGGTGGCTGAACTTTTACGTTCTTCCGATATCTTTATTGATCTTTCGGTGTATCAAGCATTTGGAAGAACTGGTCTGGAAGCAATGGCCTCAGGATGTGCAGTAGTTTTACCCCAAAGAGGAGGCACTTCGGAATATGCTGTTGATAAACAAAACGCATTGCTTGTTGATACAACTAAAGATGAAACATGCTTTGAAGGTCTCGATAACCTTGTTGCTGATCATAAACTAAGGAATGAATTAATTGCTAATGGAATCAGAACATCCTCCAAATATTCAATTCGAAGGGCAGCAATCTCCGAATTATTAGCATTTAAATACACGATTCAAAATCGCACTGTCTCAGAAAATGCATTTACTAGAGTTGATAATAAACAAGATAGATTTTTTAATGAAAACGGAGCAATCACATATCGCGTTATTTCTGTTATACTTTACTCTGAATTTGATAAGCAGATTACAATCGAACAAGTTAAAGAGCTTCGCAATAAATTAAGTGAAGAAGATGAGATTATTATCGTTTCTAAGTCTGATGAGGAATTAACATCTCTATTAGGCTCTAGCAGTCTTTATAAAAATATTAAAATAGCAAACATCGATGAGTCTTCAGATTTAAGCTCAAAACTAAATAAGGCAATTGAAATTGCTAATAATCCATACTTATTATTTCTTGAAGCAGAAACAGTTTTACCGAAAAACTTTTTCAAAAAGATTCTGAAATTTTTTGATAACAAGAAAGCAGCAGCTGTTGCTCCTCTTATAAACTCAGAAGTAGGATCTCAAAACTTAAGAACTCATTTAAAAGAAGAATTAAAGAATACCGATGTAGAGTTAATAAATTCTCAGCTTGAAACTCAGTTTAATGAAATTATTGTAAAAACTGAAATTGTTTCATTAAAATGTGTAACTGTTCGAAAGGAATCATTCAATAGAGTTGCAAAACTTAATTCTTACAAAACAGAACAATTTGTTGCTTCTGATTTCTTTTGGAGGCTCAGAAGCCACGGATTAGCAATTGGCGTATGTCTTGATACTTATGTGCAGGTTAAAGAATCTCCGTCAAATAAGAATCATTCTAGTAGAAAAGATGATGAAAAAGTATTTATTGAGCGATTGAAATATTTTTACGGTAGTAAAAATATTCCCTCACCTAAAAAAATATTTGGTAATGATATTAATTTTTCAAGTACATTCTTTCATAACGAAGAAACATCCTTAATACCAAAATCAAGGAAAGATACACCGGTAAACGCTGAACCGGTTACCTTAATTTTACTTTCATACAATAATAAAACATACTTGGAAGAGTGTTTAGTTAGTATAGCAAATGAAACTAATATTCCTTATGAACTTTTGATTGTTGACAATGCATCTGATAAGGAAACAGTTACTTTTTTACATGAGTATGAAGCTACTAATCCCTTTACCACCGTTATTTACAATGAGGAAAACTTGGGATTTCCCAAAGGTATTAATCAAGCAATAAAAGAAGTTAAAACTCGACAGTTTGTTATAATGAATAATGATATAGTTGTAACAAATAATTGGTTGACAAAATTAGTAGGAGTAGCAAACACTCGTTCTGATATTGGAATAGTGGGACCAATTTCAAATATTGTAAGTGGTGCTCAACTCGACAAATCTGCAAAATATACTACAGTTAATGCGATGTACAGTTATGCCGAAGAGGTAAGCAAAAAAAGTAAAGGGGAAGTTTTGGAATTCCCTCGTGTAGCTTTCTTGTGTACATTAATCAAACGTGAAGTAATTGACAAAATCGGCGGGCTTGACGAACGATTTACCCCGGGTAATTTTGAAGACGATGATTTTTGCTTGCGAGCTCAATTAGCCGGTTATAAAACTGTTATTGCGAAGGATGTATTCATTCATCATTATGGTTCAAAAAGCTTTACAGCTGATGGATTGGATAAATATCAACAACGACTTGACACTAACAGAAAAATCTTTTCAGATAAATGGGGTGCGGATCCCGATGAGATCTGGTTAAAAGGAAAGCAAATAAAGGGACGAGGAATTACTTATCCAATAAATGAAAGTATTTTCAAAGAAGCCTTTGCTCGTGCATTGAATCATTCAGAAGATAATGAACTCAATCTTGCTTTACTTGAAGCAGAACGCGCAATCGAACACTTTGACAATTCCGATAGAAAAGGATTTGAAAATATTGCCAAGGATGATGTAATTAATCTGACTGCAAATCTTGCTCTGCAAATTGGAGATTATGAAAAAGCTCAAAATTATTTTCAAACAGAATTAGAGTTAAATCCCAATTCCGGCAGAGCATGCCTAGGTTTAGCAGAAACATTTTTTGTAGCTGAATTATTCCACGAAGCAAAAACAATGTATGAATGGGCTATAAAAAATGGTGAGAACAGAAAAGGAATCTTGGATAAATTAGCAATCGTTAATAAAAAACTTAGCTTAGATGCTAAAGACAATAACCTGGATTTATCATCTGAAGAATCCTTCCCTACTCTTGAAGAAGCTGAAGAACTAATTAATAATTCCGATTTGGATGGAGCTCTCGAAATATTGAATAAATTACTAAGACAAAGTCCATCTTCTACCGAGGTATTAAATGATTTAGCTGTTGTAAAAATTATGCAGAATCAAATTGAAGATGCGCTTGGATTTATTAGGAAAGTAATTGAACTTGATCCGAAAAATGAAATTGCTCTTGAAAATCTAAAATATATTGAAACTCATGTAACTCCTTAAAAATAGTGGTCTTTCAATAGACCACTATTTTACATCTGCACAATATTGACCATTCATTTCTTGTAATAACCGCATTTTTATCCAAAAAAACTCACTTTTCTCCTCAAAAGCAATATGGCATAACTGTTGTTTCTTATGACTCAAATTCTTTAGTCAAACAAGGAGAAATGACATGGTAGTACTAGAAAACACCGTTACTCAAGCGTTTGAACTTTTTGCAAAAAAAGAGTTCGAAACCGCATTAGACGTTCTAAATGATTCCAGCGAAGATCTAGAAAATGAACTTCAAAATATCGATGAAGATCAGCGCGATGAATATTTAGCAAGTGTTCAAAACTTACGCGGATTTATTTGTCTAGGTACGGGCGATAACAAATCCGCTCAATCATGTTTTGAAAGAGGTTTGCAATTAAATCCTCATTCTTCACAAGCATGCGCAGGTCTTGGTGAAGTTTTATTCTTACAAAACCAAGATGAAGAAGCAAAAATAATGTTTGAATGGGCATTAGATCTCAATTCAGACAACGAATTTGCAAAGAATGGATTACTAAAAATAAATCAATCACTTGGTTTACCTAATCATCACAACTCTTTAATTGACGATTCAATTTCTGAAGAAGAGACAGCGATATTCAACCAATGCATAACCGATGCGTATAGATTATTCAAAAATAAAGATTACCAAAACTCATTAGATAAAGTCATTAAAGCAGAAGAGTTATTAACAGCCGGAATTATGAGTAATTCGACATTATTAAAAATATCGTCTCTGGAAAACTTCAAGGGCTTTAACTACTTAGCTTTGGAAAATTTTGATACCGCACAAGTATGTTTTGAGAAAGCATTAAATCTTGATTCACGGTCATCACAAGCTTGCGCCGGTCTTGGTGAATTATTCTACTTAAAAAACATGGACACAGAATCGAAGACAATGTTTGAGTATTCTCTCAGCTATGATTCAAGAAATGATTTTGCTCTGAATGGTTTGGCAAAAATAAACAGAGTGTTAGGATTTGATGTAAATCACAACTCTTTAGAAGAAAAAAAGGTTAGCTAAAGTGTCAACAATTTCACTTAGCATGATAGTTAAAAACGAAGAAAAGCTTCTTCGGGAATGTCTTCAATCGGTAAAAGATGTCGTTGACGAAATAATAATTGTTGATACTGGTTCAACCGACAATACAATTCAGATTGCAGAATCCTTCGGTGCTTCGGTATATCAGCATAAGTGGAATAATGACTTCTCTGAAGCTAGGAATTATTCTTTATCAAAGGTAACATCCGATTGGGTACTTTATCTTGATGCAGATGAGAGATTGGATGCTTCAGCTAAACATCTGTTAAAAAAATTGACATCAAATAGAGATAAGATCGGTTATAGATGTAAAATTTATAATGTTGATGAAATTAATAAAAAACCAAAACTTCAGCGTTATACCAGATTATTTAGAAACATAAAAGGAATAAGATTTAGCGGTAAAGCTCACGAACAAATTGATGATTCACTTTTTGCTCATGGCTGCAAGATTCAAAATTCTGAATTGTTAATTAATCACTACGGTTATAATATTGATAAAGAAGGGCTAAAACAAAAAGCTAAACGCAATCTTGATTTACTTCTTTTAGATTATCAAAACAATCCAAGTGGATATTGCGCTTTCCAGATTGCAAATAGTTACAGCATATTAAATGATTTAGCAAATACATTTAACTATCACTCGTTAGCTATAAAAGATGACTCTCTTCCGGATGAATACAAATCCATTTCCTATAGCAGTGTTGCAGATTACTATCAGCAAAATAATAATTTGGGCGAAGCACTTACTAACATTGATAATTCAATTAAGTGTAACCCGGAAAATATAATTGCCAATCTTACTGCATCAGAAGTTTATTCTAAAATGGGTAAAAATATCGAAGCCGTTTCTTTTTGTATTTCTGCATATGAACTTAACAAAAAGTATAGCACCGCAAAATCAACTAACAAATTATTAGACATATATGTAGATGAAGAAAAGATTCTATACCACGGATTACATATATCATATAAACTAAATGATCAAACCGGGATAGAATATTTCTTTAATCATCTTGAAGATTATCGAAGTAATCAGAAACAATATTGGAAGAAGGAATTACATATAATTCAGATGTTATCGAGCAATTCGATTTTAACTTTTGAAGATATTCAATTAGTAGATGAAATCATTACTGATAACAGCTTCAACTTTTACTTCCAGCTATTAGAATTTTACTCACAGATTGATTCTAGATTATTAATTGAAAAGAAACTTCTCGAAAAATTCCCGGATAATATTAAACTATATAATAGATATGCGGCAGACTTAAATTCCGAAGGAAATATTGATCAAGCTATTAGATTTCTTGAAGATGCGACAAAAAAATTCTCATCTGAAGCTTCAATAATCATTTATCTGATTTCACTCTATTTACAAAACAAAGAGTTCGATAAACTGGATCAGTTTATCAGTAGGACAAAACAAAATAATTCACAAAACAAAAAATTGATAGAACACTTAAACACAATAGAACAAAAAATTTATTCAGCAATTAATAAAAACTAACTCAAGTAGGAGGAAGAATGTCTTCATTTAAAATTGCATCGAACATTGGAGCTTTGGAAGCATACAATGCTCTTGCAAAACTTAATTCACAAACTCAAAAAGCCCAATTAAGATTGGCGACACAAAAAAGAATCAACAGCGTTGCAGATGATACTTCCGGTTTTAATATCGGTAAATCATTAGAATCAAAAGTTGCTTTAATGCAGGCAGCTCAAAAAAACGTTGGTTCGGCAAAAGATATGTTAGCTACTGCTGAAAGTCAGTTAGTTAGTATCCGTGATATGATAACACAAATCAGAGCAAAAGTTGCAGATTCAGGTAATGCTGCTGCTGATTTGAGCGCACTTGCTTCAGACGTTAGAGCAATTGCAGACGAAATCAACAGTGCTATTACCAACACAAAATTTAATAATACAGAGTTACTAACTTCCACATCATCTGCAGCCGGTGCCGGTGGTGGGATGAAATTCCAAACCGGTGTAGCTACTAACGATCAACTAACTGTTACTTTCGCAGAAAACGTTGCCATCAATGCTGAAATTTTAAGTGATGCTATTGGTAATTCTGACGATGGTGACCTTATTGCAACCAGAGATAATTTCGAAAGCTTAGAAACGAGTTTAAATAATTTCGAATCTTCTGTAAGTGGAGCACTTGGTAAGATTGGTAATTTCTTGCAACGGTTAGATACAAAAGATGAATTCTTAACTTCTGCTGTTTCTAACTCACAAGCTTCTGTATCCAGACTATTCGATGCTGATGTTGCCCTTGAACAATTAAATGCTACAAAATCTTCAATTGGTGCCCAAGCTGCTACAGCAATGTTAGCACAATTAAATATGAGTCCTCAGCAAGTATTGCAACTTTTCGGTTAATACAATTTAATGGCTTCACAAAGTATATTTGTGAAGCCTCTTTCATTCCCTCAAAAATTTTTACAAGAAACCGGCTAAACTATTTTCACACATCTGCGATAATGCTAGTGGAAACAAGATCAATAATTTAAATAGCTGGTAGCAAAAAAATGATCTACTCAGACAACAAACAAGGCAAGGAAGCCTAATTAACAAATAACAAGGAGGTTGTAATGTCTAATTTCAGAATCGCATCAAACATTGGAGCTTTAGAAGCTTATAATGCTCTAGCAAAACTCAACTCACAAACTCAAAAAGCTCAGTTGAGATTAGCAACACAAAAAAGAATAAACAGTGTTGCAGATGATACTTCCGGTTTCAATATCGGTAAATCATTAGAATCAAAAGTTGCTTTAATGCAATCTGCTCAAAAGAACGTTGGTTCAGCAAAAGATATGCTTTCAACTGCTGAAAGTCAGCTTGTAAGTGTTCGTGATATGATCACTCAAATCAGAGGTAAAATAGCTGATTCAGGTAATGCTGCTGCTGATCTAAATGCTTTAGCATCAGACGTAAGAGCAATTGCAGACGAAATCAACAGTGCTATTAGCAACACAAAATTCAACAATACTGAATTGTTGACATCAACTTCAGCAGCATCAGGTGCTAGCGGTGGAATGAAATTCCAAACAGGTGTTACAACTAGTGATCAACTAGATGTATCCTTCTCACAAAACGTCGCTGTTCATGCTGAAGCAGTTAGTGATGCAATTGGTACTGCTGGTGTTGATCTTATAGCAACTCGCTCGGACTTTGAAGGTCTTGAAACCAGTTTGAATACTTTCGAATCTACAATTACGAGCTCGTTAGGTAAGATTGGTAATCTTTTACAAAGACTAGATGTAAAAGATGACTTCTTAACATCTGCTATCACAAATTCTCAAGCATCTGTATCAAGATTGTTTGACGCTGACGTTGCTGTCGAACAATTAAACGCTACCAAATACTCAATTGGTGCTCAAGCAGCTACAGCTATGGTTGCTCAAATGAACTTTGCACCACAACAAGTATTACAGTTATTCGGATAATTGACTTGATCTTGATTTATCATAAAGCTCTTCCGGGAAACCGGAAGGGCTATTTTTTCAAACTGTAGGAGTTGTTTATGTACTCTTCATTATCCGCAAAATCAAGAAACCGTGCTAATCCTTATTTAGTTAATGACATAATGGAATCCTCACAAGAAAAACTCTTGTTGAAGCTTTATGATTTTGCAATCACTAATTGCCGTCTTCATAATATTGAAAAAACTAACAAAGCGTTAAATGAACTTATCTTTGGTTTAAGATTTGATGAAACCGAATTAGAAAAAATTTCTTCGGGTTTATTTCAACTGTACAATTTTTGTAAAGATCAAATGCGTAAGCATAATTATGAAATTGTTGAAAAAATCTTATCGGAACTAAAAGAGACTTGGGAACAAACGCTCAAAGCAAATAAAAAGATTTAGGTAATTGTAATGGAAATTCTTTCTTCATCTTATATCAACGAAATGATTTATAATTTCAAATCTGTAGAGATTAAGAAAAGACTCTCTTCTATACAAACAAAGAAGACTAACTTTTCTTCCTTAAGCAGTACAATTACTGATGTTAGCTCGAAAGTAACAAATTTACTTAGTTCATTAGATAAATTAAAAGCTACATCATCAAGTTCAATTTTTAATACAAAGTCCGCCCTCTCAAGTAATGAATCATATTTAACAGCCACCGCGGATAAAACAGCTAATATCGGATCATACGAATTATTCGTTACTCAGCTTGCTAAAAACGATATGGTTATTTCGCAAGATTTTAGTTCTTCTGCTGTTTCCGGTCTTACCGGGAAACACTCTTTTACAGTAAAAACCGGTGATGGAACTAACACTGATTTTACCAGCACAATATCAGTAGATCTCGATGGCACAGAAACAAACTCGGAATTACTAAGTAAAATTTCTTCCGCAATAAATACTGATTATGCCGAAGTAAACTCAAGTGCAAAGACTGCAGCAAATAATTATACAGGTAACGAAAGTACTATAAAAATTAACTTAAACGGGACGGATTATTCAATCAACGTAACCGGCGGCGGTACTTACGAACAATTAATTGACGAACTTGTTGAGAACATTAACTCCGGTATTGATGGAATTAATGCGGAGAAGGTTCTTGATGATCCTTCAACGGGTGATGTTCGGCTAAAAGTTACCGGATCAAAAACTACAGATTACATTAGCATTTCACATGACTCCGGATTTGATTTGGTAACTGATCTTGGAATTCAAGTAGATAAAGAAGTTGGTGCTGCATCTGTTTTATCAGCTTCAAGTTTTGCTCCCGGTTCAGATACTTCTCAACTTTCAATTACTTCCAAGAATTCCGGTCTTGATTATAGAATTAAAAGCATTGCAGATAATTCCGGTTCAACAATTTTAGCTCAACTGGGTTTAAACTTAGGTTCATCTCGTCCATCTTTTGATCAATCAATAGAACCTGATACTGCCGGATTTGTTTATTCGGATATCACAAATGCAAACAATCAACTTAATGCAAAGTTTAGCTTTAATAATGTTCAGATTCAGAAAAATTCAAACACTGTAAGTGATTTAGTTAGCGGAATGACATTCAATATTAAATCCGTAATGAAAGATACTGATCCAAAAGTGAATATTACTGTTGAACATAATAATGAAACAATTAGAAACGATGTAAATGATTTCATCAAGAAATTTAACGATGTCTATACTTTATTGAAGGAAAAGACAAAATCAACTGAGACTTCCAGAGGGATTTTAAGAGGCGAAGCTACAGTAAGCTCATTACTTAATTCTCTTCGATCAATTGGTCATACAACTTTTGGTGATTCGGATAATGAGTTTAGATATCTTTCACAAATCGGGATTAAGTTTGATGCTTCTTCCGGTCTCTCAATTTCCGACTCTACCCTATTCGATGAAAAAGTAAATAACAATACTAGCGAAGTTGAAAATCTGTTTAATTCTTCAAATGGACTTGCAACAACATTATATGATTCATTAAAGAAATATTCCGGAGCTGAAGGATATCTTTCACTTGCAAAACAAAGTTACGATAACTCTGCTAAGTATTTAAGTGATCGTATAGATAGTGTTACAACAAGTATTGATAAAAGTGCAGAAGTTCTCAGAAAGCGTTATCAATCAATGCAAACACAATTGGCAACTTTATTAAGTACTCAGTCATTTTTTGGTACAGGATCTAACTACTAATATGAATAGTGTAATTGATATCCTTAATAAGATTGATGAACTAATAAATAACTGTCTGCAGTTTTTAATAACTCTTGATCCGGATAATTTTGATACAAATTATAATGGAGCATTTTCAGCTCTTAAGCAAGCGAGATTATTGCGTGAAACAATCGATTTAGAAAGTCTCGACGCTGAATCAGAAAAAATTCTAAAAAAAATTGATATAAACACTAAACTTATTAAGAAAGAATACGATAATGTGATTAGGAATTATTCCACAGAAATTGATAATATTAGAATAGAAATGCGAAATATTAGCAATAAGCGAAAATTAGCGAGTTATTCTAAAGGTGAGTTATGAAAATTAACAATGTAAACAATCAACCGATTCTTCCGGCATCGAAGAAAAACATTCCCGCAAAGGATGAAAAAAAGGGTCAAGGTGTTGACTCAATCAATATCTCTCCTGAAGCGCGTGAATTAATTAACAGCGAGCAAACCGCTAAATTAAACGAAATTCGTCAAAAATTAAGCGAAAACTTCTATAGCAGAAAAGAAGTTTTAGAAAAAACTGCTGAAGCAATATTAAAAGAACTCAAAGGATAAATTATCCACATTTACACATGTGGTTAATATTGTGCAAATTTCGTTTCACAAATTACAATAAATTTGTATCTTAGCAGCCTCTAGAATGGGCTGTTTAATGTATTCAGAAATCACTCAGAAAAATAAACTGGAAATATTAGGTAAGCTTACCGCAAGTCTTTCTCACGAATTACGTAACCCCCTTTCGGCTATAAAACTAAACTTAGATTATATGCGCATGTCTTCAGATGATTTACCGGAAGACTTAGTCGAATCATTAGACGGTTGCCTTGCAGGCGTTCAAAGAATTGAATACCTTATTGAAAATATCCTCAGCTTTTCAAGAAAGAATCGCGATAATGAGATGCTTGTTTCAGTTAACGATATTTCTGAAACTGCGATTAATTTAAGTTCGGCAAAAGCAAATCGTGAAGGAGTAAAAATTCTTACCGACTACGCAAGCACACTTCCCAAAATTGAATTCAGCGAAAGTAATCTATTGCAAGTATTTTTAAATCTCATTACAAATGCAATTGAAGCTTGTGAGGAATCCGGTGGTAAAATAGAAATCAGTTCTTACACGGCAATTCATCTTAACCAAAACAAAATTGTTTGGGAAATTAAAGATAACGGTGGCGGTATCTCCGAAGAAAATAAAGAAAAAATTTTCGGTGAATTTTTTACTAGTAAAAAAAGTGGAACAGGAATCGGTCTTTCTGTTTGCAGATCGCTGCTTGACGAGAAAGATGCGAAACTTGAATTTCACAGCGAATTAGGAGTTGGAACAACATTTAGTATATTTTTTAATAATGAGTCGAGTGTAGAAAATGTTGAATAAAATTTTAATTGTGGATGACGATCAGCTAGTATGTATGTCATTGAAGAAAGCATTAACAAGACTCAACTATAACGTTGAAGTTTGCCTCAATGGAGATGAAGTCTTCGATAGTATCCGCAGTTTTGATCCTGATATTATTCTGCTCGATATTTATCTTACTACTCATAACGGTCTGGAAATTTTAAAGGAAATTAAAGCAAAGCATCCCGAGATCCCGGTTATTATGATAACCGGTTATGCGGATGTTGATATTGCGGTGAACGCAATAAAATCGGGGGCTCATGATTTTCTGTTAAAACCCCTCGATCTCGAGCAATTGAATAATGTACTTAGAAAAACTTCGGAAAATCTTCGACTTAAACAAGAAGTAGAAGCTTTACATACTTTATTGAAACAAGATGAACTTTCACCGGAGTTTTTCGGTAAGAGTAATAAAATTCAGAGAATCGTAAAAACAGCACAAAAACTAGCAAAAAGTTCTGATACGACCATTCTTATTGAAGGAGAAAGCGGAACCGGAAAAGAAGTGTTTGCAAAATTTATACACCAAAACAGTCCAAGAAAGAATAATAACTTTATTCAAATAAACTGCGCAACGATTCCAAAAGATTTAGCTGAAAGTGAATTATTCGGTCATGAAAAAGGAGCTTTTACGGGTGCCGCACAAAAAACTAAACTGGGAAAATTTGAACTTGCAAACAATGGTACAATATTGCTGGATGAAATTGGCGAGCTAACACTTGATCTACAGGTAAAGTTATTACGTGTTTTGCAAGAAAGAAAATTCTTTAGAGTCGGCGGTGAAAAGGAAGTAGAAGTTGATGTAAGAGTTTTAGCCGCAACAAATAAAAATCTTGAAGATGAAATTAGGGCAGGTAATTTTAGAGAGGATCTATACTTCAGATTAAATGTAGCAAAAATTGAAATCCCTCCTCTTCGCGAAAGAATTGAAGATATTCCGGCTTTATCATATTCGTTTTTATCGGAATTCAACAATAAATTTCAAAAGAGAGTTAATGATATTGAATCCGAAGCAATGGAGAGATTGAAATCTTATCCATGGAAAGGAAATATTAGAGAATTACGAAATGTAATCGAAA
This sequence comes from Ignavibacteriales bacterium, assembly GCA_003599395.1. Lineage (GTDB taxonomy): Bacteria > Bacteroidota > Ignavibacteria > Ignavibacteriales > Melioribacteraceae > SURF-28. The sequence goes on along the minus strand of QZJX01000111.1, from coordinate 10,178 downwards.
GAGCAATTCTATTGATTGATGATGAAGAAAAAACAATTAAATCTCATTTCTTGAGTTTCATGAGTGGAATTTATTCGGCAGAAGATAAACAATCGGACAGTTTCATTCTTAAAATCCCCCCGAAAGGTATAAAGATTGACGACGTTGTTAAGGACCTGATCTTAAAAACACTCAAAATCACTAAAGGAAATCAAGTACAAGCCGCAAAAGTGCTTGGATTATCCAGATCAAAATTACGATATAGAATGGAACAGCTTGGAATTTCAGTTACAAAGAATATTGAGTGATCATTTCAGCATCGAATGATCACTTGGCTAATATTATACAACTATATTAGCTCAAACCCTCATTTCTCTCAAAAAATAACTCCATTCACAGGCATTAAATTTGCCTCTCAGCTATAAATTTTCCTAAAAATCTTTCGATTATAGGAATAAGTTTAAAAGTAATAAGAGAGACAAAGTGTCAACATTATCCGAGCTAACCAATTTTTTAGAACAAGCTGAACCTCAACAGAAAATTGAATTATTACAACAAATTTCTACAATCGAATTAGCTGATGAAATTCTGGAAATACTGCTTACTGTTCTAACAGATCAAGATAAAGGTGTAAGAAATAGTATAACTATTCTTTTAGCTAGTAGTAACGATGAAAGAATTCCGGCAATTCTCGTTAAATATATTTCCTCAGCAGACATAGCTGCAAGAAATTTAGCCGGTGAAATCTTGGTTATGATTGGCAGCCCATCAGTAACTCCTTTATTAAATTACCTTAATGGTAATACTTGCTATGATGATCAAAAGTTTATCATTGATCTACTTGGTTTAATAAAAGATAAATCAGCAGAAGAACCGATTCTTGAGATACTTCGTAAAACAGAAGATGGTAATGTTAAACTTTCTTGTTTAGAAGCACTTGGAAATTTGAAATCCGAAAAAGCCGTTGATCTAGCAATGAAATGTTACGAGGAAGATGAACTTTATAAACCAACGGTAAATGAAGCTCTCGGTAAAATAGGCTCACAAAAAGCATTAGATTTTATGATTGCTAAGTATCCGAACGAAGATGAATTAACAAAGTTCGCAATTATAGAAAGTTTAGGATTAATTGGTAATGTTGATACATTTTTTTTCCTAATCTCTGAATTACACACAGCCAACGGACCGCTGATCTGGGTACTCGTAAATTCTATCGCATCATTAAAAGATAAACTTGATTTGGATGTTCCTTATGACGAAAAAGTACGATACGCAATTTTAAATACTCTTTACGAAGCACAGCCTGAGTTTAAAAAAGCAGCAATCCTTCTTTTAAAAGAATTTAATGACAAAGAAATTCTAACAGCCGCACTAACTACTCTCGGTGATGATTTTGAGCTCGACGAGATCCTAAGAGTAAAAGTTCTTGAAAATAAAGAACATTCATTACTTGGTTTCTCATCCTTACTGAAAATGGATCTTAAAAATGCCGGGAATATTCTTGGGCTATTAAGTGAAGTTATCGAGTCAATAGATGAACCAATCAGCAAAATATTAAATGGGTTACAAGTTAGAGGTTTAATTGATTCTCTCTCAAGCTACCTAGATCATCCTGATGAAGAAGCAAGAAGATTAACAATGAATTTACTTTTTAAAATAGATTATAAAACAGCAGTGTTATTTGCCGATAAAATGTTAAGCGATGATAATCTTTGGAATAAAATAAGATTAATTGATAACCTTGCGGAAATAAACGACAAAATTGTTAACCCTTTACTGCAACAATTATCAAAAGATAATGAAGTAATGGTCAGTAAACGTGCAGCGGATTTGTTAGATCAAAAAACTTCTATTTACAATTAAGAGACAGAAGATAAGATATGATTGAACAATCATCTTCAGCTTTAGGAATTAGTTCATTACTAAATGTTACGAATGACATTAAGCTTTCCATTGAATCTTTTGAAAAATGGCGATCATATATTTATGAAAAATGCGGCATTTACTTTCAAGACAATAAAAAATATTTACTGGAAAGCAGATTACAGAAGAGAATTAAATTCTTGGGACTGGAAACTTTTGAACAATACTTAGATTACTTGAAAACCCGTGACCGAATTGGGGATGAACACAAGTACTTATACGAGGCTATTACAATCAATGAAACATTCTTCTTCCGTAATCAACCTCAACTTGAGGCTTTAATATCCAAAGTAATACCGGAGATAATTGCAAAGAAAGAAAAAACCGGTAATAAAACAATTAAAATATGGAGTGCCGCCAGTTCTTCAGGCGAAGAAGCCTATTCAGTAGCGATGATTATAGATGACTTAATTAAACCGACATATCCAAACTACAATTATGAAATTATCGGAACTGATCTCAGTCAGCAAGTTATTAATACAGCTAAAAGCGGAAACTATAAAGAATATTCTGTAAGGCAAACTCCGTCCTACTATCTAAAAAAATATTTTAAGATGAATGATAATTCATTTCAATTGGATAGTAGGATTACAAACATGGTCAAATTTAAGATTCTAAACTTATATGATGATCTAGCCATGAAGAGCATGATAAATTATGATATAATTTTCTGTGCAAATGTTCTAATCTATTTTGATTTGAAATCAAAAATAAAAGTAGTATCACATTTATACAATTCACTAAATAACGGTGGTTATTTGTTTATAGGATATTCGGAAACACTTCACAGTATATCCAAAGCTTTTCAAGTAATAAGTTTCCCTAAAACAATCGGTTACAAAAAGGAGTAATTCGAGGAAATGAAGAAAGTTATTTTAGTTGCCGATGATTCGGCTACAATTAGAAAATTTGTTTCTTTTTCATTAACCGTAAAAGGTTTTGAGATCATACCGGTTTCTGACGGAATGGAAGCTCTTGAAAAATTACCGCAAAAAAATATTGATCTGGTAATTACGGATTTAAACATGCCGAATGTTGACGGTTTCGAGTTGATCTCTAAAATTCGTGAAAATGATCAGTACAGAGATATTCCAATTATAATATTGAGTTCACTTAGCTCTCAAGAAGAAGTTAACAAAGGTCTGAGCATTGGAGCTAATTCATATCTTATTAAACCATTTGATCCAAGCAGAATACTCTACGAAGTTTCTAAGTACTTAAATTAGAGGAGAATTGAAATGAGCATTAAGTTTTTAGTCGTTGATGATTCGGTAACAATGAGAAGAATTGTTGCTAATTCACTAAAAAATCTCGGGTATAACGATTTTGTTGAAGCCGCTGATGGCAAGGATGCCTTAGATAAACTAGCAGCCGATGAATCTATAAACTTTGTAATCACCGATTGGAATATGCCGGTATTTTCGGGATTGGAATTAATTAAAAGCATACGAGGCGATGAGAAACTAAAAAACCTCCCGGTTTTAATGGTAACAACCCGAGGTGTAAAAGATGATATCATGGAAGCACTTGCGGCAAAAGTAAACAACTACATTGTGAAACCTTTCACTCCACAAATTCTTAAAGAAAAAATTGAAGCTATACTTGGCTAACTTAAACCGGAGAAACAATGTCACAAGAATCAACAATGGTTAAGCTTTTCGAAAAATTGGATGATCTAAAATCCGTATTCGTTTATGGACAAAAGATTATACCCGTAATCCATAGTTTAATTGATTTTATGAGAGATACCGTTCCCCTATTAGAAAATATCAATAAATCAATTGCAGAAAGCACAAATAAAATTCCCAAAGCTAAACATCACATTAATGATGTTACAAACGCAACTGAACTCGCAACAACTGAAATTCTTGATTTGGTAGATACAATATCAGATGACTTAGGCTCAGTAGAAAAACAAATTCATGAATTACAATCAAGAGAACTCAAGCAGATCTCAGCAATAGATGATATAATAAATTTAGTAAACAATAACCCGGAAGCACAGTTAAAACTAAAAGAGCTAAAAGAGAATTTGAACGCTGAAACCTTGATCTCAAATACACTAACAAATATTTCAAAGGTTAAAAACGACGCTTATAACATTACGATTTCGCTTCAAGTACAAGATATTACTTCACAACAATTAGCTGCGGTTAATCATCTTATTGAATCAGTGCAAGATAAGCTATCATCTTTAATTAGTAATTTAAGTGAAAGCGAAATAAAAGAATTAACCAAGGGTGATAGCAACGGATTTGAAAACGTTGCCTTTGATCCGGAAGCATCATATAACAAAGAAACAAGCAGACAAGATATGGCAGATACATTAGTTAACGAAAATTACAACACTTCTCAAGAAGAGATTGATAAACTATTTTCATAAAAACTATGAGCGAACAAAATAATTACGAAATGCTAGTCGATCCGGAAATGAAAGAAATAGTAGATTCATTTTTGGAAGAGACAAAAGAAATCTTTGAAAATCTCAATAAAGATTTAGTAGAACTTGAGCAAAATTCAAATGATCTTGATTTGCTTAACCAAATCTTTCGTGCTTTCCATACAATAAAAGGTACGTCGGGATTTTTAGGATTAGAGAAACTGCAAACTGTAACACACAAATGCGAAGATATTCTTAATAAGCTGCGCAAAGGCGAAGCAAAATTAAACTCTGACTTAATGGATACAATCTTGCTTTCTTTTGACTCTATTCAAGCAATAGTTGCCTGTATAGAAAAGGAAAAAACAGAGAATGTCAATGTGACAAAAACTTTAAAAGAGCTTGATAGGGTTCTATCTGTATTAGAAGGTAAAGAGGCTGAGTCGGAAAAACTAAAAAAAACAAGTCGTAAGAAAAAACTAGAAACTAAGTCTGAAGTAAAAAATGACAATGAATTATTAGAAAGTGATAAAGAAGAATTATCGAATGACGAAACAAATCAAGTTGAGAATAGTTCTTCAAGTGATCAGTCAGTTAAAAAAGCTTTATCACAAAGTAAAACCGATTCGACGATTCGAGTCGATGTAGAACGGTTAGACGAACTATTGAATATTGTTTCAGAACTCGTGTTGGGAAGAAATCAATTACAGCAGGTTAACAATCACGCAACATTAAGTTTCGAAGGGACACAAATAGCTCGGGATTTAGCCGATGCAACTAAACAAATCGATTTAATGACAAACGAACTACAGCTTGTTGTAATGAAAACAAGAATGGTTAAAATTGGAAAAGTTTTTAACCGATTTCCTCGTTTGGTTAGAGATCTTGCCAGAGATACACAGAAAAATATAATGCTTGAAATCTTCGGTGAAGAAACTGAACTTGATAAAACATTAATCGAAGAAATAAACGATCCTTTAGTTCACCTTGTAAGAAATTCGATTGATCATGGAATTGAATCTCCGGAAGAAAGAAAGAGTTTAGGGAAAGATCCTCAAGGATCAATTACATTATCCGCAAGTCAAGAAGGCAATAATATTGTTATAGCTATAAAGGATGACGGGAAAGGAATCGATCCGGAAAAACTAAAAGCAAAAGCTATTGCAAAAGGATTGATCACAGAAGAAAAAGCAAAGGAACTTACAAAACAAGAAGCCTTCAATATAATTTTTATGCCCGGATTTTCAACGGCGGAAAAAGTTACGAATATTTCCGGTCGTGGTGTTGGGATGGATGTAGTTCGCACAAACGTAAGAAAACTTCGAGGTATAATTGATATTGAATCAGAAGTAAATGTAGGAACGACAGTTAAAATAAAATTACCGTTAACCTTAGCAATAATTTCGGGAATGGTCGTTAAAGTAAACGGCGAAACAATTGTTATTCCTCTTAACTCGGTTTTGGAAGTTGTGAGGATGCACATTGAGGACATAAAATCAATTAACGGAAAAGAAGTAATTAAAGTACGTGACCAAATTATTCCACTAATTGATGTTGACGAAATAATGTATGGAAAAACTCACGCTAAAGATGACAGAGTTTACCAACATGTTGTAACTGTTGGTATTGCCGAACAAAGATTTGGGATTAAAGTTGATGAACTAATCGGGCAAAAAGAAATTGTAATTAAATCGCTCGGTAATTATCTTGGCAACATAAATGGATTAGCCGGATCGACAATTATGGGGGATGGAACTGTTGTGATGATTTTAGACATTGGTGAAATACTTCACTTCATTTCTGCTAAATAAAAATGGATAAAATTAAAACACTAATTATAGATGATTCTGCCTTTATGAGAAAATCTCTCCAAATTATGCTGGAGAGTGATCCTCAGATTGAAATTGTTGATACTGCTCGTGATGGTATTCAAGGTATAGAACTTATTAAAAAACATCGTCCAGATGTTGTTACGTTGGATATTGAAATGCCAAGGATGGATGGACTTACTGCATTAAAGAAAATCATGCAAGAATGTCCGACTGCTGTTATTATGGTAAGTTCATTAACATCGGAAGGTGCCGAATCTACTCTTAAAGCGATGGAACTTGGTGCGGTTGATTTTATTCCAAAAGAACTCTCCTTTGTTAATGTAAATATTATTAAAATAAAAGAAGACATTATCAGTAAAGTAAAAACTATCGGCAGACAGTCCAGATTAAAAAATAGACTCAACCGTATAGTTTCAAACAGAGAAGCGCCAATTACAGAAACTGCAACAATAAATAAAAGAACACGAGTTTTATTACCACGCTTTATATATTCGGCAATTGCAATTGGGATTTCCACCGGCGGACCATTATCATTGCAAAAAGTTATCCCGCAACTATCAGAAAGAATTAATATTCCAATTTTTATTGTGCAGCACATGCCTCCAAAGTTTACACAATCGTTATCGGAAAGATTAAACAGTATGAGTAAACTAAGAGTTAAAGAAGCCGAACATGGAGAAACTGTAAAAGGCGGAACAGTTTATATTGCCCCCGGTGGGAAACATATGGTAGTTGTTCAACATAACGGAAGCAGCAGCATTTTAATCTCCGATGAGCCTTCTGATACATTACACAAACCATCGGTGGATGTAATGATGGATTCGGTAATAAAAATTTATGGTAAAAACACACTCGGTATAATTATGACCGGCATGGGTAAAGACGGTTTAGAAGCAATAAAAATTCTTAAAAAACTTGACGGCTATGCAATTGCGCAGGATGAAGAAACATGTGTAGTTTACGGAATGCCTAAAGCAATAGTTGACTGCAATCTTGCCGATGCAGTTTTATCATTAGAAAAAATTCCAGAAACAATAAATAATTTGGTGGTTCGATATGTCTGATTCATTTATAGAAAACACATACAGAGAAGTAATTAATTCCAGTAAGAAGAACTCCGGCAACGTAATTAAGAAAAATGAAATACATCATGCCGGAAGTACAAAAATTGAATACCATGATGAACATGATGATGGAGTTCGTGTCCTCTTAAAAAAGGATGAAAATGATCAGGTAAAAGAAATTAAATTCGTCTGTTCATGCGGTGAAACTAAAACAATCAGTTTAGATTACAATGAGTAATATCTCCCAACTGCACAATTTTAGCCACAAATACTTCGAAAATCTTCAAAAATTGCTTAAAATCACCGTTTAACACCTGGCATCAGAATTGACTTTTCATTACAAAAAAGGAAATTCTGATGTCAAGCAATATCAAACTTTTAGAATCGTTTATGAATTACTGCTCTGATAAGAGTAAAGTAATTAATCAGAATATAGCTAACCTTAATACAGCTGATTACAAACGACGTGATGTGAATTTTCAATCATATCTGCAAAATCAGTTGAACAAAACAACATCTCACTCAAGCATTGAAAACTCTACTATCAATTCTATCGTTAATGATCCTTTTACCACGGAAGAAAGTGGAGTAAATATTGAACAAGAGATGTCAGAACTGGCAAAAAATACAATCAACTTCAAATTCGCATCTAAGCGAGTCAGCGGTTATTATAAAAATCTTCAAAACGTCATTAAGTCAGGAGGTTAAGGATGAAAGTAGGAGGCAATTTCAGCAGCTTTGACCTTAGCTCAAAAGGGTTGAGTTTACAAAGAAAGAAAATGGATGTGATTGCAAAAAACATTGCAAATGCAGATGCAACAAGAATGGAAAATGGACAACCATACAAACGCAAATTCATGAAGATTTCCGAAGTCACAAATGATAATAAAATTTTATCGACACCTCAATCAACAGCAAAATTACTAACAACTAAAAAGGAGCATATTATGAACCCAAGTAATAATATGTCCGTCTTTAATAAAACTTCTAAACCAGTAAACGCAGAAATCCTAGAAGATTCATCAATCGGTGAATTAATCTTTATGCCGAATCATCCGGATGCGGATCAAAATGGGTACGTAGAATCTTCTAATGTTAACATCATCAATGAAATGGTTGAGATGATTGAAGCTACTCGAAACTATGAAGCAAACTTAAAAGCTCTAAATGCTTCCAAAGAAATGATAAAAGATGCGTTGGAGATATAGTTAAATGAAAATTACAACCAACAATATTGGCAACTATACACTCAGTAATTTAACTGCAAAAGTACAGCAGAAGACTGCCGCTAAAGACATAACAACTGCGGCCTCAGTCTCAAACAGAGAAAAAGAATTTTTCACAAAACTATATCCAGCACAAAAAGATGAAATAATTAACTATCACTTCTATAGCAAAAAAGGTGAAATGGCCGGTGTTGCTGTAGGTAAGAATTTTGATAGAAGGATGTAAGAAGATGAAAATAGAAGGAATAATAAATCAGATAAAAATTAATCCTCAATTACAAGTTGAGAAGAAACAGCCCGATGCAAAATTCGAAAATATTCTCGGTTCTTTCATCGATCAAGTTAAAGAGAGCGGTGCCGCATCAAATCAAATAACACAAGATTTTATTCTTGGCGGAGATGTAGAAATTCATGAAGTAATGATAGCCGCTGAAAAAGCTAAAACCGATATGATGCTTTTGACCGAAATAAGAAACAAAGCATTAGATACATTTAATGAATTAAGCAAGATGCAAATCTAATAACGATAAGAGTAATGCAGAATGAGTGATATACTTGGAATTTTTAATAAACTAGCGCCGCAGCAAAAAATTGTTCTCGGCGTTGCTGTTGTTGGAACAATAGTATTAATGTTTGTTCTTTTTGGATTACTTAATCAACCAAGTTATTCCACTTTATATACAAACATTCATGAAGAAGATGCTGCAAAAATTGTAGATCAACTAAACAATGATAAAATCCCTTATAAGTTAGAAAGCGGCGGCAAAACAATTCAAGTCCCCACAGAAAGCGTTCATGAGATAAGACTTAATATGGCTGCAAAAGGAATACCCAGCAGTGGTATTGTTGGATATGAAATTTTTGATAATAGTACACTTGGGATGTCCGAATTCATTCAGAGATTGAATTATAAACGCGCGCTCGAAGGTGAACTTGCACGAACTATAATTCAACATAATGGAATTGAAAGTGCAAGAGTTCATATTGTTGTTCCGGAAAAAAGTGTATTTAAATCAGAACAAAAATCTCCTACAGCGTCAATTGTAGTTAAGCTTAAACAAGGTGCAAATCTTGATAAGGAAAGCATTACAGCAATTTTGAATTTCGTCTCCAGCAGTGTCGAAGGTCTTCAAACAAACAGAGTTTCCTTAATGGATACGCAAGGAAGATTGTTATCCAAAGATCATGGAACAGATGGATTTGGTATATCGACTTCAAAGCAGTATGAATTAAAACAAAGTATAGAAAATTATTTATCACAAAAAGCTCAAACTTTATTAGATAATGTTGTTGGCTTCGGTAACTCGATGGTGCAAGTTGATATAGAGTTAGACTTTGATCAAGTCGAAAAAACCATGGAGACTTACGATCCCGATTCTCAAATTGCAATTAGTGAGCAGACAACTAAAACTGAAAATATCGGTTCGAACATGGTTGATTCCTCAGCCCAAGTAAGTGAGAATACAACCGTTAACTATGAAATTAGTAAAACCATTCAAAGAGTAATTCAAGGCAGCGGAGCTATTAAAAAACTTACTGTTGCCGCGGTTGTTAATGAAGTACCAAAAACGATTGTAGAAAAAGGCAGCTCAACAATAATATACGAACCTCGTCCGCAAGATCAACTTGTAAAACTTGAACAAATTATCAAGAACAGTGTAGGATATGATATCAATCGCAATGATAATTTCTCTTTGGTTAACATCCCATTTGAAACAAATATTTCAGATCCGTTAAACAATGAAGAGTTTAGCACACCCGGGACATTTGATTT
>QZJX01000093.1 GCA_003599395.1 Ignavibacteriales bacterium | reverse complement strand
ATCAAATTTATTAAACACATACTCTGTTTCATTTTTTACAAGCTCAGTAACTGATGAATCCAAAATCGAATTAATATATTGGGAAGTGTATGAGCCCGAATTAAGTGGAGCAATAATAATTACATTTTTCTTGTTCTTTATTTCATCTAGGCGATTAACACTATGTCTTTTTAATTCAAAGATATTTTCCGGTTGAGGTGTATAAATTATTTTACCGAATACCTGAAGCAAGGAAGCCTCTAATTCATAAAATTCTGACGAATCGGCAACTACATATATCAAATCTTCTTCTCCGACCGCAGGTTTCTTTGAATCACATGATTGAATAAATAACGCAGAAATAAAAATTGCTGGAATTAAAAAGTATTTAAGTTTCATTTTGGTTTCTAAGTTTATTGTGCAAAATTATACATCGGACAATTGAGAAAGTTTCTCAATTAGGAACACCGCATAAAACAAGATTCATATTTGGTAAGAACAATGCATAAAGAGCCCACATCGTAAATCCAATTGAAAGCGGGATTGTAAGATTATCATCGGCGTAACCATAGGAAATATTTTCAGCTATAGCTCCAACGAAAGCCGCAATAAAGCCGATTATATATTCAAGTTGAAGTCCATCAACTTTTGGAGCTAAAATAATGACAATACATGCGCTTATAAAAAATGCCGCTGTTCCTTCTAAACTTTTTGATAAAAATTTGATTCTCCCGAATCGTCTACCAATCAATGCCGCGGAAATGTCACTAATAATAAGGATTGCAAAAGCCGAAACGGTGATTACTTTTGGGAAGATTAAAACTGTAAGAACGGCTGCAATCAAAACATATGTTGCGCCGCTTAGATTTCTTTTCTCGTGATCCTTTTCATGTTCACGAAGTAAAAATCCGAATAGCTTATAGAATACTTTTCCAATTGAAGGGTTCTGATATCTGAGTAAATCTAGCGCAATGGAGAATATAACTAAGGGAACCAGTATAGTTAATGCAAGTTCCCTTGTTATAAAATAATAAATAACAGGGATTGAAAGCGAGACAAGATGAATCCCTTTTCTTAATATCTCATATTTATAGTCAATCGAACCTTTATCGAGTGCCGTCATCTTTTGTTTCATTATTTTCATCAGATGAATCGGTGTCTCGTTTCTTTCGCTCGTTCATCATTTTTTGAACATGATCAGGAATTTCATCTTCTGTATTCTTATCAACCGGTTTTTCGCCATTAGGCTCTTTGCGAAGTGGTGGTAAATTTTCACCAGCCATAATTTTGTCTATTTCTTCAGAATCTAATATCTCTCTTTCAAGTAATTCTTTAGATAACTTATGAAGCATATCAAGATTATCATTAAGAATTTGTAACGCTCTTTGTTCGGCATCTAAAATTATACGCTTAACTTCAGAGTCAATCTCTTCCGCAGTTTTTTGACTGTAGTCTTGATGACGAGTAATTTCTCTTCCGAGAAAAATTTCTTCTTCATTTTGACCATATGCCAAAGGACCGAGTTTTTCACTCATACCCCATTCGCAAACCATTTTGCGAGCAATTTTGGTCGCCTTTTCAATATCGTTTCCGGCACCAGTTGTGTATCGATTGAAAACCAATTTCTCGGCAGCTCGTCCTCCAAGTGCGTAGGTGATCATCGCATTTAAGTATTCAAGCGAATAAGTGTGCTTCTCATCAACCGGTAAATAAGTTGTAACACCTAATGCTCTTCCCCGAGGAATGATTGTTACTTTATGAACCGGATCTGCTTCGGGAATTTTTCTTGCGACCAGAACGTGACCAATTTCATGATAAGCTGTTGTTTTCTTTTCTTCATCCGAAATTATCATACTTTTTCTTTCGGTACCCATCATTACTTTGTCTTTTGCTTCTTCAAAGTCAATCATACCAACGCTTTTTTTATTCTTACGTGCGGCAAGCAGAGCGGCTTCATTAACAAGGTTTGCCAATTCAGCTCCCGCTAAGCCCGGTGTTCCTTTCGCAAGTACTTTTAAGTCAACTTCAGGCTCTAAAGGAATTTTTCTAGTATGAACTTTTAACACACCTTCTCTTCCTTTAACATCCGGTCTATCGACAACAACTTGTCTGTCAAACCTACCAGGGCGAAGTAATGCCGGATCAAGTACATCAGGTCTGTTTGTAGCAGCAATGATGATTACACCGCTATTTTGTTCAAAACCATCCATCTCAACCAAGAGGGCATTTAATGTTTGTTCACGTTCATCATGACCGCCGCCTAAGCCCGCACCTCTGTGCCGACCGACAGCATCAATTTCATCGATGAAAATTATGCATGGTGCATTTTTCTTTCCTTGTTCAAAAAGATCACGAACACGACTGGCACCAACACCGACAAACATTTCTACGAAATCCGCACCGGAAATTGTAAAGAACGGAACTCCTGCTTCACCGGCAACAGCTCTTGCTAATAAAGTTTTACCCGTTCCGGGAGGTCCCAATAACAAAACACCACGAGGAATTTTTCCGCCAAGTCTTTGGAATTTTGAAGGTTCTTTAAGAAATTCAATTATTTCTTCTAACTCTTGTTTTGCTTCATCGGCACCGGCAACATCTTTGAATGTTACTTTTGCGGATGATTCGGAAATAAGTTTAGCTTTACTTTTACCGAAGTTAAATATTCCCCTTGAACCACCTCCACCGGCTTGCATTCTTCGCATAATCAAAATCCAAACAGCGATGATTAATATCCAAGGTAACAGTCCTAGAATTACAGTAAGCCATTCATTAGATTCTTTAACGAAGGTATATTTAATTTCTTTATCATCCCATTTTTGAATTTGAGCTTGAAGCACAGGTTCAACAAATGTAACCGTAAAATTCTGAACACGAATGTAATTGTTATTAATGAGAATTCTTTCTTCTGAAGTAAGTTGCCCTTCAATCCGATAATCATTTATATCGGTTTTTACCACTTTTAATTCAGTGATTTTATCATCATTTAATAATTTTTCATAGAGGTCATAGGTTATTTCAGTACCAGTATTTGAACCGGTTCTCATAAACTGCATAAAAATTACTGCGGCAATAATTACAGCGCCCCAGCTAAAAACAGTTTTAATTACTTTCGACCAATCGAAATCACCATTTGGTTTATTTGAACCGCCACCCAAAGGTTTTTTACCTTTTGGATTTTTTGAGTTGTTTGGTCTCTTTTTATTCTCGTCTGCCATATTGTCTTTCTTAATTTCGTTATCCATTATTTGTAGCCTTATTTCTTTATTCACTTAACACAAAAATTGACTTTAAGTTCCGATATTTTTGGGCATAGTCCAATCCATACCCGATTACAAATTTGTTCGGAATTTCGAACCCAATATAATCAATTTTAACGTCATATTTGATGCTTTCCGGCTTTGAAAGAAGTGAAACAACTTTCATGCTTGCCGGGTTATGATCGCGGAAAATTTCCTCGATAAATTTGATTGACAATCCTGAATCAACAATATCTTCAACAATAATTAGATGTCTGTCAGTTACGTCAGCATTTAATTCTTTTAAAAGTTTAACTTTCCCCGAGGAAATTTTTTCATCGCCGTAACTAGATAGTTTGAAAAAATCTACTTCACAATTTATATCAATTCGTTTTAGAAGATCGGACATGAACATAAAAGATCCGTTCAGAACACCGATAAAAATCGGAAGTTTGGTTTTATACTCGGCTGAAATTTCAGATCCAAGCTCGTCAATTCGTTTTTGAATTTGAGCCTCGGTAAGAAATGGAACAAATTTTTCATTCCCAACTTGGATAATATCTTTTGTTAATTCATTTTCAGACATAGTTTAAACGCCCGTTTTGTGTTTGTAGTAATTTTAAATCTTTCGTCGATTCTCAACCCAACCAACCAAATAATTTGGTTCCTGTATGTAAGAACTAATTGATTTTTTTTATTAGACGAAGAAATTTTTTTATCTGTCAAAAAATCCGAAACTTTTTTAAAATTTTTCATTCCAAGAGGAATGAATTTGTCACCGTCTTTCCATTTTCGTATTGTAAAAGTTGGATGTTCCACATCTAAAGAAACATGTTCACAACCGCTTTGGTTCATTATAAAACGTGAGTTCTTCACATTGTAAATTGAGATTTCACAATCTTCTATTCGTAGTGATTGTCCAACTCTAATTTTGCTTTCGGTTGATTCAAACTTAGTTGATCTTTTTAAGAGCAACAATTCACGTTCTCTTAACGCAGAAAAGTTATTCTTGAATTTAACTTCCGAGCCAACTTGCGATTCGGCAAGTTTTCGAAGTTTTAAGATATCTTTTGAGGTAACTTCCGAATGAAGAAATATTACTAAACTTAATTTTAATACCTCATCAATAAAAAGTTCATCAACCTCAGTGAATAAATTGAGTTTTATAAAAACTTTATTTTCTTGCTGATCAACATATTTCTTAAAATATGATTGTGTTTGAGTTGAGATAATTTTGGCAATTAGTCTCATATTTAGCGATGTACGGAATATTGCTTCTGAAAATCCCGGGTTTAACTCAGATTCAATGATCGGAACAATTTTATTTCTTATAATATTTCTTTGATAATTATTTTCTTCATTAGATTTATCTTTTCTGTATTTGAGTTTTGACTTTCTTAGATAATCCACAATCTCTTTTTTTGAAATACTTAAAACCGGGCGTATTATTTTATTACGTTGAATCGGGATACCAGCAATCCCCTTGATACCCGTACCTTTAAAGAGATTGAGCAAAATAGTTTCAGTATTATCATTTAAGTTGTGTGCCGTGACAATTTTATCCGCATGAATTTTTGCCGCAGTGTATTCAAAAAATTTATAACGTTCAATTCTTGCAAGTTCCTCAATAGATTTTTTACTGGTTGATTTTAGTTTTTTAATATCTGAATGAGTAGTTACAAACTCCACATTTAACTTCATGCACAAATTCTTACAAAACTCTTCATCTTTCTCGGAATCATTTCCTCGTAATTTATGATTCAGATGTGCTGCTGAGATTTCGATTTTATATTTTCTTTGAAACTTTTTAAGAAAATGAATTAAAAAAACGGAATCAGATCCACCACTTAAACCAACTAAAAGTTTATCTCCCTCACTTATTAGCTTATGAGTATCGATGAAATTAATTACTTTTTGTTCGATTGTTTTATTCATTGCCCTTCATAACGAATAAAAGGGGAAACGTATAATTCGTACTCCCCTTTTCAAAAAAAGAAAAAACTAGTTTAATCTAATCAATCGATAAAATTTGGAATTTGATTTCGCCGGCAGGAACATTTGCAGTAACAGTATCGCCAACTTTTGAACCCATAAGAGCTTGACCAACCGGAGAAGTATAAGCAATTTTCTGCTGTTGTAAATCTGCTTCTTCGGCAGAAACAAGAGTATAAGTAAACTCCTTATTCACTTTTAAATTTTTCACTTTAACTTTTGCCAGGATGTGAACTTTATCCTTAGGCATAGAACTAGTATCTATAATTTGTGCTTTACTAAGAAGTTCCTCTAGTTTACTGATCTTAAGTTCCAACAAACCTTGTTCTTCTTTTGCCGCATCATATTCGGCATTTTCTGACAAATCACCATGTGATCTTGCTTCGGCAATTCTTTCAGCCATTCCTTTACGACCGTTCGTTTTTAATTCGTTAAGTTCCAGTTCTATTTGTCTTAACCGCTCTTTACTCAAGTAAATGAAATTGGCCACGTTACTCACCTTTTACGTTTAACAAAAAAAATTGCCACTGCTTTTGCAGTGGCGATTCAAAAATAAGAAATTAAGTTTATCCTTTCAATAATTCTTGTGTTATAAATCGGTTTCTTCAACCCTGCATATCTTTCCGAAATTGCAAAAATTGCAGACTTTCCTTTCCCGGTCTGGTAATGAAGTCAATGGAAACTCGCCTTTAACAATACTTTCAATATACAATTCGATTTTGGTAATTGTCTCATTCATTAAATTTTCTATCTCTCTATCTCTGTTCTCACTTTTTGTTGGGATAATAGAAATTTTATGCCTTTTCAGTTCATTTTCATTGAATTTAAGTGAATAAAGATAGACTTCCGAGGGCGAAAATTGGATTTCTTTTCGCTCAAATAACTGTTTTGCGGCAAACATATATAGCGGCAGTTGAAGAGAAATTCCATCAGAAATATCAGACTTTGTTGGTTTACTATTCAAACTGAGTTTATAATCAACTATATCAAATGTTGAGTCGGATTCATTTACATCGATCCGGTCTATCTTTCCCTTAAATTTTACATTACCTCCGATTATTGATTGAGATGAGGATAAAGTGGGATCCTTTATTCTTGATTCGATTGAACCGAATGCGACTTCAAAATATGATGGGATTGAATTGTCACTATTTTCCCTTTCGTTTTTGAGAAATTGATATAGAATAGAATCTTTCTGATTTCCGTCAATACCAAGAATTTTTTCTCTCTCATAAAATGAAATTTCCGATGTAAACAGTGGTGAATCCAAATTTCTTTCACCTATAGAAAAAATAATTTTTTGAGCTTTTTGAAATTCACTCTCCGTACAATTTTTTAAAGAAATTTTCTGATCACGTAACTCTGAATAGAATTCATAAAGTATTTTATGAATAATACTTCCTAATTCGATCGGTTCAACTTCTTCGGTCGGTTCACCTATGTCCGAAAGTTTAAGAACATATTGCAGAAAATATTTAAATGGACATTTTGCATAAGTTTCAAGTTGTGAAATAGAATATTCTCGATCTTTAAATTCGTCCAAGGCTAAGGTAATGATACTATCATTATTGAGCGAAACAAATCCATTTATTGAATTTTCAATATGCGGTGTTGAGGTTCTAACTTTTTGTGCCGCAATTTTTTTATTCAAATCATTGAGATCAATTAAATCAGTTGCCGCATCTTCATTAATTGTCGAATTAACGCCGATTAAACTTCCATAATTAATTTGTACTTCTTCTAATGTAAATGCGGAATCTTTAAAATTCTCATGAGTAATTTCTTCTGCTTCAAAAAGTTTAACAAAATCCTTTAAAAAAATTGAATGGATAAGTTCGCGGTCTCGATTAAAAGAAGAAGTTGATAAATATAAACTTTTTCGCCAAGTACAAAGTGATTGATAGAAATGAAAACGTTCCTCGGTTTGATGTGTAATTTCCTTTTTTGCAAATGAACCGGAGAAAAATATTTCTGGATTATATCTTGTCGGGAAAATTCCGTCATTCAATCCGGCAATAAATAAATAGTCAGAAGTTAATCCACGAATTTCGTTAACCGAAGTCACTAAAACTCCAAAATCAGATCTTCCTTTAATATTGAATCGCGCCCAACTGCATGCCGTTTTTATTTGATCAAGATAAAAGGTGAGAGAATATTTTTCATCATCTTTACTCTGTTTTTCAATTAGGTGTAAAAGTTCTTCAATGGTTTCGATGAAAGTTATAAGAGCTGCGATATCTTCTTCACGATAATTTTCATCACCTTTTAAAACTGTAATAGTAATTTGAGATTCGGTTAGAAATTTTATTAATAAATTATAGAACTCAATAGGTGTCAATTTTTTATTGAATGGTTGAATAAGCTCGTGAATTTTAGCAATATCTTGTAACGCCTTTTCTAATCTTCCGGCTGATATTTTTTCGTCGTCGTTGGATTGGTTATGTAATTCATTTTCAATTGTGTTTATCCAATTTCTGTAACCAGAAATAATTTTTAATTTTGAAGCGACATAATTTAGGTTAACCACATCAATTTCATAATGCTTTAAAAACCTACCGCTGAATGCTCTAAAAATATTTTTATAATAAAAATTATTCTCGCCTATCTCCAAAACATTTATAAATGAAGTAACAGGAATGGATTGATCTAACGATGTTCTGTCCGTTAAATTAAATGGGATACCATACTTTTCAAAAATATCTTTAACTATTGGAGAGTACTCCGATATCAAATTAAAGACTACAGCTATGTTATGCGGAGCGACATTATCATCAACGATCAGTGTTTTTATTTGTTTTGCTATTAACTCAATTTCTTCTTCTGTATTTCTTCCGCTTATTATTTTTATTCTGTTTTTATATTTTGAAATTTTTCGCTTCTTGGTTTGCAAAAATAGTTTTTCTCTAACTGCTTGAGTGAACTCAGTAAACTCATATAATGATTTATCTTCAACTCCATGAAAATCAAATGATTCCAAAAGTTTACTTGTATCCTCTAAGTGACTAAATATTAGTGGATTGTATTGATTATAGTCAAAGTCTATATAAAGTTTATTATTCACAAATTCCGAAATTGAACTGATAATTTTTACTTCAGGAACCGTGAATTGATCAAATCCCAACAACGCGACTAATTCAACTTGATTAAAAAGTTTACTGAATATCGCATTGAACTTTTCTTTGTCAACATTGATTAGATGTTCGTAAACATCACCAATTTCGTAAGCATTAATTTCTTCGGTAAGGCTTTTAAATTTTTTATATATAGCCGAAATATCTTGTGCTTTTAATTTCTCCGAACTTTCAAGAGATACACTTTCATTAAAGAGCTTCTCGGGTGTTATGTTATGTTTTTTGTATTCCGAAATCACATTTTTGATTCTATCGAGTGTACCGTTTGGAATTCCGGACTTATAATTAATAAAATAATTGAGTTTAGTGCTTTCCGCACTTTGTTTAATAAATACAGAGGCAGCGGCTTCACTCAATTGTTCAAACGGTTTAACCTCTTGAAGCAATTTTGTAGCAAGTGTACTTATCGTTTCGGTATTTATTTTGGTTACTGATTTGTTCGGTGATCTATTTATTATATCTTTTTTGACTGATCGAAGTTTTCTATTTGTGGGAACAACGATCAATAATTTATTAACCAATCCTTGAGAAATACGGTTATCGATTTCTCCTATTAAATCGATTGATTTTATTTTATCTTTTGTCAGTATCATTTGTTAAGCAATAAATTTCGATAAGAAGATTTTATTTGATCCGATGGATCCAATTCCAGAAGTTTCACAACTTCAGCGAATTCTTTTTTACCGGCTTCAACTCCTTTATTTACAACCGTTTCAAGTTCTATGAAATTACCGAGTTTTTCAACTTCATCTAAATGAATTCGAGTATTTTTATGAATATATAAATTTCTCTTTTTCACAACCTCCGTTTCAATTTCAAAAAGATTGCTGAAAAATTTTTCTGCTTCGACCGGGTTCACATTTAGGATTTCAAAATAACTTATTCGGTCGGAAGTATTTTCATTCCGTACATAATAAATTAATTCTCCCTTACCATCAAAAATTCGAAGTTTAAGTAAACCAGAATTACATTTGTAGTAAATATCTCTTTGTGGGATCATTTTTTGAAATGTGATGTTGTTTTCTTTAATTAATAGAAGAATCGAACTAAAATTTTCTACTTTTAGTTTTAATTCTATATTTTGTGCCATAGTTTAGTCTACCCTAAAAATATATATGAAACATTGCATTGATTTTTGAAATATAATATCTAATTTTAGCATAAAACAAAGAGAAAAGGAATTAAGAATGAAGAGAATTAAAATTATTCTCATTTTGCTAATATTTTTAAGTACTCTTGCATACAGTCAAGAAATAGGGAAACTTGCTCCGGAAAAACCGCCCGAAGAATTTCCGCCAAACTCGTGGGGCGTCGATTTGATGTTCGGTGAAGGTGGATTTGGGATAGGTACTTTTTTTAGAAAAGAGTTTAATACGGAAATGACCGGGTTTATTGATCTTTCTTTTTCCGAATCGAAAGACGAGAGAGAATTTCAATATATAGATTATTGGGGTAATACTTTTACTGTAGGAAAAATTAATAGGGTATTTCTTATTCCCGTTAATATTGGATTGCAATACAGATTATTTTCTACTGAATTGACTTCAAACCTTAGACCATATGTAAATTTTGGTGTTGGTCCTACATTAATTTTATCTACACCTTATGAACAAGAATTTTTCAGCGCATTTGGTGATGCCGAAACAAAATTTGCTGTCGGCGGTTATGTAGGGTTCGGTGCTAATTTTGGATCGAGTAAATCAAATTTGATTGGAATTAATCTAAGATATTATTACATGCACCTATTCGATGAGGGAGTTGAAAACTTACGAGATCGATTTAGAAAAGATATCGCTCATTTTTATTTAACAATAAATATTGGAATAATGTATTGAGCAAAGACCAGCCGATTTTTAAGGGATTTGGCGATGAGATTTTTAATTTTCTGAGAGACCTTGAAAAGAATAATAACTTAGAATGGTTTCATAAAAACAAAGATCGATACCAAAATGTTTTGGTTAAACCGGCAAGATTATTTGTTACAGAAATGGCCCCGTTATTTAATAGATTGAATCCAGCGATCCGAACAGAACCAAAATTCAATCAAACATTAATGCGCCTTAACAAAGATATGCGGTTTGCAAAAGGTGCTCCCTATAAAAATTACTTCTTAATTCATTTCGGTAGATTTAAGTTGGATAGTGAATACTTTCTTTATTTTGATCCCAACGGAACTGATCTTGGTATTTTTTTGAATAAATCAAATGATGAAAATCTTTATTTCAGTCAGAATCTTAATAAGTATAAAAATGAAATCCGTGAAATATTTAAAGAATATAGACTAAATAACAAGCTATCACTTCATCATATGGATTCCAAAGAACCGACCGAAGTGTTAAAAAGTTTTAATGCAGAAAAACATTTATCGTTACTTGCGGATTATAAATACATCCTACTTCAGCTAAATAAATTTGACAAGAACCAAGTCGCGACAGATAATCTCCTTCCTCTTTGTGTAAAAGTTTTTTCAAATTTATATCCCTTACTTTGTTTTGCATACTTCCCGGATCCGTTAAAAGAGATTGAAAAATTTAAAGAATCTTTTGGGATTATCAAATGAAGACCTACAAGTTTACTGCGAAGCTTATTAAAACAAAACGCGGTGGTTACGGAGTTGAATTTCCCTACGATGCTAGAACTGAATTTGGAACCGGCGGTATGGTAAAAGCGAAAGCTAAAATTGGAGGAATTAATTATCGCGGATCACTAACTCCGATGGGTGGAAGTAATCACATGTTGATTGTGTTAAAAGATATAAGAGCTAAACTTGGTTTAAAAGAAAACGATGAAATTAAAATTGAGATTAAACAAGATACCGAAGAGAGAGTTGTAATCATTCCCAATGATCTTCAAGAGATTTTAAAGGAGAATAAAAAAGCAAAAGAAGTTTTTGATAGAATGTCTTACACACACCGAAAAGAATACTCAAACTGGATAAATGAAGCAAAGAAACCGGAAACACGCGAAAAAAGACTGATTAAAACTTTGGAGATGTTATTAGCAAATAAGCATTTGTAGAGACGTTTTACAACGCCTCTACATTTTAGTTGCTATTTTCAAACCCGTTTACAAATTCAAGATTTTCGTTAAACCTTTCAAATGTTTCATTTTCGGAACCGACCAAATCTTTAAGCGTCATGTCTTTTACAACAGTGTCAACCGCATCTTGAATAACTTTCCATAATGATCGAACCGAACAATCAATTGTATGTGTACAAATATCTTTTGAACCGGAGTGCGAATCACAAAATGATGAATCGAATAATCTTCCACCGAGAACATTCATCACTTCATTGATTTTAATGTCTTCGGGTTCTCTAGTTAAAGAGTATCCACCGGTCTGACCGCGTTCGCTTTCCAGAAATCCACCCAAACGTAATTGCCTTAAAATCTTAGCTGTATTATGCTGTGATAATCCTTCAGCTTTGCTAATTTCAGGAATCGTAAGTGTTTTTCCGATTTCATGAAACTTAGCAATTCTAATTAAGCAGCGAATACCATATTCTTCTGTTGAACTAAATTTCATTTTAATTTGTGTCTGGGTTTAATGGAATTGTTGAACCGCATGCTCTTGCATGAACTAATTTACCATAAGCTTCTTCGGAAATAGCCGGACCTTGCTTTGAACAATGTTTATCATAAACATCCATTAATGCTTCGGCAACTTCTTGGGGAGTTCTTCCTTCAATATGATGGCGTGGTAAAACAGCAAGTGGTTCACCGTTTTTAAACATCGCAACAAATGGAGAAGAAGGCGGAATATCTTTCAAATATTTTTCTCTTACATACTCAGTTGAGTCTCTATCTTGTCCGGCAAATACGGTTACCAATCGATCCGGAATTTTATCGTGCATAACAGAATGAGTAACACCCGGTCTTGCACTTCCGGCAGCACAACCACAAACCGAATTTATCATTAACAAAGTAATTTTATCATCCTTTTGCGAAAGAACTTCTTCAACTTTATCAGGAGTGTGTAATTCTTGAAATCCTACATATATAAGTTCATCACGCATAGGTTGAACTGCTTCGGGATCATACATAGGTGGTTTTAGATTTATATTATGCATAACTGAATCCTTTACTTTTGTGCTACATTAATTAATTATAAAAATCCAAGTTCAAGTTTGGCTTCTTCCGACATCATATCTTTATCCCATGGCGGATCCCAAACAAGATCGACGTAAACATCGTTTACATCTTTGAGTGCTTTAACTCTATCTTTAACTTCTCCGGGAAGACTTCCGGCAACCGGGCATCCCGGTGAAGTAAGAGTCATCTTTAAATAAACATTTGATTCTTCATCAATCTTTATTTCATAGATTAATCCAAGTTCATATATATCAACCGGAATTTCCGGATCAAACACGGTTTTAAGTTGATGAATTATATCTTGTTCTAATTTTCCAATATCCATTTTGTTCACTTATTGTTTAAACATCTTAATTACTTTTCGCAATCCTTCGGCTAATTTATCAATCTCTTCTTTTGTATTATAAAATGAAAATGATGCTCTTGCGGTCGCGGGTAAATTATATCTTTGCATTATCGGTTGTGTACAGTGATGTCCCGTTCTGATGGCAATACCATGTGTATCGACAATTGTACCGATATCGTACGGATGAATTCCTTCAATAATAAACGAGATTACCGATGCTTTATTTTTTGCAGTACCGATAATTTTAATCCCATCAACTTCTTTCAACTTTTCCGTTCCATAAAGAAGTAATTCATTTTCATAATCAGCTAAGTCTTCAAAATTAAATTCGTTCAGATAATCAATTGCAGCACCGAATCCAATTCCGCCTGAAATGTTAGGAGTACCGGCTTCAAACTTATTTGGTATATCTTCGAAAGTTGTTTTTTCAAATGTTACTTCTCTAATCATATCACCACCGCCTTGATATGGCGGCATCATATTTAAATATTCCGTTTTACCATAAAGCACACCTATTCCCGTTGGTCCGTAAGCTTTATGTCCCGACATAACAAAGAAATCACAGTCTAAGTCTTGAACATCAATATTAAGATGCGGTGCGGCTTGTGCTCCATCAATCAATACGGGAATATTATTTGTGTGAGCTTTAGATATTATTTCTTTTATAGGGTTTATCGAGCCCAATGAATTTGAAACATAAACAACCGAAATCATTTTTGTTTTTTCGGTCATGAGTTCATCAAGTTTATCAAGTTCTAATTCACCTGCATCATTAATCGGGATTACTTTTATTTTCATCTGTTTTTGATTACAGATTAATTGCCAAGGAACAATATTTGCGTGATGTTCCATTTGTGTTAAAATGATTTCATCACCTTCCTTAAAATGACCGGCTCTGCATAATGAAGTAGCTACTAAGTTTATTCCTTCAGTTGTGCCTTTTGTAAAAATTACTTCCGACGCACTCATTGCATTGAGGAATTCTTTTACTTTAAGTCGAGCGGTTTCATATGCTTCGGTAGCGACTTCACTTAGAAAATATAATCCTCTATGAATGTTGGCATTATCACTTTCGTAATAATTAACCAGATTTTGAATTACCGACTTTGGTTTTTGAGTTGTTGCGGCATTATCGAGATAGACTAAAGGTCTTCCGTTTACCAATCTTTGTAAAATCGGAAAATCTTTTCGAACATCGTAAACATCAAAGATTCGTTTTTTACTTTTAGTGCTTGCCGTAATTATGTCTATCTCATCTTTCATTAAAATTATATCTCTATTCTGTTTAAGGTTTCGAACAATTTATGATTGAGTTGATCTCTAAGTTGTTCAATGTTCACCGCTTCAATTACATCAGCAGCAAACGCGTGAATCAACATTGATTGAGCGATTTTATCCTCAACACCTCTTGAACGAATGTAAAAATATGCTTCTTCATCAAGTTTACCAATCGTTGCCCCGTGAGAGCATTTAACATCATTAGCAAAAATTTCAAGTTGCGGTTTAGTATCAATTGTTGCTTTATCAGATAGCAAAACAGTCTTATTAGATTGATAAGCATTTGTTTTTTGTGCATCGGGTCTTACTAATATTTGCCCGTTGAATACACCTCGAGATTCATCATCCAAAATTCCTTTGTAAACTTCATTGCTCATACAATTTGGTTTTGCATGATCAACAAAGGTATGGTGATCAAGATGCTGTTTATCTTTACCCAGATAAATTCCGTAGAAATGACATTCTATATTTTCATTATCGAGAACGGAGTTTATATCTGTTCTTGATAACGAAGCACCGAATGCAAAGGAGTAATGATTAAATATACTTCCCTTATCTTGATAAATATCTGTTTTATCTATATGAAAAGCATTCTTCTTTTCACTTTGGATTTTTATATAATCTAAGTTTGCATTTACATCAACGTGAATTTCCGAAAGTGTATTTGTAAAGTATGAGTTATTATTAACGCCTACATAATTCACAATAATTTTTCCCGACGAACCGGATTCCGCAATTACTAAATTTCTTGGGATGGAAAGAATTTTTTCATTTTCATTCCCATTTACAAAGAATACTTGAAGCGGTCTTTCAAGCATTTTTCCTTCGGGAAGATAAACGAATAATCCGTCGGTTGAATATGTTTGGTTCATTGCCGTGAAGGCGTGTTCAACTTTAGAATATTTTCCGATATACTTTTTTACAATCTCCGTGTTCTCTGTTATGGCTTTTGCAAGTGATCCGATAACAACGTCTTTCGGTAATTCACCGATTATCGAAAATTGCGGACTAAATTTTCCATTTATGAATACAATGCGATCATAGTCAAAATCAGTGAAAGAATTTTTATAAATAAATTCTTCATCGATTTTTGTGGCTTCAACTTTTTCCGGAAGTACAAAATTTTCCTTCATTAAAGGTGCAATATTTGTGTATTTCCATTCTTCATCTTTAATTGTCGGGAAGTGTAAATCTTTTAACTTGGTTAACGCATCTTTTCTAATATCATGCAAAAAAGTTTTGGATTGACCGTTTAGTTTGCTTTCAAAATCTTGAAAATTGGAAATGTACCAATCTCTTATTGCATCGTATTTATTCAATTCTGACATTCTAGTTTCCCTCTCTTATGCTGTTTCCAATTCTGGGTTTACAATCCAATCATAACCTTTTTCTTCTAACTCTAAAGCGAGTTCTTTACCACCGGATTTAATTATTTTCCCGTTTGACAAAACGTGAACAAAATCCGGGACAATATAATTAAGAAGTCTTTGATAATGAGTAACGAGAAGAACAGCGTTATCCTTACCTCTAAAATGATTCACTCCTTGTGATACAACTTTTAACGCGTCAATATCTAAACCTGAATCAGTTTCATCAAGCAAAGCTAATTTTGGATTAAGCATTAACATTTGGAAGATTTCATTTTTCTTTTTTTCACCGCCGGAAAAACCGGCATTTACGGAACGACTAATCAAATCATCAGGCATACTCAAAATTTTTGCAAACTCTCTTGTTCTCTGCATAAATTCTTTAGCTGTAATTTCTTCTTGATCATGCGCCTTTCTGATTTCGTTAATTGCAGTTTTTAAAAATGTTGCATTACTAATCCCCGGAATTTCAATCGGGTATTGGAATGCTAAAAATACACCGGCTCTTGCTCTCTCTTCAGGCGCCATATCTAAAAGTTCTTCGCCTTCAAAAATTACTTCACCTTTTGTTACTTCATACCCTTCGTTTCCGGCAATTACATTGGCTAACGTAGATTTTCCGGACCCATTAGGACCCATAATTGCGTGGACTTCCCCCGCTTTAACTTCCAAATCAATGCCGCGAAGAATTTCTTTTCCTTCAACAGTTGCATGTAAGTTTTTGATCTTAATCATTATTTATTTTTCCTTTTTATATTTTCTTTTAAAAATCTTTGCAAATATTTTAGAGTAAGATTAAGATTACGATCAAGAATACTGCTCTCATTTCCCCTTCTTAATCATAATCTTAATTCTTAATCTTACTCCCCAAACAAAATATTAACCGACACTACCTTCAAGTGAAATTGCGAGAAGTTTTTGTGCTTCGACTGCAAATTCCATCGGTAATTCATTAAACACTTCTTTACAGAAACCATTTACAATCAAGTTGATGGCATCCTCTTCATCTATTCCTCTTTGGTTCAAGTAAAATATTTGATCTTCACCAACTTTTGATGTTGTTGCTTCGTGTTCAACTTGTGCGGTTTTATTATCTATTTCTATGTAAGGAAAAGTGTGTGCTCCACATTTATCTCCCATCAACATAGAATCGCATTGAGAAAAGTTTCTTGCGTTCTCGGCATTCTTACCAACCTTTACTAATCCCCTATAAGTATTATTGCTTCTTCCGGCAGAAATTCCTTTTGAAATGATAGTGCTTTTTGTATTCTTCCCGAGATGAATCATCTTTGTTCCGGTATCGGCTTGCTGATAATTATTAGTTACAGCAATTGAATAAAACTCACCTACCGAATTGTCACCTTGTAAAATACAGCTTGGATATTTCCATGTAATTGCAGAACCGGTTTCAACTTGAGTCCAGCTTATTTTGGAATTTTTTCCTCTACACGCTCCTCTTTTAGTAACGAAGTTATAGATACCGCCTTTACCATCTTTACTTCCCGGATACCAATTCTGAACCGTAGAATATTTTATTTCAGCAT
This sequence comes from Ignavibacteriales bacterium, assembly GCA_003599395.1. GTDB lineage: Bacteria > Bacteroidota > Ignavibacteria > Ignavibacteriales > Melioribacteraceae > SURF-28. The sequence goes on along the minus strand of QZJX01000093.1, from coordinate 5,424 downwards.
CATCAAGTGCTATAAGCTCAACAACGGCGGCATGCAATTGATTTTCATCTCTCATAGGCGCTGTACATCCTTCGAGATAGCTTACATAAGCTCCTTCGTCCGCAATGATCAACGTTCTTTCAAACTGTCCTGTTTCTTGAGCATTAATTCTAAAATAGGTTGAAAGTTCCATCGGGCAGCGAACACCTTTAGGAATGTAAACAAACGAACCATCGGTAAACACAGCGGAGTTTAATGCTGCATAGTAATTATCACCTTGCGGAACAACAGAACCTAAATACTTTTTTATTAATTCTGGGTGTTCTCTTATCGCTTCAGATATCGAACAAAAAATTACTCCTTTTTCAGCGAGGGCTTCTCTAAAAGTTGTCGCAACCGAAACGGAATCAAATACAGCATCAACAGCAACACCGGCTAATCTTTTCTGCTCGTCTAGCGGAATACCCAACTTTTCAAAAGTTTCGAGTAATTCAGGATCAGCTTCATCAAGGCTATCTAAAGTGGGTTTTTTCTTCGGGGCTGAGTAATAACTAATATTCTGCAAATCAACCGGTGGATATTTAGCATTCAACCAATGCGGTTCTTTCATCTTCAAGAAATTTCGATAAGCTTTTAATCTCCACTCTAGCATCCATTCAGGTTCTTCTTTTTTTGCAGAGATAAATTTAATCGCATCTTCATTTAATCCTTTTGGAGCCGTATCGGATTCAATATTGGTTATCCATCCCCATTTATATTCGGATTTTGTAAGATCTTCAATCGCTTTGGCCTGTTCCTCGCTCCCAAAGTCCTCTATTCTTACTTTCGTATCAGACATTAATTCTCCTTTTATTTCAATTTTCTTCTTGTAAAACTATTCAATCTGGAAAAAAAAGTCAAGATTATAAGCCCTTATTTTCCCAAAATTTAGAAGAAAAACTGGATTTGAGGAGAATTAGTTCCTAATCTTGATTTTCTTGGCAAAAAAAGAAGAGAAATAAATATTTATTAAGATCTATAAATAAAGAATCAAATTTGAATATTGTAGTAAAAATTCAGATTATAAAATCAAATGACTGGTTTTTTGAATAATGTAAAAATCATATCCCCGTTATTCACTCTTTCGTAATAGCGAAATAAAAGTTTTGTAAAATTCAAAAAAAAATCAGAGCAAAAAAAGATCCATTAAACTTTTAAGTCAAACTATTATTAGACATAATATTGATCTAACTACTTATTTTTATTCACTATCCCTATTTAATTTTTTCTTTCAAAAATGTCTTATATATTTATGGTACACATCTCTAATAAATGGAAAATTAGAATCATGTTTAAAAAACTTGGATTAGCGATAACATTCTCACCTACCGGGAAAGCATTATTAGCGGAGACTAGACGACTCAAATTATTATTTAATTCAGAGCTGTATTTGATCCATGTGGGGGAAAGAAATTCGGAAACGGAAGAACGACTTAGAAAACTAGTTCTAGAAAGTAACCTTAAACCGGAAGAAATTAATTTTATTTGGGGTTCGGGAAATCCGGCTGATGTAATCATAGACTCGATTAAAAAAAATAGTATTGACTTACTAATTGCCGGAGCATTGGAAAAGGAAAAAACTATTAAATATTACTTCGGATCTGTTGCCAGAAAGTTAATGCGAAAAGTCCCATGCTCATTATTGATTTTGACTTCTGCAATGAACTCTGATAAAGAATTTAAAAAATTAGGTGTGTTGGTCGATTTTAGTCCCGAAAATGAAAATACAATCCAAAAAGCAAATCAGTTTGCAATGATGGAAAAATCCGACCAATTGATTTTAATTAGAGAAATTGATACGACAGGGATCTCGGCTTCAGCAGTTACTGGAAACAGTGCAAATGAAATGGATAATTATATAGAGAAAATAATTAATGAAGAATCGATCAAATTAAGCATTCTAGTCAATGAACTTAATCTTAGGGGCGTCGATATTAGTAAAATTTGTTTACCCGGAAAAGAAGGATGGGCAGTTAGACAGTTTTTAAGAAAGGAAGGTATCGATCTTTTTATTGTTAGCGCACCAGCAAGAAGATTGGGTTTTTTTGATAGAGTTTTTCAACATGATTTGGAATATATCTTTGTGGACATTCCCTGTGATTTATTAATTATAAAGAATTCATCCAAATAAAATGAAATTAACAGCAAACGAAATAACATTTTTTCTTATTGGTATTGCGGTAATGCTTTTGTTTGCAAGAGTTTTCGGAGAGATTGTTCGCAAGCTAAATCAACCATTTGTTATAGGTGAGATAATTGCCGGAATAATTTTGGGGCCTACTCTCCTAGGAACACTCTTCCCTGAATTTTTTAATTCTCTTTTTGTTGCATCAGAAAATGTTCAAATAGCTCAAGACGGATTGATCCAGATATCAGTAATACTTTTACTTTTGGTTTCAGGACTTGAAATTGATCTAGCACTAGTTTTAAAACAAGGGCCAGCTGCTGTAAAAACTAGTTTAGCAAGTATAATAATTCCTTTTGCAGTTGGTTTCGGTTTTGCATTTCTTGCACCTCAATTCCTAGGTATTGAAGATAGTAGTTCAGTTCTAGTGTTTGCTCTGTTTATTGGTACAGCTCTTTCAATAACTGCATTACCTGTTGTTGTAAAAACATTGATGGATTTAAATATTTTTAGATCCAAAATCGGTTCGATTATAATATCATCCGCAATGGTAAACGATTTAATTGGCTGGATCATATTTTCAATTATTCTGAGTATGATTGGTACAGATGGGCATGGTCTCGGTTTAGGAAATGTAATAATTATCACTTTTGTTTTCATTATTTTCTTCTTAACAATTGGAAAGAAAATTTTTGATATAATACTTCCGAAATTAAAAAAACATACCATAGTTCCCGGTGGAATTATAAATCTAGTTTTGATTGCAGGATTTTTGGGCTCAGCATTCACTGAATACATTGGTATTCATGCAATCTTTGGAGCTTTTATAATTGGGATAGCAATCGGTGACTCAGCACATCTAGACGAAAAAACACGAAATATTATTCATGAATTTGTTACGAATATTTTTGCTCCTTTATTTTTTGTCTCAATCGGATTGCGGGTGAACTTTTTGGCAAATTTCGACCTCTTACTTGTACTTATTTTTCTAATACTTGCTTTTGTAGGTAAGGTTGTTGGTGGTTATTTGGGATCAAAAATTAGTGGATTTTCTAGAAATGATTCAATGATTATCGGTTTTGGTATGAACTCAAGAGGAGCAATGGAAATTGTCCTCGGTACACTAGCATTGCAATTTGGTTTGATTCAAGAAAAAGTTTTTGTTGCTCTGGTTATAATGGCGTTGTTTACTTCTATTTCAAGTGCACCGTTAATGAATATCTTTTTAAGAAAGAGTGTTCATTTTATCTCCTTCAAAAAGTTAATCAGAAAAGATTTAATTTATTTTACAAAATCTAAAAGTAAGACTGAAGTTATAAAAGAATTATCAGAAAAAATTGCGGCTATACAAACATTGGATTCTGAACTAATATTCAGTGAAATCTTAAAACGAGAAGTAACTCAACCAACAGGAATCGCTAACGGTCTTGCTATACCACATACAAAGCTCAATATTAAAAATTCAGTTGTTGCAATCGCAATCTCGAAGAACGGGATTGATTTTTCATCCTTTGACAACAAACCGGCGAATATTATAGTGATGCTGTTAACCCCCAGAACCGAAAATGAAATTCAACTAAAACTACTTGCCGAAATTGCTTCTCTATTCGAGACTGATGAACTTACTAATGAGCTTTGCTTATCTGAAAGCGTTGATGATGCAGTCATGATTATTGGGACTGACTAAACCAACTGTTTCTCAATCATTTTTTATCTTTTCTAATTACTAATCAGTGCAATTATTCTTGTCGGACCACCACTGCCACCCTTAATTTTTATCGGAAGAGCGATAACTTCAAATCCTTTCGGCGGAAGTTGGTCAAGATTTGCAACGTTTTCAATAATCGGTGTGTTTGCTTCACACAGAACAACATGCGCTTTAAAATATTTTGACTGTCCGTAATCTATGCTTGGTGTGTCTATTCCGACAGCTTTTATTTTTCTTTCGTTCACTAACCATTTGGCACCTTCTTCACTTAGACCGGGAAAGTGAAGTTTAGCAACAGCTTCTTCTCCACGTTCTGCTGTTCCCATATACTTTTCTCTGTCTGGCCAATATTTACCATAACCACTTTTTAATAGGATAATTGATTCATCGGGAATTCTTCCGTGTTCATTTTCCCATTTTTCAAAATCTGTAATACCGAAAAGATAGTCTCGATTCTCTGCGCGCTCGTCAGATGCATCAATTACAATTGCTTGACCGATAAATTTCTCGAGTGGAATTTCGTCAGAAGTATATCTTCCTTCATAAAAGTGAATCGGAGCATCTAGATGTGTTCCTCCATGTTCAGCAGTTTTAAAACCGTATGATGAATAAAAATAACCTTTCTCGGTCATCCCGTGAAAATCTTCAATTAATTGAAAACCTTCCTGAGTCGGCCAAAAGATTGTGTTTTCATCAAAAGCATAAGTTAGATCAATGATCTTTCTATTTTCTTGAGCTGTTACAAATAACGTGGTAATCAATAGAAATAACGTTATGAATAGCTTTTTCATCGGATGCTCCATAATTATTTTCAGATTAGTGTGGGAATATAAAAAATATTTTATAAGAAGCTATTGTGTCTTTTAATCCTTCCATAAAAATATTATAACTTTGAGATGGCAAATATTTAAGCTAATTTTACATTGAAATTATTTGTACTGCTTCAGTAACATGCCCTGTTTGTAATTCTTTTCTAAGAAATTCATTCATTTCACTGCTGATCAAAACAAAATAAAATTTAACAAACCGTTATAAAAGGAAATAGAAACAAATGTCATTTGAAAAAATAAACCTTATTCAACCTATAAAAAAAGCTCTTGCCGAAGAAGGTTACACGATACCTACTCCCATACAGCAGCAGGCAATTCCCATAATTCTTGAACGAAAGGATTTGCTGGGATGTGCGCAAACGGGTACAGGCAAAACTGCAGCATTCGCTGTCCCGATTTTACAGATCCTTCATCTTGAAAAATCTAAAACAAATAAAAGAAGAATTATTCATTCGCTGATTGTTACTCCGACAAGAGAACTCGCGGTTCAAATCGGAGAAAGTTTTGATGCTTACGGTAAACATACCGGACTTAAAAATGTTGTAGTTTTTGGTGGAGTTCCTCAGAGATCACAAACGGATAAGCTACGTGCCGGTGTTGATATTTTGATTGCAACTCCCGGAAGATTGCTCGATTTAATAAATCAAAACTATATCAGTTTGCGGGATATTAAACTATTTGTACTCGATGAAGCAGATCGTATGCTTGATATGGGTTTTATTAATGATGTAAAAAAAATCATA
>QZJX01000042.1 GCA_003599395.1 Ignavibacteriales bacterium | reverse complement strand
TTTTATTATTCAAGGAAAAGGCTTGAATCCACTTCTCCAAAACTTCTGGATGCAAATTCACCCGCCGATTTTATTTGTTGGATTTTCAATGGCAACAGCGCCATTTGCTTTTGCAATGGCCGCAATAGTTAAAAATGAATATACGGAATGGATTAAACAATCATTACCCTGGATACTTAGTGGAATGATGCTACTCGGGCTGGGAATTATGCTTGGTGGTTATTGGGCTTATGGTGTACTCGGTTGGGGTGGTTATTGGGGATGGGATCCTGTGGAAAATTCATCTCTTGTACCTTGGATTGTCGGTGTTGCGTTAATTCATACAATGTTGATCCAAAAAAAATCGCAATCAAATGGCGGACATCCAAGATTTGTAAAAACAAATTTGCTGCTTGCTGTAATGACTTACGTTCTAGTTATTTATAGTACATTCTTAACGAGAAGCGGTATTCTTGGCGACGCATCTGTACACTCGTTTGTTAGCCCGGGTATGTTGGTTTACTTTTTCTTAGTTGTGTTTATTGGAACATTCACAATTATCGGATTAGGTGGAATTGCTTATCGCTGGAAATACTTAAACGAAACCTTTAACGATGATAGCAGCGGCCTATCAAGAGAGCTAGCGTTGTTTACAGGAGCAGTTACTTTATTAGCATCTGCAATTATTGTTTTAGTCGGAACAAGTGCTCCAATTTTCGGTCAATCTGTTGAAATAAGATTTTATAATGAAATGAATTTACCGATCGGAATTATTATCGGTTTATTAAACGGACTCAGTTTACTATTAAAATGGAAACATACAGAAAGTAATGAGATTTTTAAGAACTCAAGAAACGCAATAGCTGGCGCAGTTATTATGACCGCATTAATTGTAATATTTGGCGGTATCCATGATATAATGATGATCATCTTTACATTCTCTGCAGCCTTCGCACTTTTCGTGAACGGTGAAATTGCTTTTAAAATATTAAAAGGAAAGAAAACACATTTAGGTGCATATATTGCTCATATCGGTATAGCGTTATTTATGTTAGGTGTTATAGCCACAGGCGGAAAAACATATGAAGAACAAATCGATTTAGTTAAAGGCGAACCAAAATCAGTGCTTGGTTACGACTTAACTTTTAAAGGGTACACCCCAATTGATAACGGAAAGAAGTTTGCTTTTAATATTGATATTGCCAAAAATGGTGAAGTAAAAAATACAATATCACCGGTTATGTACGTTGCAGATTTCAACAATAGCTTGATGCGTGAACCTGATATCTTAAATATGCTTACAAAAGATATTTATGTTTCACCACTTGGTTATAATGATGGAGCAGCACAAGATCACAACCATGATCAGACTGTAACAATAAAAAAGGGAAGCTCTGCGACTTATGAAAATGCTGTTGTTACTTTTGTAAATTTCGAGTTTCCGGAAGAGTCCATGAGTTCAATGATGGGCGGCGGTTCATTTCAAATCGGTGCTATCTTCAATGTTGAACAAGAAGGCAAAGCATATGAAGCAAAAGCGTACATGAAAAGTGAAGGTGGAAATAGAACATTTGTTCCGGCAGATGTACCCGAAGCAAATTTAAAGATAGATATGATTAATCTGGATGCCTCCGGTAGCGTGGTTGTTTCATTAGAATCACTTGATGGATCGGACTCTAATAATTCTCATGCTTCAATGACAAAGGAAACTCTTTCTATTGAAGCGAGTGTAAAACCATTTATCAATTTAGTTTGGGCTGGTGTTCTTATCATGGTTGCGGGTTTTACAGTCTCGGTTGTAAGAAGAACAAAAGAATCAAAAAAATAATTAGAGAATTACATTTATAATTTAAAAGCGGCTTCGGGCCGCTTTTTTGTTTTAAAGAAATAATTCTGTAAATATCTTCCTTCAAAAAGTAGACTATTTTATGGAATATATTATTATAGCAGCTGTTGCATTATTTGTAGCGGGACTAACATTCTTCTCCGGATTTGGTCTTGGTACTTTATTAATGCCTGCTTTTGCACTTTTCTTTCCAATTGAAATTGCTGTCGCTGCTACGGCAATTGTTCACTTTGTTAATAATATTTATAAATTTATTCTCATCGGTAGAGAAGGGAATTTAAAAATAGTTATAGCTTTTGGTATTCCCGCCGTTATTGCTGCGGCTGGAGGCGCATATCTTTTAGATTATGTTAGTCAATTTGAGAATGCATATTCTTATTCATTATTCCAAAATGAAATGAGTGTAACACCTGTCAAATTTATGATTGCACTACTTATGATAGTTTTCGCAATTGTAGAATTAATTCCAAATTTTAAAAACTTTAAAATCTCTCATAAGTGGATTCCTTTTGGTGGACTATTATCCGGATTTTTTGGCGGTCTCTCCGGACATCAAGGAGCTCTAAGAACTGCATTTTTAATTAGAGCCGGATTGGAGAAAAAGGAATTTATAGGAACACTTGTAGGTTGTTCATTATTAATAGACGTAACTAGAATTACGATTTACGGAATTACATTTTTCAAAACAGATTTTAATATTTTAGATCAGTCCGGTTTGTTGGGTTTGTTAATTGTGGGTTCGGCTGCTGCATTTATCGGTACAACTTTTGGAAAATATTTATTAGAGAAAGTAACGTTTAAATCAATACAATATACAGTTGCGTCAATGCTTTTTCTTTTAGCAATAGGTTTAGGAATGGGAGTAATTTAAGATGAACATAACATCAATGGATCAATTTTCTAAAATCATTTCAGAAAATGCAGCAGTTGCGGCATACTTCAGTACAGAACATTGTAATGTTTGCAAAGTACTGAAACCAAAATTAAAGGAATTTATAAGTGAAGAATTTCCTAAAATTGTTTTTATATATATCGATATTGAGAATGAAAAAGAACTAGCCGCAACTTATTCTATTTTTGCCGTACCGACGATTATTTTTTTCTTTGATGGAAAAGAAGCAATTCGGAAATCTAGAAACTTCGGGTTTTCTGAATTAGAATTAGCGATAGAGAGACCCTACAAAATGTTATTTTCATAAACATATTTTTATTAAATGAGGATAAGATATGAACAAATTTTGGATTGCCTTTTCACTTGTACTATTAACTACTTATATATACTCTCAAGACGAACCTGAATTTAAAATGGTTCAATATTATTTTGTCGAGTTGATTAGAAATCCTGATAAACCTCAAATTGATTCAGCAGAAGTAATGAAGATTCAAGAAGGGCATATGCAGAACATGAGGAATATGGCTGAAGCGGGAAAACTTCTTTGTGCCGGACCATTCGGGGACAACAATGGCGGTGGTATTTGGATTCTAAAAGTTGATTCATATCAAGAAGCCGAAGAGTTATGTAAGCAAGATCCGGCTGTTATAAATAAACGATTGAATTATTTGATTCGTCCTTGGTGGACTTCGGAAGGTACTTTTGTGTTAGAAAAGGGAGAGTGATTTAATATACTATCTCTACTTGAAATGAATCGGGGAATACCAATATTCTGTGTGTAACATGATCACCACCTTGAGTGCATCCAACACCGCTTTCCAACGGTTCAACTCCAATCCCTTGAAATAATGCGCGGTCAGATCGAAGATAGACCACGCTATATTCACCGTTTTCATTATTCAACAATTGGTTCGGAATTTGGAAACCCACAAAACTTTTATTTCCTCCGCCAAGCTCGGAAGTTTTTCTGAAATAGATCTGAGACATTGTAGCAATATGCAATAAATCGTTTGTCACTCCGTTGCGATTCGATTCAATAGCATTCGTGTGGAATAGATTCATACCAACAATCAAAGCACTACCAACGATTATCACACCCAATGTAATTAGTAAAAGTTGCTGTTGACCCATTTCCTATCAAAAAATATTTGATTTAATTTATACAGAAAATAAATTCAAATCAATGTCTTTAATGAATTGTGATGAGCTTCAATTGTTTTATCTAAATCTTCTTTTGTGTGCGCAGTTGATACAAACATTGCTTCAAACTGTGCTGGGGCTAAGTAAATTCCTTGTTTTAACATTTGGTTAAAGTATTTTCCATACAGTTCTGTATCAGATTTTACAGCGGATTTAAAATCAGTTACTTCTGCTTCGGTGAAAAACATACACATCATTGATCCAATGCGTGTCATTGTATAATCTTTACCAATCTGTCTAAGATTTTCCTTTAAGCCTTTTTCTAAATAAGCAGATTGCTCTTCAAGGATTGTGTAAGTGTAGGGATTATCTTTAATTTTTTTCAATGCAGCATATCCTGCAGCCATTGCTAAAGGATTTCCGCTTAAAGTACCGGCTTGATAAACAGGTCCGACCGGTGCAATCTTTTCCATTATTTCTTTCTTTCCGCCGAATGCTCCAACCGGCAATCCGCCACCGATAATTTTACCGAATGTTGTCAAGTCAGGTTTAACACCCAGGACTTCTTGAGCACCTCCGGGTGCAACTCTAAAACCAGTCATTACTTCGTCGAAAATTAAAATGACGTTTTCTCTGTCACAAATTTCTCTAAGCTCTGTTAGAAATTCTTCTGTTGCAGGGATTACTCCCATATTACCGGCAATTGGTTCAATAATTATTGCGGCTATTTCATTTTTATTAGCAGCGATTAATTTTTTAACTGATTCAATATTATTGAAGTCGGCTGTCAAAGTATCTCTAGCATTTCCTTGAGTTACTCCGGGACTTGTCGGAATTCCGAGAGTGAGGGCACCTGAACCAGCTTTAATTAAAAAGTGATCAGCATGACCATGATAACAGCCCTCGAATTTTATGAATTTGTCTTTACCAGTATAACCGCGTGCAGCTCTAACAGCACTCATTGTTGCTTCAGTACCGCTATTTACCATTCTAACCATTTCTACCGAAGGAACAAGTTCAGTTATTAACTGAGCCATTTTAATTTCAATCTCTGCAGGTGCGCCGAAACTAACGCCATTTTCAATTTGTTCGAGTAGTGCTTCTTTTATGAAATCAGGATTATGCCCGAATAAATGAGGTCCCCAACTTCCAATGTAATCGATGTATTCGTTTCCGTCGGTGTCAACCATTTTTGAGCCGTATCCTTTTGAAATAAATAACGGATCTCCCCCAACTGATTTAAAGGCTCTAACAGGCGAGTTAACTCCACCCGGAATAAATTTCTGTGCTTCTTCAAACAACTTTTTACTTTTTTCAATATTCATATTATCTCCTCTTAATCTGTATCTTAATCATACTCTTAATCTTACTCTTTTTTTCTTCTCTTAATCTATTTGGATTAAGAGTAAGAACAAAAATTTATTTTATCAACTTTGCCGCATCTTTAGCAAAGTAGGTAAGAATCATATCGGCACCTGCTCTTTTAATAGCAATTAATGATTCCATCATGACTCGTTCTTCGTCAATCCAATCGAGTTTTCCAGCGGCTTTTATCATAGAATATTCACCGCTTACTTGGTAAGCTGCAGTAGGCATAGCAAGTTCATGTTTAACTCTAAAAATTATATCGAGATAAGCACCGGCAGGTTTTACCATAATTATATCTGCACCTTCATCAATATCGCTTTCAGCTTCACGGATTGCTTCGTCGCTATTTGCGATATCCATTTGGTGAGAACGTCTATCTCCAAACGCCGGCGTTGATTCTGCCGCATCTCTAAACGGTCCGTAATAACCCGATGCATATTTAACAGCGTAACTCATAATCGGAATCTGAGTGAATCCTTTGTAGTCCAAAGCCTTACGAATAGCTGCAACTCTTCCGTCCATCATATCCGAAGGAGCAATCATATCTGCTCCGGCTTCGCAATGTGATACTGCTTCTTTTGCTAGAAGTGAAACTGTTTCATCGTTTAAAATATTTTCTCCGTCAAGCAGACCACAGTGACCGTGCGATGTGTATTCGCATAAGCAAACATCGGTTATTACTAGTAAATCATTTACTTCAGATTTAATAGCTCTTATTGCTTTTTGAATGATTCCATTCGGATCATAAGCTTCGGATCCTTTTTCGTCTTTATGTTCCGGAATTCCAAAAAGTATTACAGCGGGAATTCCTAAATCACGAACTTCTTTGCATTCTTTAACTAAGTTATCTATTGAAAGTTGATAAACACCGGGCATGGATTTTATTTCATTCTTGATGTTTTCACCCGGACGAACAAACAACGGGTAAATTAAATCGTTTACACTTAGTTCGGTTTCTCTAATTAAACCACGTACTCGTGGATTGTAGCGTAATCTTCGTAATCTTTGGGTTGGATACATTGCCATTATTTTCCTCCATTACTTTGAATCATAAGCTACCGCAACGGCGCTAAGACGCAAAGGTTCTGATTTTATTAAAAACTATTTCAGAATTTTTTACGCAATCACCGACGGAAATACCACCGCGATAATTGCCGCTTAAAAATATTCCGGGATTTTCTTTTTCAAATTTATCAAAATAATTTTCGTGTTCTATATAACCTAAGTTGTATTGCGGAATTGCTTTTTGCCATTCCCTGTAAACTATCAACTCGGGTTTACCGTCAATGTTCATTATTTCGCTGAATTCTTTAATCGCTTTATTAACTATTGTATCTGTTGATTCATCAAAAAGATTCGGCCTTCTTGCGCCACCGACAAATAAGGTGAAAGACGCATAACCATTAGGTGCTCTGTTCTTAAAAATTGTTGAACTCCAGATAGCTCCTAAAAAATTCTTTTCCATTTTTGAGGGGATTAAAAATCCAAATCCGTCCAACTCTCTTTTAATCTGTTCTTTTTTGTAACCTATGTATAGAACTAATACTGGCGGATAAAAAATATCAGTAGCGTGTTCAGTAAATTCATTATCAAATATTGAAAAATAATTAGCAGCTTTGTGAACGGGTATAGTTGATAATAGAATATCTCCGGTTAATGATTTTCTTTCACCATCAACAGAGTAAGTTATTTCATAACCGTTAGCCGATTTGCTGATGATCTCAACTTTTGTATCATATTCAATTTTATTTTCAAACTTTTTTGCTATTGCTTCGGGGAAAGACTGCATACCATTAATGAATGAAAACATCTTAGCGCTTTGTTTTGATTCTTCATTACGCTGTTTTCTTTCTTTAGCACCTTTGATCATTCCTTTAACTAAACCACCATAAACTTCTTCTAATCTATATAGTTTTGGGAATGCAGATTTAACAGAAAGTTTGTTCGGATCACCGGCAAACACACCAGATACAAACGGATCGATTGCATAGTCCAAAAATTCTTTACCCAATCTTCGCTCAACAAATTCAGCTATACTTTGGTAGTAACCGTCTTTAGATTTTCCGATGAACGGTTCGCCCATTACTCTTAATTTTGCTTTTGTTGAAAACAATTTTGTTTTGATAAATGCGGGCGGTGATGTTGGAAGTGCATGAAGTTTTCCATCTCTTAAAATATATCTTTTGTTTGCTTCATCATTGGCATAAATCATTTGTTCTTTTAGACCGACTTCTTCTGCAAGCTTGCTTATAAGCGGTGTGGTTTCAAGTCCGCTATTAGGACCGAAGTCAATGGTGAAACCATTTTTGGTAATTGTTTCCATTGCGCCGCCGGGTTCACTTTTTGACTCGAGAATGTTAACATCGAAACCATCTTTCTTCAACCAATATGAAGTAGCCAATCCGGATATACCAGCGCCCAGAACTATAACTTTCTTATTTATCATTATTTTCTTTTAGTGCGTTAATAGTGATCTCTTTCAATGCAGAAATGAAGGTTGGTGAATCATTTAGTCCTTTCATCACAATATAATTTTCGATACCGCTCTTGTCGGCATCTTCTCTATATTCAATGTCGAGTTCAAATAATGTTTCAACGTGATCAGACACAAAACTTATCGGAACAATGAGTAAATGTTTTTTGCCTTTTTCCGCAAGTTCTTCGATCATTTTATCTGTTGCTGGTTCCAGCCATTTGACCGGTCCGACTTTACTTTGAAAACATAGATGATGCTCATGAGAATTGTTTCTTGCTTTCATCACAAGTTCAACGGTATCACAAATATGTCCGCTATAAGGATCGCCGCTTTTAACCATGCTCATAGGTGTACCATGAGCACTGAAAACTATTTGAACATCTGCTTGCACTTCTTTTGGGAAACGTGTGAGTGTTTCATCAATTTTTTCGTTAAGAGCTTTTATGTACTTTTCATTTTTATAAAAATCATTAATGTAAATAAGTTTCGAAGTATCGCCTTTATATTTTCTTTTCCATTCATTAAATGATGATCCAATTGTTGAGATCGAATAATGAGGATACAACGGAAGTAAAATTACTTTGTCATAATTACCTTCTTCAACTTGTTTAGCTGCAACTTCCGTCAGTGGATGCCAATAACGCATTGCCGTTATTACATCGATTTGGCTGAGATCTTTTCTTAATTCTTCTTCCAACAATTTTCTTTGAATTTCTGTCCATTCATTAATTGGAGATTTACCGCCGATAAGTTCATACTCTTCAGCAACCTTCGGTGCTCTTCTTTTAGAAATTATTTTTGCCAATGTTTTCTGAAAAGGGAGTTTAAATATATCAGGGTCTTGGAAAAGATTATATAGAAACGGTTCAATTGCTTCAATTGAATCGGGACCGCCTAATTGAAAAAGTACAACTGCTGTTTTACTCATTCACTTCCTTTCTTATAAAAATTGAAATATAACTCACAAATTCGTTGTAGCTAATTGTCGTCTACTTAAGAGACTATTGTACAACTGATAAGTCGTCATTCCGATCGAGCTGTTCTTTGGCGAGAGAGGAATCTCAACTAAAAATTGCTGAAAATCTCAATTTTTTCTGGGTTAGATTCTTCATTCCGCCAAACGAACGACGATATTACACTGTCCTTGAATAACGCGCCGTATCTTCTTTTCGTTCCAAGTAACCATCAAAATTCATTGCGATATTTCTAATAAGTAATCTTCCCATTTGTGTTACTTCAAATTTTCGATCACCCATAATTATAAGTCCATCATCAATATTTTCTTGTAGATTTTTTATTCCCAAGTTAAAATATTCTTCAAAATTTATATCGAATTTCTTTTCAACATCTTCATAGTTCAATTCAAAATCGCACATGACTTTTGTTATGACATATCTTCTAAGTAAATCATCTTCGTTTAATTTGTATCCTCGTTCGACAGGAAGTAAATCTTTATCGATCATCTCAAAGTATTCTTTTTCTTTCTTTACGTTTTGTGCGTAAGTATCGGCAAGCTGCCCTATGCTTGTGATTCCCATTCCGATCAAATCTGTGCCGGCGTGTGTGCTGTAACCTTGAAAGTTTCTGTAAAGCTTTTTCTCGTGCAATGCTTTTGTCAAATCATCGTCAGGTTTTGCAAAGTGATCCATGCCTATAAATTCGTATCCGGTATCAGTTAATTTGGCAACCGACATTTTTAATATTTCTAATTTTTCTTCCGGTTTCGGTAAATCTTCTTCTTTAATTAATGCCATATGTTTTTTCATCCATGGAACGTGTGCATAATTAAAGAGTGCAATTCTATCGGGAGAAATATCGATCATTTTGTCGACTGTCTTTTCAAACTCCTCAACTGTTTGGAAGGGGAGGCCGTAAATTAAATCCAAGTTGATGCTTTCGAATTCAAGTTCGCGAATCCAATTGACTACTCTTCGCGTCATCTCTTCTGGTTGAATTCTGTTAACTGCTTTTTGAACTTTATCATTGAAATCCTGTACGCCCATACTTATTCGGTTTATTCCACCTTCGCGTAAAGCAACTAAGTGCTCTTTTGTTAATTCACGGGGATCAATTTCGCATCCTTCTTCGGAGTTTTCTTTGAAGTTGAAACTCGATTTTATGTAACCGAGTAAGTCTCTAATTTCATCCGGATTTAAATGAGTTGGAGTTCCTCCACCCCAATGAAGTTGGATTGTTTGCCGGTCGGGTGAGAGTAGTTGTCTAACTAAATCAATTTCGTTTTTCACATACTTAATGTATTCTGCAATTCTATTCCGATTGCGGGTGATTATCATATTGCAGCCGCAGAAGTAACAGAGCGTATCGCAAAACGGGATGTGGAAGTAAAGCGACAGATCACGCGGGTTATCAACGTGGTTTGATTTTATCAAAGCGTCCGTTAAATCTTCCGACTTAAAATTTTCGTGGAAATGCGGAGCCGTTGGATAGCTTGTATATCTTGGTCCGGGTCTATCGTATTTTTTTACTAAATCTAAATCTATTTCGAACATCAAATTACTCCCTTCATTTATTAACCGCGAAGTCGCAAAGACGCAAAGTTAAAAATTTAAAACCTTCCGTCTAAATCCGTCAACTAATTTTGGTACATTAAAGTTTATCAAAAAACCAAGTCTTTTATTTGCTAGCTTCACATAAGTTAAAATTTGTGCTTCGTGAACCGGTGCTAATTCATCAACTGCTTTTAACTCTATGATAATTTCTTCGTTTAGCAAAAGATCGATTCTAAAATCGGCATCTAATATTTCATTTTTATATTTAACTGGTAATTCTAATTGTCTCTGTACAAATAAATTTCTATTCCTCAATTCCTTGAATAAACATATTTCATAGACACTTTCTAATAATTCGGGACCCAATTCCCTATGTACTTCAATTGCGCTATCTAAAATTATTTTGCTAAGTTTATTTAATTCCTCTCTGCTTATCACCTTTGCGCCTTCGCGTCTTTGCGGTTGTTTTTCAATGATACTTTTTGCTTTCTTCTTTTACAAAGTCTACAAGAAGTTTCGCGTTTGCAGGCGGAACATCTGGTAGAATACCATGTCCGAGATTAAAAATGTGTCCACTGCCATTACCGAAACTTTCTAAAATTCTTGACGCTTCTTTCTTTATACCATCCGCTGTTGAATAAAGTTTAGTCGGGTCCATATTACCTTGTAATGCAACATTATCACCGACTTTCTTTCTGACTTCACCCAAATTCATTGTCCAATCAAGTCCAATAACATCTGCACCTGTTCCTACAAGAGCTTCAATAGTATAATGAACGCCTTTTGCAAAAACAATAACGGGTTCATCTTTCTTTTTCAATTTACTAACGATTTGCTGAATATATTGAAGTGAAAACTCATTAAAATCATCGGGAGTAAGTATTCCGCCCCAAGTATCGAATATCTGAACAGCATCGGCACCGGCTTCAATTTTTGCATTCAAATAATCTGCAACGGCATCAGAAATTTTGCTGAGAAGTTTATGAGCAAGTTCGGGATTGTTATAAATTAATTTTTTTACTTCGGCAAAATTTTTAGATCCTCTACCTTCAACCATGTAAGTTAATAACGTCCAAGGTGCACCGCTAAAACCGATTAAAGGAACTCTTCCGTTTAACTCCTTTTTAGTTAATGAAACAGCATCCAATACATACTTTAAGTCTTTATCCGGTTCAATAATTTTTAATTCATTAGCGTCACGTTCATTTCTAATCGGTTTTGGAAAAATTGGTCCTTTACCTTCGTGCATTTCGAGATGCATTCCCATTGCTTCGGGAATAACGAGTATATCCGAAAAAATTATTGCCGCATCAACTCCGATTAAATCTATTGGTTGGAGTGTAACTTCCGCTGCAAGCTCGGGTGTTTTACACATCGTTAAAAAATCGGCTTTTTCGCGCACTGCTCTATATTCTGGTAAATATCTTCCGGCTTGACGCATCATCCAAATTGGTGTGCGTTCAACCGGCTGACGTTTGCATGCTCTTAAAAATAAATCGTTCTGTAAGTTCGGCAAAAATCCTCCGTAGAATTAAGTAGTAATATTTTCTTTTTCTGAGTAATACTTTACTGTTTCTTTTATCAAGTCATTCATCGTGAAATTTTTTGGAATGATATCGATTTTTACTCCACTGATTTCTATTGCTTCTTTTGTTGTTGGTCCAATAGCAGCAATCGAGTAATCTGCAAAATAATTTTGAGCATCTTCTATTTGAAGAATTTTCAAAAAATTATTATATGTAGAAGGACTAGTGAAAATGAACAAATCCGGGGTCTCTTTTTGCAGCATCTTTTTGCTTTCTTCAATATCATTTTCATCAGGCAAACCAACATCATAAATAGGAGTTTTAACAACTTTAGCGCCTAACTCAATCAAACCAACTTTTAATTCATCCGGTGCAATTGCCGATGATGGAATAAAAATATTATTATTAGTTATATCGATTTCTTTAAAATGATTTAATAAACCCTTAGCAGAAAAATCATTAGGAACAATATCAACTTTAATGTCAAGCTCTTTGCAAACCGACGCTGTTTTCTTCCCAACGCAAACCACACTCAAACTAGATGGTAAATCAATTCGAATTTCTTTTAAGCGCTCAACAGCATATTTCACCGCATTTTCTGAAGTGAAAATTATGTAATCAAATTTGTCTAATTGGTTTGCATAATTATCAAACATGTTAAAGGTTTCAATCGGTCTAATTTTTATTGTAGGGAAGGGAATTACAATTGCTCCGAGCGATTCAAATTTTTTGATCGAATCATCTGATTGCTCTTCACTTCTGGTAATAACTATAACTTTATTTTTTAATCCGTAGTTCAAAGTTACTTTCTTGCTGTTTCGTAAACTTCTTTTAAAATTTCCTTTGCACCTGCGCGTAATAAATTGCGGGCGAGATTTTTACCTAGTTTTTCCGGTTCGGTTTTACTACCGCGCAGTTTTTGTCTGTATGTCACACCTCCATCGATCGAACCAACCAAAGCATCCAAGTATAATCCGTTTGACATAACATTTCCCAAAGCACCAATCGGAACTTGACATCCGCCTTCTAATTCTTTTAGAAGTGCGCGCTCCGCTAACACAGCTTGAGCTGTTTCGTAATGGTTTAATGATAATAAAATATCTTCGGCAAATTTGTTTTCTTTGCTAATTTCAATTCCCAAAGCCCCTTGTCCAACTGCAGGAAGCATTATATCAGAAGATATAATAGAAGAAATATGTTTAGTCAATTTTAATCGTTCAACACCGGCGCGGGCTAAGATTATTCCATCCCAATTAGAATCTAAAAATTTTTGAATTCGTGTTGGAACGTTTCCTCGAAGTTCAACTATGTTTAAGTCGGGACGAAGATGTTTAAGCTGAGAACGTCTTCGCAATGAACCGGTTGCAACAATTCCGTTTTCAGGTAAATCCCAAATCGTCATTCCTTTTTTTCGAGCGATTAATACATCTTCAACATTATGACGTTTTGTAACTGCTGCTAATTTTAGTCCCGCGGGAATTTCAGTCTGTAAATCTTTTAAGCTGTGTACAGCGATATCAATTCTATTATGAAGCAGATGAACTTCTAGCTCTTTGGTAAACAAACCTTTATCGCCGATTTTAGATAGAGCAACATCAAGAATTTTATCGCCTTTTGTTTTTACTAATTTTATTTCAACAGAAACATTTTTGTTTTTCTTTTCGATCTCATTTTTAATGAAATTTGATTGCCAAAGCGCTAAATCACTACCTCGCGAACCAATTATTAATTTATATTTCTTCAATATTATTCCTCATCCTTGTGAGTATTAAGCGAGCCGTTTTTCCGGTTTTCTAAATTGAACAACTCTTTAAGAATTAATGCATGAGTTACTGCTTGCTGTGTATGAGTGCCATCTTCTGCAAGTTCACGCAATTTAATTGTGGGATTGTGTAAAATTCTTCCCATCATTCTGCGTGTCATATCCTCTAACTTTTCATAATCTTCTTGAGAAATTTTGTGTTTTATTTTTTCAAGTTCATCGTTGCGTATTTCATCAAAAAATTCACGAACTGTTTTAATGGTTGGAACTACTTCTAAAGCATTATACCAACTGAAAAGATTTGTCATTTCTTCAAGAATAATTTTTTCAACTTTGGGGATTTCTTCTTTACGTCTTCGCATGTTTTGATCAACAATAACTTTAAGCGAATCCATGTCATGATAAAAAATTGTTTCAATGTCTTTAACAGTTGGATCAATATCTCTCGGAATAGCAATATCCATAATAACGCAAGTGTTACCTTTACGTTTTTTCATCATCTGTTTTGCATCATCAAACGAAATTATATAGTCGGGGGAACTTGTTGCACTTATAATAATATCAAATTCATGCAGATGAGTTGTTAGTTGTTCAAAGGGGATTATATCGCCTTGAACTTTTCTTGCTAAAGTTTCAGCTTTCGATAGAGTTCTATTTGCAATTGAAATTTTACCGACGCCTTTATCATGCAAGTGTACGGCAGCTAATTCCCCTGTTTCGCCAGCTCCGATAATCAACGCATTTTTCTTTTCTAAATTGGAGTAAATTTTTTCAACAACTTGAACGGCTGCATAACTAACAGTAACGGCACCTTCGCCGATTAATGTTTCTTTAATAGCACGTTTTCCGACGCGAATTGCAGAATCGAACACTCTTTTAATTATTGAGCCTGAGAAATGTAAATCCTCTGAATCTTGAAATGCATCCTTCATTTGTCCGAGAATCTGACTGTCGCCTATTATCAAAGAATCAATTCCCGAAGCCACAGAGAAAATATGTTTAACAGCACTACAAGAAAAGAACTTTAAGAAATGTTCGGATTTAATTCCCGAGACCGGCTTATAATTAATTATAGTCTCTTGTAATTTTTTATAATCTAGCAACCCTTGTTTAGGAGTTCCAAAAATTTCCGTACGATTACAAGTTGATAGAATAAATCCATCTTCAAAAAGTTCGGTTTTAAGTTTAGGAATTAAATCAACTATTTCATCATGACTTAAATGAAGAGCTTCTCTTAATTCAATAGGAGCTGTTTTATGATTTATTGAGACGCCAAAAAGGTTCATGATTAATACAAAATCTTAATAAAATGAATGAAAACTGCTTGAAAATACAATTGATAATACTACAGATAATATCGTCAACACATAACCGAATAAAGCTAAGTTAACAACACGTTTGCCATTCCAATTAGCCACATATTTTGCCACTATTAAAAATCCGAATAAAATCCATACGATACCGGTTGTAATAAGCTTCGGATCGGTATAGCTGAAATTTGGGAAAGCAGAAGGAAGCCAAATCACACCAATCACAACTCCGAAAGTTAACAACACAAATCCGATAACAACCGAGTGAAAACAAAGTCTGTAAAGAGTTTCTAAACTTGGTAATCTTTTAAATACGAGTCCGAATTTATTCATCTTAATTTCATTATATAAAAGGAGGTAAAGCAAACCATAAACGGCTGAAAGTGTGAGACCGGAATAACCGAGCATTGAACTTACAACGTGTAAGCCGAGCAATCTATTTCTTAAAACTTCTGCAACTTCAAAAAGATCTTCAATAAATATTGAGGAGAAAATTTGAAACACCAATGAAAATAAAATAATAAATAATCCCGTCCCTCTAACATCAGTTAGAAGTTCTAAAACGAAATAAGAAAACGAAATGGAGAAGGCGAGAAGGGTGAAGATTTCGAATTTGTTTGTAATTGGAGTATGATCGAACTCGAATGTTCTAACCAATAAATAGAAAAAATGAATAACCAGTGTGATAAACAAAAACATTCTTTTCGCATCGGCAAAGGATTTGTTTTCCTTCAAGAAATCATATAGATAAACGAAGAAAGTTACTCCGTAAAGTATAGGGAGTATAACATTAAGTACGTGAATTGTCGAAAGCATTTCTCCTCATCTGCATATATTTATAAGTTGTTTCTATTTGCGTGCCAAAAAGCAGTTTTAAGAGTCTAAAATTATGCAAAAATAAGATAAATCGGTAATTTATTTTGAGGTAATAATTTGGCTTAAAGATGTCTAAATTATTGTTTTGTAAGTATTTAGCCGCGTTTAGAATTGCTCTAAGAATATTCATAATGGGTATATTTAAATTTTAATAGAGCTTGTAGAAAGAGATAATGATTTACTTCTTATAAATGGGATGAGATGACTTTTTCTTTCTTAATTGATGGAAATAAAAAAAGCTGTTACCGAATTAACGGCAACAGCTTTAGGAATGTTTTTACTTCTTAAAAAATTTCTTTTTCACCATTAATGTGAAGTGTTTTATCAATAATATTGCCTTGCGCGTCAACAACTCTCGGGTGACAGTTCCAACATTGAGTTAAAGTAAATGAACCCGGGTGACCCATTGGCTGCGGAGTAATTAACTCACCTTCTTCATCTAATTCACCGTGACATGTTCCGCATTTAGCTTGTGATCCATCGTTTATTGTCCAATTCGGTGCAAAATTATTTCCGACAATCGGTACGCCTGAAGCCGCAATAAATTCGAAGTTACCATGACAATAAGTATTTTGGCATGTCAATGATTCAAAATCATAAACGGCAACTGAATCTCCAAGATCAGCAAATTGCCCGAATATTACTTCAGCTCTGCTTCCGGCTTCATCAATGTGACCTTCCGCAGTAAATGAATTTGGAACATGATGACATTCTGAACAAGCCACATTCTCTGCAATTTGAATTCCATATAAATGAACTTGATGAGCACCAACAGCATAATCTGAAGTGCTGGTTTCATTGTTGGTCCCTTGAGGCGGGGCAATATTAGACGGATCAGCGAAATCCCCGTGACAAGTATTACAAGCTTCGGGTCCCATATCTTGTGAGTGGCATTTTAAACAAGTTACACCGACAGTTCCGCCGGCATAATTAGCGCCATGACATTGTGCACATGCAAATAGATTCCAATTATCTTCACGAATTAATTGTCCGTGAAATTTATCGGAAAGTCGATTTTTTATTCCATCTTCATGAATCGATACTTCCTGAGGTTCGGTAAGATCATATCTCGATTCGGCGCATCCGACAAAGAATAAAGTTCCGACTAATAATAATATTGAATATGAGATAATATATTTCATTGTTAACCTGTAAAATTAATCTTAGTTATTATGACAGTATGCACAAAATCCGAAATTCATGTTTCCACCCGGATAAGCGTTTGCATCAGTATGACAATTATAGCAAACCGATCCGGCATCATTGTGCCAATCACCATTATTGCTACTCATAAAGTTAATGTCATGTGTCTTAGGATTAGTCCCTTTTACACCGTCCGGATCAACATGGCATAAAATACAATTTGCATCGGCGCCTTGAACATCATGACACGAAGCACATCTTTCAATATCTCTTCTAGCAAGTCGTGAATGTTCACCACCGCCCGAGCCAACTCCAATCATTACAAATCCTTGTTGAAGATGTGATGATGGCATAATACCTTCGGCAGCAAAATCTTGATGATTCGATGAATGGCATTCAGCACAGAAAGTTTCTGTTTGATGACAAGTTTGACATTCCATCGTTTTACCTTTTGCATCAATACCGTGCAAGAATCTGTAATTCAAATCATGAACACGAGTAATAACTTGCTGTTTAGTATTATTCAAATATGTGTGCGGAGAATAAGGTGTATAAAAATTATCAACTAGGTTTGATTCATCAATTCCGATAGTTGCAACGTGGCAATCTTCACAGAATACATCATTATGACACATTGCACAATCCGCTGTAGCTGCCATAGCCGAGAATTTGTGATTATCAAAAAATGAAGCTGTTCTATGATTTTGAGGAAGAAGATTATCGGTTGCAGTATGGCATGCCGAACATTCATTTGTTGCAACAGCTTTATCATTATGGCAAGAATAACATTGCATCATTGGTGGATTTGCTTGAGAAGATTCGAAGCTATAATTAATTTCTTCGAAATCTTTATGACATTCAGCACAATCCATTCCCTTTTCCGCTACGTGAAATTTGTGAGAGAAAATCAATTCCGATTTCTTTTGCAGTAAGGGTTCAAAAACATCATCATAATGACATGTTCCGCAAGCGTCCATGTCCTCAACATCATGGCACATTGCACATGCATCTTTTTCGGGAATCAGTCTGTCTGATAAAGACTCACTTTCAAGAACTCCTGTATGACATGATTCGCAATCGCTTAATTCCGCATGCAGCGAATGCGAAAATATGATAATACTTTCGTTGGTCTTTTCTTGAGGTTCTTCTTGCGTGGTAAAAGCAGTGACAAAAATTACCGATATTCCCAAAATGAAAACTGCTAAGTACGTATATAATTTTTTCATATTTTTTTAAAAGTTAGTGTTGAACCAGTGATTGATTTTAAAGAGAATTCGGAAATCATTATTATAAATTTTGTTTGATACATATTGTGTTTGAATATCGAACGATAATTTGCTCCAAGGACGGATATTTACTCCGGCTAATAATGCAAGCAGATTATTCTTTGGATCACTTTCAGATAATCTATAACTTGAAACGGTAAGTCCGAATGAAGGTGTAATGAATCCATCTTCGAATGAACGTGCCGTATAAACCGAGAATGAATTAAGTTCGCCAGCATAACCAAAAGATGTTCTGTAGCTAACAGTTCCGTAAGTGGTATTTATTCCCAAGGTTAATCTTTGAGAATCTTCGTCTTGATAAGTAACATTAGCAAATTTTCCGAAAGCAGTTACAACATCGCTGAACTTATAATCCAATCCGCCTTCAATTTCTTCAGTATTGGAGAAATTAAATACAGAGAAAATTGAATTGTATCTAATTCGTGGTTCACGGTAATTATAGTAAAGTGAAACCCCGAAATCTTCAACTTGAGTATAGCGAGTCCCGATCTCAAATCTTGATGTTTGCTCAAAATTTAGATCGTAATTATACCTTGAATTAATTTCTATTAGTTTGGGGATATAATAAGAAACTTCAGCACCCAAATATTTGAATTGGTTAGAAGCTCGTTGAATAAGAATTGTATCAAGCACGTTAAACTCATTCAAACGGATTGCATCATAATCTTGGGCTTTGAAATTTTTGTCGGTATAATTAACTGCAATTCTCAATTCATCGGTTGGATAAACTGTAAGTTCACCGCCTAGAATAAAGTCATTCGCAAAGTCGTCGGTTAATTCCAGTTTTTGATATTCCGGAACATTACCACCGTAGAAACCTTCTAATTTGAAAATCCCATGTCTAAGTTGAAGATTAACACCGTCGTACAATCCACCTGCAACGCCATTATAAAAAGACTGTCTTCCAAGTCGAATTGTGGCAACATTCAATAAATTTCTAGCTTCAACATAAAGATTATAGAATCTTAAGCGCGGATCGTTGTTTAGTGAATTTGCAATATTGGTTTCAAAATTTAAACGTGATCTTAGAGTGATGTTGTCTTTTGATAAATTAAAATAAAGTGAGCTAAGTGATCTAACATTTAATTCCGAAACTTCAGGAGCAGAAAATCGCTCAAAAGTATAGAGGGAAGTTGAGAATCTTCCGTTTAAATTTTGAGCCGTCACCACTAAAGTAGTGAACATGACGGCTGCAATTAAAATCTTTTTCATTTTCTACCTATGCTGATTTATTCAGTTGGCACATTGTGTTTAATCTTTTCGTACATCTCAGCAAACTTAAATTCTTTGTAAGTAGGACTTTTTTCATTATGGCAAGTTCTGCATTGAGCTTCAATCGCTTTGTCATCAGCCCAAACTACTAAACCAGCGGCAACAGAAGCGGCTTGATCTTTCATAACTTTCATTGGGCTGTAATCTTTGCCTGCACCGTGACAAGTTTCGCATTGCACGCCTGCGGAAACTTCAAATCCTTTTTCCATTCTTGAAGCTGGAAGATCATAACCGGTTGCATGACAAACTAAACATTCTTTTGTTTCAGCAGCTTTTGTTTTAAAGCCTTTTTCTGTAGCAATTTTATCAGCTTCAGCTGTTGTTAAGGTTTTGTAAGCATTTGCGTGTGCTGAACCTTCCCATATTGAAAGTTGTGAGCCTTGTTTTTCAGTTTTGTGACACATTGAACATTTTTTTACACCAATGTAATTGAACTCTTGCGCGTTAATTGTTAAAGCGATAAACGATAACGCAATTACTGCTAGCCAGAGTTTTTTCATAACATTCCTCCTGTTTATATTGGGATATTTATATTAAGAATATAATCCATTTATCCGATTTTAGCAATCGAAGACGTATAAATCTTTTTATAAAAACAACTATATTAGAGTCCTTTTAAGCGCTCAATAACCCAATTTCTTAATTCCGGATCATTTTCCATTTCGGCTGACATAATTTCGTCTGGATTTACTCCGTGTTTTTTCATCGTGTCTAAGAATAATTTTGTCGAATGACTAACTTCGTCAATATTCTTTTGTTCTTCTTTAACTTGCATCCATTCCAAAGCAATTTTTTTGAAATGTCTTTCGTGATGATGTCTATATCTGTGTAAACTCATCTTACCATCAACCCACACAAAACTCATAGGGTATTCACTCGGTCTGAATATTACAAAGAACCAATGCCATACAAAAATTGCAAGAGTCGCAAGTATTGCTTCGTAAAAGTGAATTGTTTCACTAACTTTTATTAACCAAACCGGCGCCCAATCATCAACTATAGTTGGGAACCATAAAATTAATCCAGTGACACCCATTACTATTGTACCCCAAACCAAAGCCCAATATTCGGCTTTTTCGGTATAATCAAACTTGCTGAATTCAGGGGGATGTTTCCTCAATCTTAAATAGTACATGAGATTTTGAGTCGCTTCTTTGATATCCTCAAATTTTGGAGCCATGTGAGAGAGTACATCACGACCGCGTTTAGTAATAACCAAATAAATCACGTGATATAAACTCAGGACTATCATCACAACAGCAGCAATTCTGTGAATTAATTGTCGAATATCTTCAGACATTCCAAATTGATATAAACCATCTGCCCACCAGCTGAATGGGTATTTCAAAGCGAAGCCTGTAATTGCCAAAGTGAAGAAAGAAGTAAATAATAAAACGTGTTGAATAACTTCATTCCTTGTGAATCTAGGTATAAGAATTTCTTTTCTTTCATTCTGTTTGCGTTTTCTTACTTCATGAACATATATAAGAAGGTTGTGAAGAATCATTCCGCCGATAATAACAACAATTAACCAGAAATAAATTGTAGAAACTAAATCCTCAACTTGTTGAGCTTCTTTATTCTGTGATATATGAGAATAACTTTTCGCAAAAACCGGTTTTGCATCTGGATGACATTTTTGACATGTCTGCAAAACCTTTTCTTCACTAACTGAAGAAGCGGGATGTTTTTGCGGGAGTATATCGTGTACATTATGACAATCAATACAATATGCGGCGTTCGGATCATTTCTTTTAACTGCCAAGCCGTGATAGCTATCTTGGTAACTATATGCTTCAGTTTGTGATAGTCCCAATCGTGATGTAAGTATCGGATCTTGATGACACGAAATACAAATTTCTTCTTGGAACTGCTTTACCGAATAAGTGCCTTCCGCTAATTCTTTTGCACGGGGACTGTGTTCGCTGTGGCAATCACTACAAATCGGTGCAACTCTTAATCCTTTTTGAGCGCCGATCCAATGAATTGAATTTTTATAATCATGAACAACATCGGCATGACATTGTTCACAAGTCTCATTTAAATTAAATGTAGAAATTTTAGAGCCAGGTTGAATTCTGTTTTTGATATCATGAACTCCGTGACAGGTCGAACAGTTCATGTCGATATCTTTACCTTGTGCCATTAATGTATAATGGAAAGAGTCTTCGAATCGTAGTCCTGATCTGACGTTTATTAAATTAAACTTCTCTGCAAATTTCGCATCGTCGTGACATACACCGCAAGTATGACCAAGATTTTCGTTTGAAACTTTGCTGGCTGGATTGTTTACATGTAATACCTCATGAGAACCGTGGCAATCCCAGCACGCTGCAGCTTCGGTAATTCCGTCGCTAAGTGAAATACCGTGAATACTTTCTTTGTGTTGATCGGCTTGCTCTTTATGGCACACATAGCAGCTAGCAACTTCAACTTTATTGAAATTATCGGGGTGATCGTCTAGTTTACTTGCAATTGCCGAATGGCAATCATTACAAATTAAATCCTTATGAACAGATTGAGATAATTGAGGTGCAAAATCTTCAGTTGAATGACAATCCGCA
The DNA here is from genome assembly GCA_003599395.1 of Ignavibacteriales bacterium. Lineage (GTDB taxonomy): Bacteria > Bacteroidota > Ignavibacteria > Ignavibacteriales > Melioribacteraceae > SURF-28. Next base: position 883 of record QZJX01000042.1, on the reverse strand, counting down.
CAAGCATTATCTTCAATTTTTTGAACAGAGTGGAAAGGTCTCATTAACAATTTCGTTTCATGACAACTCGAGCAATAATCACGAGCTTTATTAGGACTATCTTCCGGTGGTTTTACGTAATGAGAACCATGGCAGTCAATACATTCGGGTGGATTTTTTACTCTGTCTTTTAAGCGATGATGAACATCATTTTGAACAATCGAATAAATTTCTTCATGGCAATCAGCACACTCGACTTTATAAATATCCGTTCCTTCTCTATGCGGTAAATTTTCGCCATCAAAATCTGTGTGACAATCGGCGCAGTCGAGCATTCCGTGAACTGAGTTCGAATATCGATTACCATCTATAAAGAGGGAAATTTCTTTTCCTTTTCTTTCATATGTTAAACTCTGATCTTCGTGACAAACTAAGCAATCATCTTGAGCTGATATAAATAGGTGAGTGACTAAAAAAAGTAATAGAAATTTCGAAATTTTCATTCGTTTACCATCAATTATTTTTCAAAAAAATTATCTATATAAGAATATCATCGAATAAATAATCATTACGACAATTATTAATCCGGTTGTTAATGCTGTGAAGCCGAAAATTCTTGCACCTTTAACTAACCATTCCGGTGGGGGCGGTGCTAATCTCGATTCTAATTTATTTGTATCAACTAAAATTTGGTATTCGCGTGGTCTATCTTTTTTAAATTCTTCCAACGGAACTCTTCCTGTAAAGATTACATTATCCATCGGGAATTTATCCGGTCTAAAATGAGTATTGAAAAAATGAATTGTAAAAATAAATCCGGCGTACTATTGATCACCTCTCCCCAACCTAGTTTGCGCATGATACCTCTTATTTTTTTTCAATCGTTAAGATCGGAAGAGCGTCG
>QZJX01000051.1 GCA_003599395.1 Ignavibacteriales bacterium | reverse complement strand
CATGATCCATTCCCGGAACCCAGCAAGCGTTGTAACCAAGCATTCTTTTGTAACGAACAAAAACATCTTGGATTGTATTATTTAAAACGTGACCGAGTGTTAGCATTCCGGTTACATTCGGCGGGGGAATTACAACAGTATAGGGTTCTTTTGATTCATCAACTTCCGAATGATATAATTTGTGATCTTCCCAATACTTAAACCATTTGTCTTCAACTTCACTCGGATTATATGCTTTTGGGATATCGGATAAATTCTTAACCTTCATTTCTTGCCTTTATTCTGAAAAAATTGAAAGGACAAATATAAGGAAATTTGTGGAGTGTATTAAGCAAGACCCCATGTAAATCCCAGGGATTTTTCAGAAAAAAAATTCCATAATTTATTCTTTGAAATACATTTGTTTTGGACAAATCCCGGGGATTTTTTCGGAAGGTTTTTCTTGCATAGTAAATGATTAATTCCATAAATTCTTTACGACAATTAATCCATTTACAAACAGGAGGTAAAATGGACTTTAACGAACAGACTCATACTCAACAAGATGATGCATCACGACATTTAAGCGAAATGGCAGCGGTTGGCGAAAACATGGTCGGCTGGCTTAAATTTCTTGGCGTTGTAAATATTATTATGGGTGTTTTTGTCGCACTAAGTATTATCGGAATTATTGTAGCTTGGCTACCGATTTGGCTTGGGGTTTTACTCTTCCAAGCAGGTAATCAAATTACTGAAGCAAGAATCAGCAGAAATTATTATCACTTAGTTACAATGATGCAGAAGTTCAAGATGTACTTTATGATACAAGGAATTCTATTGTTGATCTCGTTAATATTTGCCGTAATCGGATTCATAAGTTTTGGTGCGGCATTATTTAGTGCTTTCAGCGGTGGGGATTTTAATTCTTATTAATTTTAAAATTTTGTAGAGACTTGATCACGCCAGAGGCGGACAGGTTAATCAAGTCTCTACGATAATAAACGTATTAATCTATCAAATAAAGATAATTCGGTAACTTCACTGTCAATCCTGTATTACTTCCTTCCAAATCACTCCACTGATCACCAACGCAAACCACTATGTTGTAACCTTTTTCGGTTAACAATTTTCTTTCATAATCTTTGAAATCTTCGGCAAGCATATCTTTTGTTTTATCAGTTCGTGTGATTAACGTATCATAAGTAATTATTCCAACTTGACTTAGATTTTTTATAGTAGCTTCATATTCATAAGGTTTTCTGCCTGTTAAAAATGCAATTTTTACACCTCGTTCCTGAAGCCAATCATATAATTTTCTTGATTGAGGAATCACTTCGCAATCTGCGCGTTGAATCCATTCGCCCCAGAGTTTCCATTCAAATCCAAAACCGATCTCTTTTGTATGTGCATAGTTTGAAAGCATTGTTTCGTCAACGTCAAATATTGCCAAAGAGTTTTCCGGGAAGGTTTGTCGACTTAGTTCTTTTATTGCGTCATTTATTATTTCGTCAACTTCTTTATCGTATTGACCGTTTTCATAATAATCTTGGACTATCATTTTAGCAGTATCTAAATTCACAACTTCGGTGGAACTGCATCCAAAGAATATTAATGGTATGATTATTAAGATAAATTTTTTCATTATTACCTCCTGTATTAGATAAGAAAGGGCTGCATAAACAGCCCTAATTCTAAATCCGCAAATCTAAAATCTCAATTAAAGAATATATTTACTAAGATCTCTGTCTTTAACAATTGAATCGAGTTTATCAAAGACTAGTTTACCTGTAATTTCAAATTTCTTTTCTGTGTTTTTATCCGGCACATCGAATAAAATATCTTCCAATAAAGTTGTGAGAATTGTATGAAGTCTTCTAGCGCCAATATTCTCGACTTCGGTATTAACATGTGCTGCAGTTCTCGCAACTTCTTTTATTGCATCTTCTTTAAAAATTATTTCAACATCTTCGGTATTCAACATTGCTGTGTATTGCTTAAGTAATGCGTTTTGAGGAAGAGTAAGAATTTTAATAAAGTCTTCTTCGTTTAAGCTGCTAAGTTCGACTCTGATTGGAAACCTTCCTTGAAGTTCGGGAATTAAATCAGATGGTTTAGAAACATGAAACGCTCCGGATGCAATAAATAAAATATGATCGGTTTTAACAACCCCGTATTTTGTATTTACGGATGACCCTTCGACAATAGGAAGAAGATCACGTTGAACACCTTCGCGTGATACATCTGGACCTTGCTGGCTTTTGGCTCCCGCAATTTTATCAATCTCATCAATAAAAACTATTCCGGATTCTTGAACTCGTTTTACTGCTTCACGCTGCACAGCTTCCATGTCAATTAATTTTGCTGCTTCTTCTTGAGCTAAAAATTTCTTTGCGTCTTTTATTGAGGTTTTTCTTTTTTTCTTTTTCTTAGGCATCATACTGCTCATAAGTTCTTGAATATTAATACCCATATCATCAAATCCAACCGGACCAAGAACCTGCATACCAACCGCGGGTTGAGTCGAATCAAATTCAATCATTCGTTCATCGAGTTCACCAGCTTCTAATTTTTTTCGCATCCACTCGCGTGTTTTTTCATTCTGAAGTGCTTCGTTTTCATCGGTTACGTTTGTTGAAACCGAAGTATTGGATGGTTGATTTGGTTTCTTTACCGGAGGAATTAAAATATCAAGTATTCTTTCTTCGGCAAGTGCTTCGGCTTTTTCCTGAACTTCTTCTGTTTTTTCTGCGCGAACCATATTAACTGCAAGTTCGGTTAAGTCTCGTATCATTGATTCAACATCACGACCAACATAACCGACTTCGGTAAACTTGGAAGCTTCAACTTTTATAAATGGAGCGCCTGCTAACTTTGCCAATCTTCTTGCAATTTCTGTTTTGCCAACACCGGTTGGACCTATTAGAATTATATTGTTCGGAACAATTTCTTCTCTAATTGCTTCATCAACTTGCTGTCTTCGCCATCTGTTCCTTAATGCAATCGCAACTGCACGTTTTGCATCGCCTTGACCAATTATATATTTATCTAATTCGGTTACAATTTGAGATGGTGTTAAATTTTTCATTAAATCTAATTTGTTAGACATACTTATCCTTCTATTACTTCAACGTTTATATGATTGTTTGTATAAACACAGATATCAGCCGCTGTGTTTAAAGCTTCTTCAACTATTTCTTTTGCGGAAAGATTACTGTATTTCTTTAACATTTTTGCCGCGGCTAGTGCATACATTCCACCGGAACCGATTGCGACAATATTATCATCCGGTTCGATTACATCACCAGTACCTGAAACAACAAATGTTTTATCTTTTGAAACAACTGCCAACATTGCTTCTAATCTTCTTAAATATTTATCGGTTCGCCAATCCTTAGCAAGTTCAACTACCGAACGGCTTACATTACCGTTATACTGCTCTAGTTTTTCTTCGAATCTTCCAAGCAATGTAAATGCATCTGCGGCTGACCCCGCGAATCCGCACACAACTTGACCATTCATTAACTTTCTGATTTTCATGGAGTTGTGTTTCATTACCGTATTGCCAAGCGATACTTGTCCATCACCGCCAATCGCAGCAACTCCGTTGTGAATTAATCCAAGAATTGTTGTTGATCTAATTTTGTTACTCATATATTCTCCCATCAAATATCTTGATTAATCATAAACATCTGTATAAAGCTTCGTTCCGATGCATTGAAAATGGAACACAGATCTTTAAGATGATTATGATTCATTATGATCTTTTAAAAAATTTTATTGGCACCATCCACGGGGTTTCTTTTTGATATTGAACATACTCATCACCAAAAAGTTCTGTTAATTTTTTCTCTTCATAAATTGAACCAACTATGAAGTAAATCGTTAAGCATAAAAAGAACACAAGATAAAAGAAATCCATAGTTGGTCTTAAACCCAGAAACAGGATTGAGAAAAAATAAATCGGGTGACGTGAATACTTAAAAGCTCCGATCTTTTTCAATTCATATCTTTCATCAAGTTCACTCGGATTATAAGAGCCGTTTAGGTATCTCTTAATTTGAGCAATACCAAAAAACTCGGACGCATTAACTGCCGACGCAGCCCATAAAAATCCGATTAACGCAAAAAGCTGAACTATAAAAATAACAATATCCCACGGATAAATTAAATCATAAATAATTAGATCAGGTTTGGGCGATAATTCATAGATAAGGAAAAAAGTAAGCACCGAAGTAATATTATAAAACAATCTATAGAAAGCTATTTTATCACCGATTTGCTCAGCAAGTTTCCTTTTAACTTTGTTTGATGCGAGAAGAGAATGAGAGTAACCAAACAATAGGAATAGAACAACTATTATTAAAGTATCCAGAAGAAGTGTCATAACTCTTTGCGCAGACGGGCAACGGGGAGTTTTAACTGCTCTCTATATTTTGCAACTGTACGTCGTGCTATATGAATTCCTTTATCTTGAAGCATTTTGGAAATTTTCTCATCGCTAAAAGGAGATTTTTTTGATTCGCTGTCAATAATTTCTTTAATAAGCTCTTTAATGTGTTTGTTTGAAATTTCATCACCGGAATCGGTTGAAAGTCCTTCGCTAAAGAAATATTTCAATTCATGAATACCTTGCGGACTTTGTACATACTTACCATTTACGACACGACTTATCGTTGAAATATCCATACCGATTTCATCGGCAATATCTTTATAGATCATCGGTTTTAAGTGTTTGGGACCGCTTTCAAAAAAGTGATATTGTTTTTCTAAAATTGCGCGCATAATTTTCATTAAAGTATGACGGCGTTGCTGAATTGAAGCGATAAACCATTTTGCTGATTCAAATTTTTCACGAAGAAATTTATGAGTTTCTTTATCGCGCTCATTCATTTTTCTTCTTCGCTTATTTGTATCAATCATTTCAAGATAAGTCTGGCTGATTGTAAGCGAAGGCATTGTTTTATCGTTAAGCGTAACTATATAGTTATTATCAACTTTTTCAATTAAGAAATCAGGTGTAATTTGATTAGATTCTTCTTCTTCAATATTTCCTTCGCCCGGTTTTGGATTTAAGTGTTGAATCAAATCCAAAGTTGTCCGAAGTGTTTCGCGGGTAAGATTCATTTCCTTTTCAATTATATCAAACCGCTTATTAACGAATTCTTTATAATGATTAGTCAAGATCTTTTCGGCTAAGTATGAATAATAAGGATCGTAAGAAGAATTTCTTATTTGAAGAAGTAAACATTCTTGAAGATCACGCGCACCAATTCCAACCGGTTCTAAAGTTTGAACAATGGCTAGAACTCTTTCGGCTTGTTCATAAGTAATATCAAGCTCTTCGAAGAGTTTTAGTTCTTTTACAATCTTTTCAAGATTATCTTTAAAGTAACCTTCTCTACTCAAACTGCCGATTATATTCTCCCCAATTATAAGTTCTTCTTCAGTCAAATCAAGCATATGAAGTTGTTCAACAAGCAGTTCTTTTAAAGTGGTACGTTGTGGAGCGATCGGTTGGGTGTGTTCTTCATCGGGACTTCTATTCATTCGATCATTATCTAACTGCTCGTCATTCATGTAGTCTTCAATATCAAACTCGTCATCGGCGCTGTCGTATTCTTCTTCGGTATCTAAAGCATCTTCCGGATCGTCTTGTTCTTCTTTTAACTCTAATTCTTCATCAAGGATTTCTTCCAGAATCGGGTTCAATTCAAGTTCGGTTTTAATCCGTTGCTCAAGAGCTAATGTATTCAGCTGCAGCAATTTCTGATATTGAATCTGCTGAGGAGAAAGTTTTTGTTGTAATGAAAATTTTTGCTGTAATGATAACATGATTAATTGCCCAAGTAATGCTTTGCTTTTTCAAACCACTGAGATCCGTAAAGTCTTTTCAGCGAATCTTTGCAAAATTCTAACACGGTTAATTTAGTTTCTTCACCCTTTTGTAATGCAGGTTGGCATTCCGAATACTCTTCGAAACGCAAAATATCACCACCAAACTCTGAAACACGTATTGGAAAAAGGTGACATGAAATCGGTTTTTGAAAATTTATTTTTCCCTCTTCATAAGCTTTTTCAATTCCACATCGTGCAATTTCATTATCGAAATAAACAAATACACAAGCCTTATTGTCAACACTTTGAGTCATTAATTGACCATATTTTTCCATCCAAAATCCGTTTGTTTCAATTTCATCGACATGCCGTTTTGGTAAATATTCCTTAATAATATGCAATTTCCCGTTAATTTTATCAATTTCTTCTTGTTTTATCGGTGCGCCATATTCGCTTTCCATGGTACAGCACGCGCCTTTGCATTTTTCAAGATCGCAAGTAAATTTCGTCTCAAAAATTTCCGGGTTCAAAATTATGTCATCTATTTCTATAAAATTTCGTCTCATTGTCCTAATTAAAAATTGTGGCGAAAGATAACAATTTTGCGTTTGTTTAGAAAGAAATTAGCATTTTATATAATCGATTTGATAAAAGGTGAATATGGAATTCAAAAACAAAACAATTTTGCTCACGGGAGCTTCAACAGGAATTGGGAAGGAAATTGTCAAAAAACTTATCCAGATTGACTGTACTTTAATTTTATTAGCACGAAGAACAAATCTGATTGAAGAATATCTCTCCGAGATTAATCTTAAACGTGCTGAAACAATTGTTTTAGAATGTGATGTTTCGAATAAAAAATCTGTTAATGAGAGTATGATTAAGATTAAGAGTAAGATCAAGAATGATTTAGACATTGCCATACTTAATGCGGGAATAAGTTACAGAACGGATATAACCGAATTTAATTCCAAACATGCCGAAGAAATTTTCGGTGTGAATGTAATGGGAATTATTTATTGGGTTGAACAGTTGCTCCCAGAAATGATGAATCGTAAAAACGGAATGATTGTCGGCGTCTCAAGTCTAGCCGATAGTCGCGGTCATGCTAAAAGTGAATTCTATTGTGCAAGTAAAGCCGCAGCTACAAAAATTCTTGAAGGATTGCGAGTTGAATTACATCCATATAACATAAAAGTAATAACTGTTAAACCGGGATTTGTGGAAACTCCGATGACATCAAAAAATAAATTTAAAATGCCACTGTTAATGAAACCTGAGAAAGCTGCCGATTTAATTTTAAATGGAATAGAAAAAGAAAAACCGGTTATTGCATTTCCAATACCGATAGTATTTGCATCATGGCTCGGTGGAATTTTACCCAGTAGAGTTTATGAGTTTTTTGCGAAGCGGGTAAAGGTACGGTGAAGAAAGTAAATGTATATTCAATTACTGCTACAATTGCTACAAAAACAGACCTCAAATATTATTTTTAATAAAAGTACCAATTTTTAGTATTGATTAATTTGGATTTTATAAATAATTTAATTTCAACCTTTCACATAAGTAGGAGGCTTTAGAATACATTTTTACTCCTTTTTCCACAAAACTAACGGAGGGAAAGTGAATTATTCAAGGCTTTCATCAATTCTTTTTTTTTCAATCATTTTATTATCTATTAACGCACAGGACAATTTACACTTTCATATTTCAGGAGGTTTGGTCTCTCCCTTTAATTCCAAGAGGGGCGGATCAATATTAGGGAAAGCTCAGTACAATTTTGATAGGCAATTTTCTCTTTATTTTCAGTCGGGTTATTTATCCTATGGCGAATATTATCTTAATTATGAAATTGATCACGAAAGAAAAAGAATTGCTGATGAATTAGATCACGAAGTTATACCAATATTATTCGGCGGAAGATATACAGCCGTGAATGAATCTTCATGGCATCCGTTTATTGAAGTTGAACTCGGTGCTTCTATATACAATTTCCAGAAAGGTGATATTATTCCAAGATATCATCCGGATACGGGTGAACTTGTTCAATTTGATAGAATTAATCAAAGAGAAGAAAATAAAGTACTAGTTTCTTATGGTGTTGGACTTGGAATTACACATGAAATTACACAGAATTTCGGAACTGAAATAGGATTGAAACTAAATTCCAATCTTGATGATGAATACAGTATTTTATTAGGTGGTCGCGGGACTTATACAACAATTTATTGGGGCTTTGTTTTTTATTTCGTCTAAAATTAGAATGCTACTTGAAATGAAACCCCGCAGATACTGCTACCATCGGGGTTTTTTTATTATTTTACTAAATAATTAATTTGATATTAATGACCGCAAATCAAGAACAAATTTTTTTCGAAATTCACACCGACACACCGCGCGAAGGTCCTGGTAATTTTGAATCGACTAAAGCGGTATATTCATTATTAACCGAACTGCCCGAAAAACCGACCATTCTTGATGTAGGATGCGGACCCGGGAAGCAAACGCTTGATCTTGCAAAAATCTCAAACGGCAAAATCATAGCATTTGATAATCACAAACCATACATTAATAAACTTAATGAAATGGCTGCTGAATTTAATTTATCATCCAGAATTTCCGGACAAGTTGGAGATATGAACGATCTTCAATTTGCAGAAAACTCATTTGATGTTATCTGGGCTGAAGGTTCAGTCTATCAAATGGGAATCGGGAAAGCGCTTGAACTTTGGAAAAAGTTTCTCAAACCAAACGGCTATATAGTTTTTAGCGAATTATGCTGGTTAAGAAATGATCGTCCCGAAGAAATTGAAAATTATTGGAATTCATTTTACGGAGAAATAAAAACAATCGATTCGGTAATAAAGTTTTTATCTAATACTGATTATAAATTCATAGGCAGTTTTGTATTACCTGATAATGCATGGTGGGATGATTATTATACTCCACTTACAAACAGAATTAATGAACTGAAGAAAAAATACGCAAACGATCCGAAAGCTATGCAAGTTTTAGAAAACGAATCACTTGAAATGGAAATGCATAAAAAGTATTCAGCCTATTATGGGTATTCGTTTTTTGTTGTAAGGAAAGTTAATTAGGATAACTACCCAAACTGGGTATATCATATTTAGGTGTTGATTAATATCTTTCGACTAAAATTAGTCTGAACAAATGAATATAATCATAAAATTATTTTGTTTAATTCTAATATCGGTTTCAACTGTGTTCTCCCAACGCAATTATTCTTTCGGTTGGCATGATGAATCTATTAAAATTGATCAATTGGAAAGACACTTCAGAATTTTTATTCCGCGTGAATTGCCAAACAGGGCTCCGATACTTTTTATTTTTCATTCATCCAACAGCGGAATGGAAAATGTATTTAATACGGGTGATGGATTCAATGAATGGCCAAATCTTGCCGAAAGAGAAAAATTTATAATTATTGCACCAAATGGAGTTAATCCGGTTAACGGTGAAACTTTAGGCAGCAATCAAAAATGGAATGATTGCAGAAAGAAACCTGAAGAACTACCTGAAACAAATGATGTACAATTCGTAGAAGAATTAATTGATTGGTCGCAAGAGAACTTGGATATAAACGAAAATAGAGTTTATATCTCCGGAATAGAAAACGGCGGAATGATGGTTTACAGACTTATGCTTGAACTGGGAGAAAAAATTGCCGGGGCCGCAGTATTTTTTGCAAATATGCCGGAAGATTCGGAATGCACATCAAGCGAAATTCCAATTCCCATTTTTATTATGAATAGCAAAGATGATCCCTTGGTTCCTTATAATGGTGGGATGTTGGCGGGTGATAAAGGAAAAATAAGTTCAGCAGAAGCCACTTTAAATTATTGGGTCAGCTTAAATCATCTCAACACACAAAAACGCACAACAAAATTATTTGACGATATAAATCCCAATGATAATTCCCGCATAATTAAAAATGAATTTGATCGTCCGCTTGAAAACCCACCCGTAGTTTTTAATGTAATTATTAATGCCGGACATGTTGTTCCTTCAATTAAATATGGACTTGGAGATTCACAACTTCTTAAAATTCTCGGTAATCAAAACCGTGATTTAGAAGCGGTAGTTGAAGCTTGGAAGTTTTTGAAAGGATTCGAAAAGTAACCGGTTTTCTTCTGAGAATTCCCCAAAATTTTTTAACTTGCTCTACTTCATTAGAACTAAACAAAAACAGAGGTAATAAATGAACAAACGAGCTTTATTTATTCTTATTACGGGAGTATTTTTTATGAGTTTTGCACAAAACAGTAATCCGTTTTTCGAAAAATGGGATACGCCATTCGGCACCCCGCCGTTTGATAAAATTTCGTTAGATCATTATTTGCCTGCATTTGAAAAAGGTATTGAAGAACAAAATGCCGTTATTGAATCTATTGTGAACAATTCAGATGAACCAACTTTCGAAAATACAATTGTAGAATTGGAATACAGCGATGGATTATTAACAAAAGTTTCAAATGTGTTTTTTGCAATGACCGGGTCAATGTCAAACGATGAAGTTCAAGCACTTGCAAAGAAAATTTCTCCGATGCTTTCAAAACAAAGTGATGATATTAATCTCAATCCGGAATTATTTAAACGAATTAAATCTGTTTATGATAACAAAGATAAATTTGGTTTGAATACCGAGCAGGATATTCTTCTTGATAAATATTATAAAAACTTCGTAAGAGGAGGTGCTAATCTTTCCGACGAAGCAAAAGAAAAATTCAGAAAAATTAACGAAGAGCTTTCAATTCTTTCATTAGATTTTGGCGAAAATGTATTAAAAGAAACAAATAAATTCGAACTCATTTTAGAAAAAGATGACCTCGATGGTTTACCCGAAAGTGTAATTGCAATCGGTGCCGACGAAGCAAAAACGAAGGGTTATGAAGGCAAATATGTTTATACAATTCAGCGAACAAGTTTATATCCGTTCTTAACTTATTCAACTCGCCGTGATTTAAGAGAAAAACTTTACAAAGGTTATATCTTAAAGGGCGATAACAATGACGAGTACGATAACAAAAAAATTCTCTCAAGAATGGCGGCTTTAAGAGTTGAACGCGCTAAATTACTTGGTTATGAAACTCATGCCGATTTTGTATTGGAAGAAAGAATGGCAAAAACTCCCGAAGCTGTTTATGAACTATTAAATAAACTTTGGGAACCCGCACTAAATGTAGCAAAACAAGAACGTGATGATATGCAGAAAATGATTTATGATGAAGGAAATGATTTCGAATTAGAATCTTGGGATTGGTGGTATTATGCAGAGAAAGTAAAGAAAGCTAAATATGATTTAGATGAAGAAGAACTTCGTCCTTACTTTGAAGTTACAAATGTAATTAAAGGAGTGTTCGATCTTTCAACAAGGCTATGGGGAATTACATTTGAAGAGATTGACGGAATTACAAAATATCATCCGGAAGTGAGAACATTTGAAGTAAAAGACGGCGACGGAAGTCATATCGGAATTCTTTACACAGATTATTTTCCGCGCGCAAGTAAAAGAGGCGGCGCTTGGATGAGCTCTTTCCGTAAGCAGCATGTAAACAAAGAAGGCGAATATCAAACACCGATAATATATAATGTCGGTAACTTCTCAAAACCCACTACAGATAAACCGGCTTTACTTTCACTTGATAACGTAAATACGTTATTCCATGAATTCGGTCATGCACTTCATGGTTTGTTATCAAATACTGTTTATCCGACATTATCTGGAACATCAACACCGCGTGACTTTGTCGAGTTTCCATCGCAAGTAATGGAAAACTGGTGTATGCATCCTGAAGTTCTGAAAAATTATGCGTTCCATTATAAAACCGGCGAACCGATTCCAGATGAATTAATTCAAAAGATTAAAAATTCCGGAAAGTTTAATCAAGGCTTTGCAACAGTAGAATATTTAGCAGCTTCATTTTTAGATATGGATTGGCATACATTAACCGAGCCGGTTGAGCATGATGCGATAGAATTTGAAAACGCATCAATGAATAAAATTGGTTTGATCAAACAAATTGTGCCGAGATATAGAAGTACATATTTCAATCACATTTTTGCGGGCGGATATTCTGCCGGTTATTATAGCTACATTTGGTCTGAAGTTTTAGATGCGGATGCATTTGCGGCTTTTCAAGAATCCGGTGATGTTTACAATCAAGAACTTGCAAATAAATACAGAGAATTCATTCTTTCGAAAGGCGGAACGGATGATTCAATGAAACTTTACAGATCATTCCGCGGACAAGATCCTACAATTGAACCATTGTTAGTAAAACGTGGATTGAAATAATATATAATAGAATTTATCCTTCAAGGTTGCGTAACCTGTTAAACAGGCTTCCAATCTTGAAGGATGATTTATAATATGACTGAAATTGATCAACATTTATCCAATAACAATCTTACCCGGTTAAGCAAATACCTTAATTATCAAATTTCCACAGTCGGTTTATTTGTTTTATCTTTTTTAAGCTTTGGCTTCATTTTTTTAGTTACGATTGCTGCTATTATTTTCACTCCGTTTATGCTTTATGTGTTATACAAAGAAAATAAAAATGGTTGGATAGTCTTCTTTATTATATTAGTAGTAATTCCGTTTATCTTGTCCACAATTCTGCATTTCACAGTCACATTTATTTTCCCATGGTATTTAATTGTCTTGGTCATATTTTATTTCTATTGTTTTCTGCTTCGATTGGAAGTTAATAATTGGATGCGTGAGAGAAGATCGAGGCTGCAATATTTATTAGAAAAACAAAGACGTGAGGACGAAACTGAAGTGTTTATGACCCAATTCAATAAATAGTTCCTACAAATGATTTCAATTCAGTAATAATCCACAACGAAAATTCACAATTCTTTAACTTGCCTTCCACTTTAGTTAATTACTATTTTGTTTTTAAAATTTAACAAAGTAGAGGTTACTTGTGATTAAAAGAAGAGCATTTCTTAAAACTGCTGCGTTTTCGTCTGCTGCATTAGTTTTACCTCAAGTTACATTCTCCGAACCGCAATTAGATCAAGCTGATCTGTTAAGCAGTCTTTATATTAGAATTAACGGAGTTGTTTCTGTTAATGGAAAACCACTTAAAGATGTTGTTGTAAGTGACGGTGAAACAGTTGTGGCAACTGACGATGAAGGCAAATATGAATTTATTACAAAAAACAGATTTGTATTTATTTCAATTCCGTCCGGATATAAAATTCCACAAAACGATACCGGGACAGCACTCTTTTATAGGGAGATAGATAAACGAAAGAAAATGGCTTTCTATCCTTTTGAATTAGAAAAATCCGTTGACGATACTGAACATTCATTTATATTATTTGCCGATCCCCAAACCGAAGATGAAGAAGATATGCAAAAATTTCACAACGAAACTATTCCCGACCTTCAAAAATTGTTAAAGGATGAAAATCTTAAAAATGTTTTCGGTCTTTCCGATGGCGATATAATGTATGACCAATTAGAGCTGTATCCGAAATATGAAGAAGCGGTTAAGAAAACGGGAATACCATTTTTTCAAGTGCTCGGTAATCATGATGTAATTGAAACAACCCAAACCGATGAACAAAGCGTTACAACTTTCGAAAATCATTTTGGTCCGACTTATTTTTCTTTCAATAGAGGTAGAGTTCATTATGTTGTTCTGGATGATATTTTTTGGTTCGGCGAGTACATAGGTTATGTAAATCAAAAAATGCTTGATTGGTTAAAACGAGATTTAGCATTTGTTGAAGAAGGCAGATCGGTAATTATTTTTACGCACATTCCGCCTCATACAACTTATTCAAAACGATATGAATTGGATCAAGAAGTAAATGCAATCCGAGTTGTTAACAAGGAACTTCTTTATGATTTACTGAAACCCTATAAATCAATTTTTGTTTGCGGACATACACACGAAAGTCAATATATAGTTGACGGAGATTCAGAGGTTCATGTTTGTGGTGCAGTTTGCGGCGGATGGTGGACCGGACCAATTTGTTATGACGGTACTCCAAACGGATATTCAATTTACAAAATCAACGGAGACAAAATTAGCTGGCAGTATAAATCAACCGGATTGCCTCTTTCACATCAATTAAGAATATATAAACCTAATAGTGAACATAATACAACCGACGAGCTAATAGCCAACGTTTGGGGATACGATAAACATTGGAAAGTCGAATGGTATGAAGACGGTGTATTAAAAGGTGAAATGGAAAATCGAATTGGTTTTGATCCTTTTTCAGTTACATTACATGATGGTGACGACAAACCCGCAAAACGCACCTGGGTTAATCCGGTTAAAAATGATCACATGTTTTATGCAAAGCCGAGTAAAAGCGCAATGAAGTTATCTGTTAAAGTAACTGATAGATGGGGAAGAGTTTTTGTGGAAAATGTTTAATTGAAAAACCCCGGGATTTTTGAAATCCCGGGGTTCCAAACATACTATTCTACCACCCACAAATATTCATCGTAACCTAGTTCTTTCATTTTATCCTTCGGTATAAATTTTAGTGAGGCGGAGTTGATGCAGTATCTTAATCCTGTCGGTTCCGGACCATCATTAAAAACATGTCCTAAATGTGAATCAGCGATTTTGCTTCTCACTTCAACTCTATTCATTCCATGGGAAGTATCTTCTTTTTTCTGAGTGAATCTTGTATCGATTGATTTTGTGAAACTTACCCATCCGCTTCCGCACTCAAATCTGTCTTTTGAACTGAACAAAGGTTCACCGGAAACTATATCAACATAAATTCCTTCTTCATCATGATCCCAAAATTCATTATTAAACGGAGGTTCAGTCGCACTCTTTTGTGTAACACTATATTGCAGTTCCGTTAAACTTTCTTTTCTGCTTTCATCTTTAGCATTACGAATATATTGATCGACATTTTCATCTCCCCAAACAGCTTTAATAAATGATTCTCTTCCCGAACCTTTTTTATAATTGCTGTAGTGAAGAGGATTTTTCTCAGCATAATCTTGATGATATTCTTCAGCTTCATAAAAGTTTGTGAACTTTTCAATTTTTGTCACAATAGGTTTATCAAAAATTCCGGATCGATCTAAATCATTTTTAGATTTTTCGGCAACCATTTTCTGTTTGTCGTCATGATAAAAAATACCCGACTCATATTGCGAACCTCTATCATAAAATGAACCGCCTTCATCTGTCGGATCGAACTGTCTCCAAAACACATCGAGAATTTCTGAGTAACTAATTAATTCCGGATCAAAGAAAACTTGAACCGCTTCTTTATGTCCTGTTGTACCACTTGTCACTTGCTCATAAGTTGGGTTTTCAACTGTTCCACCCGAGTAACCCGAAACTACTTTTAACACACCATCAATCGATTCGAACGGAGCTTCAACACACCAAAAACAGCCTCCGGCAAGTGTGGCAATTTCAACTTTACCGCTTATAGACTTGATTTCTTTATTAATCATTTTTGTGTCTTGCATGTTTCCCTCGCTGCATCCTGCGAAAAAAGTGAATAGTAGAATGAAAATTGTTAAATTCTTCATGATAATCTCAAATAAGTTATTCTGTCCTTTAAAACAAAATATCGGGGATAAAGTTGCAATTAAGTTGGGGAAATTTATTTCTTACTTATAAATACGTGGAACGCGTGTGTTAATGTTAGTTAGAATTTCATAAGGAATTGTCCCGGACCATTCAGCTAAATCTTCTGCGGTTATGGATCTCTTTCCATCGTTTCCTAAAAGAATTACTTCATCACCATTGTAAGCGCTTTCATTACCAATATTTACAATTATTTGATCCATAGAAATTGTTCCGATTACCGGGTGAATATTTTCGTTCAATAAAACGCGAGCTTTGTGCGACATACTTCTTAAGTAACCATCACCATATCCGACCGGAACAGTAACAGCTCTCACATTCTCTTTACTTTGCCATTTTAGACCATATCCAACCGGATGATCAGCTTTAATTACTTTAAAATAAACAACTAATGATTTCCATGTTAAAGCAGGTTGAACAGATATAGTCCGTGGTAATTCCTTTGAGGGATAAACACCGTAAAATAATATTCCCGGGCGAACCATATCCAAATAAGTTTCCGGTAATTGAAGTAATGCGCCTGAGTTTGCAATATGACGAACAGGTGTTTCAATTGAATGTTTATCAAAAAATAATAGTGATTCATGAAATCTTTCAAGTTGCAGCTTTGTATGTGATAGGTCTGTTGTATCCGCATTTGCAAAGTGAGAATATATTCCTTCCACTAAAATATTTTTGTATTTATAAACGGTTTCTAAAAATTTTTCGGAATTATAGTAATGAACACCAATGCGCTCCATCCCGGTATCAATCTTGATGTGAACCTTTGCTTTCTTTTTTAGTTGAGATGCAGTTTCATCAATTTGTCTAACTTTCTCTATCGAAGATGCGGTAATATTTAAATCATACTTTATAAATAACGGGACTTGATTTCCCCAAACACCGCCGAGGACAAGAATTGGTATTTTAATACCGGACTTACGTAATAGAATTCCTTCTTCAACAACAGCAACGCTTAAACAATCGGCACCAATTTCTTCCAATAATTTTGCCACTCTAACTAAACCATGTCCGTATGCATTGGCTTTAAGAACGATATTAATTTTTGCCGGGGAGACATAATTCTTTATTGCGTCGAAATTCTTTTTAAGAATTGATAGATCGACTTCAACTTTAGTCGGACGAATTATTTTTTCATCTTCGCTTATTATTGGATGATTGTATTCTGTGCTCATGTATGCTATAACTTATTATTTAAAGATAATATTAATTGTAATTCTTTGTGCTTTGAAGTTGAACTTCATCAAAGAAAATGTAAAAAAAGGAAAATTGTAGGTTGTTATGGTTCTGTAGTTAATTCGACCACACAACATTTCAATTTATAACCAGAATAAAATCAATATAATCGTTCTACCTATTACCTTTTCAAAGAAATATTTTCAAGATGAAGTTTTGAAAATATTTCAAATACTTATCACAACAGGAGGAGAAAACAATGTTAGCAACAAAAAAGTCTTTATTAGCATTTTTTACCGTGCTTCTCGTAATTCTATTTATTGGAAACGGATGCGAAGATGACGATAATATTACCAAAGCCGAAGGATCAGGCACAATTTCAATGAAAATGGGGGATGCACCGTTCCCAATTGATTTGGTAGCTAAAGCTGAAATTACAATTAATAAGATTGATATAAGAAGTGTATCAGAGACAGGTTCAGATGGTGATCAAAGAACCTATATTGTTTTGGATGAGCCGCAAACAATAAACTTAATCGATTTTAGAAATGGATTAACAACAGATTTGCCTAATATAATTGTTTCGGCCGGAAATTATGATCAAGTGCGGCTTTACATTGCGGATGCAAAAATTGAATTGACAGACGGGGCAACTTATGAATTGAAAGTCCCAAGTGGTGCAGCATCAGGGTTAAAAGTTTTTATTAAGCCAAGTTTACAAGTTAATCCGGATGTAACTTATGAAGTGCTTCTGGATGTTGATTTAACAAAGTCATTCGTTGTACAAGGAAATCCAAGTACACCTGCAGGAATAAATGGTTTTATTTTCAAACCCGTTATTAGAGCAGTTAATCTTTCGGAAGCCGGAACAATTTACGGTAAAGTGTCTGATACAGACGGAAATATTCTGGCAAATTCTCACGTTTGGGTTGAACAGGATTCGGTTATATCCAGCACTTATACCGAAATTGACGGCTCATATAGACTTATTGGTTTGCCGTCAGGAACTTACAATGTTTATGCTGAATTTGCTGAATTCATAACCGGATCCGTAGAAGGTGTTGTTGTAAGTGCTTCATCAGAAACAGAAGTCAATTTTGTATTATCCTTGTAGATAGAATTATTAAATATATGAATGGATGAAAAGGCAAGTTTTTAACTTGCCTTTTCTTTTTTTAATTTGATATATCATTCATTTTCTGCATCTTAAAAAACATCAAAAGTAAATTGGAGATAAAAATAGATGAACTTTATAATTTGGATTCTCAGCGGAATACTTGCCGGTTGGTTAACCGGTAAAATCATGAAAGGCTCCGGTTACGGAATTTTGGGTGATTTAGCACTTGGTTTGCTGGGTGCCGTTGTGGGTGGATTTTTAGCAGGATTATTTGGGTTGGAAGCAACCAGTTGGATCGGTCAAATTGTTGTAGCCGTTGTTGGCGGTATTGTTTTGGTTTGGGTTGTTAGAAAAATCAAAGGATAATTTTGTTTTCAGAAAGAGCTATTAACTTTTTTCTTAATCTAACGTTACCCGAAAAATTACCGGATCATGTTGCGATAATGAATCCATATGATTCTGAAGAAACTATTAAACTTGTTACAAAGTTTTACAAAAATTTTTTTAATGATAAAAGCAAAAGAACTTTTTTAGTCGGAATTAATCCCGGAAGATTCGGCGGGGGTTTAACCGGAATTGCTTTTACAGATCCGGTAAACCTCCAAGATAAATGCGGTATTAAAAATAATTTGGATAAAAAGCGTGAACTCTCAAGCCAATTTGTTTACAAACTAATTGATGAATGTGGTGGAACTAAAAAGTTTTATTCTCGCTTCTTTATTACCGCACTTTACCCTTTAGCATTAATCAAAGACGGAAAGAATTACAATTATTACGACTCACAAAAAGTATACAAAGCATTAAAACCACAAATCATACAAACATTTCAACGTCAAATTGAATTCGGTGCGAACGATAAATATGTTATCTCATTCGGTAAAAAGAACGCAGATTATCTTAAAGAAATTAACGATGAGCTAAAGTTTTTTAAGGAGATAATTATTTTTGATCATCCGCGTTTTATTATGCAGTATCGATTAAAGAAACTTGATGAATACTTAAAAGAGTATTCAAAAATTTTAAGAAGGATTTGTTAATGAGTAAGATAAAAACAGCAATCATCACCGGTGCAAGCAGAGGAATAGGTAAATCAATTGCAATTGGTTTGGCACAGGAGGGATATAAAACAATTCTTTTTGCACGGAATGAAGTAAAATTAATCGAAACAAAAAATGAAATACAAAAAATTATTGGCGAGAAAAGAGAATTGGAAGCAGAAGTACACTCTATTGATCTATCTGACTTTGTTAAAGTAAAAGATGTAATCCGAAAAGTTTTAGACAAACATGATAGAATAGATATACTTGTAAACAATGCCGGCATATGGCGAGATGGTTCAGTTGACCTGCCGGTTGAGGAATACAAAAAACTTTTAGACGTTAATCTTGTCGCGCCATACATAATTCTTCAAGAAGTAATTCCACAAATGAAAAAACAAAAAAGCGGATACATTTTTAATATTTCATCACGCGGGGGAACATACGGATTTCCAAAATCCGGTTCTTATGTCTCTTCAAAATTCGCAATAAAAGGAATGAGCGAATCGCTTTATCGTGAACTTGCCGAATATAATATCAAAGTCACTGCACTCTGTCCGTCTTATGTGAATACTGACATGGCGGAAGAAGTCGGACCAACACTCGGTCCCGATGAAATGATTCAACCGATTGATATATTGAAAACAATAAATTGGCTGCTGAGTTTATCACCTTCGGTTTATATTAAAGATGTTATAATAGAGTGTCAAAAAAAGATTAAATAAATCTTCTTATTAATAGTTAATTTCTTACCATGGATTTACAAATAGAAAAAAGATACGAACGCTTAATCAATTTCCTAACCGATTACATATACACGGTAAAAATTGATGACGGGAAAGTTGTGGACACTTTTCACGGTCCCGGATGTGTTAATGTTACCGGCTATAATTCCGAAGATTATAAAAGTGATCCCGAACTGTGGTACAGGATGGTTCATGAAAAAGATAGTAAAAAAGTTCTCGACCAGGCAAGAAGAGCTCTGGTTGGCGAAGATGTTGAACCGGTCGAGCACAGAATAATACACCGAGACGGATCAATACGATGGGTAAGAAACAGCATTATTATAACGCGCGATCATTTGGGTAAACCGAATTATTATGACGGATTAATAAACGATATTACAAATCTTAAAGCCGCTGAAAAAGAAGCCGAAATCAGACAACAGCAATTATTACAAGCAGATAAAATGGCTTCGCTCGGAGTTTTAATTTCCGGTATTGCGCACGAAATAAACAATCCGAATAATTTTATTTTACTAAACATTCAACTCTTTCAAAAAATTTGGAAAGATGTTCTCCCTATTCTTGAAGATTACTTTAAAGAAAACGGAGACTTTGTGCTTGCCGGGATGTTGTATAGTCGTGCATCAAGCAAAATCAATCAATCGTTGGAAGGTATTCTTAACGGGTCGGAGCGAATTAGAAAAATTGTAAACACCTTAACCGATTATGCAAAAATTGATAGCGGACAAATTGAAAGCGATGTCGATATAAATAAAATAGTTGATATGGCGATTACAATTACCAGCAACTTAATCAAACAATCGACGAATAATTTTAAAGTAGAACTAGATTCGTCTCTTCCAACAATAAAGGGGAACTCTCAACAATTAGAACAAGTTGTAATAAACTTGCTTACTAATGCTTGTCATTCATTAAAGAAAAAAGATTCTTCAATTATGTTAAGAACCGAATTGAGCGATGACAAAAAATCTATTAGGATAGTTGTGAAGGACAAAGGACGCGGTATAAAAGAAAAAGATCTTAAACATATTATGGATCCATTTTTTACAACTAGGAGAGACAGCGGCGGTACAGGACTTGGATTATCAATCTCATATAACATTGTTAAAAATCATGGCGGAGAGTTATCTTTATTAAGTGATTTTGGAAAAGGTACAACGGCAACCGTAACTTTACCTGTAGATAAATAAAATATGAAACCAAACATTACACCGGAAAAACCAATTCTATTAATCGATGACGAAGAGCACTTTTTGCTTAGTGCTGAACTTACTTTTTCATCCAACGGAATAAAGAATACTGAAACATGCAAAGACTCAAGAAATGTTTTAAGCCTTCTCTCTAAAAAAGATTACTCTCTTGTAGTACTTGATATTAATATGCCGAATATATCCGGCAGTGAATTGCTTCCTCAAATAGTAAAAAAGTATCCGCATATTCCGGTTATTGTATTAACTGCTGTCAACAGTGTTGAGAATGCTGTTCAATCGATGAAAGACGGTGCATTTGATTACGTAGTAAAACCGGTGGATGATACAAGATTAATAGCAACTATAAAACGCGGATTAGAGTTTACCGAAATTAGAAATGAAAATGAGTTGCTTAAGCAATCTTTATTAAAAGAAAAATTAGAACATCCGGAAGCTTTTGAAAGCATAATTACAAGAAGCGGTGCTTTAAGAGCGATATTCAGATATATAGAAGCAATTGCAAAAACAAACCTACCGGTTTTAATAACCGGTGAAACCGGAACTGGTAAGGAGTTGATTGCAAATGCAATTCATACAGTTAGTGGAAGAAAAGGAAATCTTGTCCCGGTTAACGTTGCCGGTGTGGATGATAATTTATTTTCCGATACTTTGTTCGGACATAAGAAAGGAGCATTTACCGGTGCCGAGATTGACAGAAAAGGTTTGATTGAACAAGCTGAAGACGGAACTCTTTTTCTTGATGAGATCGGTGACTTAAATATAGAATCTCAAGTTAAGTTGTTAAGACTACTCCAGGGTGGACAGTATTATCCTCTCGGTTCTGATATTGCAAAACTTTCCAACGCAAGAATAGTCGTAGCTACTAACCGTGATATTAAATCAATGCAAGGCAGTAATAAATTCAGGCAAGATTTATACTATCGTTTACGCTCACATCACATACATATACCTCCGCTGCGTGAAAGAAAAAAAGATATTCCTTATTTGATCGATTACTTTTTAATAAAAGCATCTCAAGATTTAAATAAAAAGAAACCGCGACCACCGAAAGAACTTTATACATTATTGAGTAATTATCATTTCCCGGGAAACGTTAGAGAACTTGAAGGAATAATCTATGATGCCGTAAGTTTTCATAAATCCGGAATCCTTTCACTCGAGTTAATTCGATCAAAACTTTCAGATGAACCTTTCGCAAAACAGAAAGTCGAAAAGAACGGTAACGATATCGAAGATTCTACAATTTTAATAACGGGAAGATTTCCTTCGTTAAAAGAGTCCGAGGAAGAATTAATAAATGAAGCGTTGAAACGAGCTGACGGAAATCAAACAATTGCTGCCGATCTGCTTGGTATCTCAAGACGAGCTTTAAACAATAGATTACAAAGAAAGAAGAATTAAAACGTGTAATAAGACATCCCATCCTCTAGTGAGTGCCACATTTTTTCACACATTTATTTTGTGGCATTTCTCTAATCCCTTATAAATCAATAACTTAATCTCGTGTTTGAAAATAATCTTGCCGTTTTGTGGCACCCTTCTAAGATAATCGATTTGGATGTGAATTCCTCTAACTCATTATAAAATAATAACTTATAAATATGTATTGTCTTTGGCACCCACTTTGTAGAATAGGAATGTAGTTGATCAGAAGAAAGGAGCAATAATGAAAACGATCAAAATATATACAATAATTTTTGCTGTGATGTTATTTAGCACGACAAGTATTTACGCACAAAAACCTTCAGCTTTCTCTACAGTCGTAACAGAGAATCTTATTGAGTCGTTAAATCACGATGTAGAAGGAGTTGTTGAAGCATCAATATATAACACATTGTTCTTGAGTAAATATTATCCGGATGCCAACATTGAAAAAGTACTTGATGAATTGAATGAAATAGCAATTTCATCAATAAATCCCGTATTAAGATATAAAGCGCAATTAGCGGTTCTTTACATCACAAATTATTCAAATGAAGAATTACGATTGGAAGATTACAAAGAAAATCAATCTGATATATTCAGAATGATTTCATCAAAATTAGAAAATTCATTGTTGGTTTCTAACTAATAATAAGTAAAGTTCCATCCTCCCTGTACCGGCTTATGGAGTTCGTGGGGTCTCCTGAGCCGGTCTTTT
>QZJX01000076.1 GCA_003599395.1 Ignavibacteriales bacterium | reverse complement strand
CGGTATCAATTCTTTTTCTACTTCGGATATGTCTAACCATAATTTGTAAACTCTTCTTTTATTATTCTTTGCCGTAGATGTGAAATAAAAATAAATCTCACCGCGTTTCATCTTTTCTAACTTATCTTTTACAACCGGATCTTTAATACCGTTGAAATGAAAAAATACATTCTCGGAGTAATACAGACTTGTTAAAAAGCCATAACCTTTTTCCGATATTTTCTTCACTCTGCAATAGTCAAGTGGTTCATCTACGATCAAAATAATTCTCCGAAATTCATCTGTAAAATAATGATTCTTAGAAAGAACTCAATAAAATCTTACTCTGAGCTTCAAATTTATTGCGGGAATTATCATTCGGATCAAATAGCAGATAACATATCCCTGATAAACTTGTAGCAATAGAAAATCTTTTAATTCACCTCAAAGATGCGTAATTTTCAATTCTAATTTTGAATGAAGACAATTCATTCCGCTTAACTAATTTGTTTAACTTTGTAAAAATATAGGATGTATGAATGGCAAATTATAAGATTATTTGGACTAAAATTGACGAAGCACCTGCACTAGCAACATATTGCTTATTACCGGTTGTTCAAACCTTTGCAAAGGGAACTGGTATCGAATTTGAAACCAAAGATATTTCACTTGCCGGAAGAATAATAGCAAACTTTCCGGATAAATTAAAAGATGACCAAAAAATTTCGGATTATTTGACGGAGTTAGGTGAACTTGCAAAAACTCCCGATGCTAATATTATAAAGCTTCCGAATATAAGCGCCTCAATACCTCAGCTTCAAGGCGCAATTAAAGAATTACTAAGCCAGGGTTATGATATACCTGATTATCCCGAAGAACCGAAAACGGAAGAAGAAAAACAACTTCAAAAAAGATTTGCAAAAGTTCTTGGTTCTGCGGTTAACCCGGTATTGCGTGAGGGAAATGCTGATCGAAGACCGGCAGCTTCGGTTAAAAGATTTGCCCAGAAAAATCCTCACAAAATGATGAAACCTTGGCCGGAATCCGGTTCAAAAGCTCGTGTTGCTCATATGACCGAAAAGGATTTTTATGGGACAGAGAATTCAACTACGGTTAATAAACCTTGCGATGTAAGAATTGAATTTGTGGATAAGAACGGTAACTCGGAAACTCTAAAAGAAAAATTATCTCTCCTTGAAGGTGAAGTTATCGATACTTCTGTAATGAACGTTGCCGCACTAAGGAAATTTTATGCCGAACAAATTGAAGAAGCTAAAAAGGATAATGTATTACTTTCACTTCACTTAAAAGCAACTATGATGAAAATATCCGATCCGATTATGTTCGGTCATGCGGTTTCGGTTTATTTCAAAGATGCTTTAGAAAAACATGCCGTAACATTGAAAGAAATCGGTGCAAATGTTAATAACGGTTTAGCCGATGTGTTGGCAAAGCTTAGTAAACTTCCTGAAGATAAACGTGCCGAAATTGAAGCCGACATTAATAAGGTCTACGAATATCAACCCGAACTTGCAATGGTTGATTCTCGTAAAGGAATTACCAATCTTCATGTCCCGAATGATGTTATAGTGGATGCCTCTATGCCGAATGTCGTTCGTGATGGTGGAAAAATGTGGAATAAAAAAGATGAACTTCAAGACACTATTGCGATGGTGCCCGACAGATGCTACGCAACTATGTATAAAGAAATTATGGAAGATGCCAAAAAGAACGGTCAATTTGATCCGGCTACAATGGGTAATGTTGCAAACGTCGGTCTGATGGCAAAGAAAGCCGAAGAATATGGTTCTCACGATAAAACATTTGAAGCAAAATCAGCAGGCATTATTCGAGTAGTTGATACAGATGGCAATATTCTTCTTAAACAAGATGTTGAGAAAGGTGACATCTTCAGAATGTGTCAAACTAAAGATGAAGCGATTAAAGATTGGGTTAAACTTGCTGTTAAAAGAGCTAAGGCTTCCGGTTCACCGGCAATATTTTGGTTAGATGAAAATCGCGGTCACGATAAGGAAATAATCAAAAAAGTAGATGAGTATTTGCCAGAACATGATACAACCGGATTGGAAATTAAAATCCTTGCACCGGTAGAAGCAATGAAATATACATTACAAAGAGTTCGAAAAGGGCTTGATACAATTTCTGTTACCGGAAATGTTTTACGTGACTATTTAACCGATCTTTTCCCCATATTGGAATTAGGAACGAGTGCTAGAATGCTTTCAATAGTACCATTGTTAAATGGCGGTGGATTGTTTGAAACGGGCGCCGGTGGTTCTGCACCAAAACATGTTCAGCAATTTTTGAAAGAAGGTCACTTACGTTGGGATTCTCTCGGTGAATATTGTGCTCTCGTTCCTTCCTTGGAATTAGCCGCTGAAAAAACCGGCAATAAAAAAGCTACTATTCTTGCCGATGCATTAGACAAAGCTGTAGGTAAGTACTTGGAAAATGAGAAAGCTCCGTCTCGAAAAGTAAATGAAATAGATAATAGAGGGAGTTCATTTTATCTCACTTTTTACTGGGCTGAAGCATTAGCCGAACAGAATGATGATCAAGAAATGAAAGAAAAATTTACAAGTATTGCTAAACAGTTGAAAGAAAATGAAACCGCAATAAACAATGAATTACTGGCAGCTCAGGGTAAGCCGGTAAATATAGGTGGATATTTTTCACCCGATCCGGTGCTGACCGAAAAGGAAATGAGACCGAGTGCAACACTGAATAATATTCTCGATAATATCTAGTGAACTATTATTTTGCATTTGTATTTAATGAAAGGGATTTGCATTTTATTGTAAATCCCTTTTTTCTTGATTATAATTTTTATGAAAGTGCTATCGAATTGCAATGAACTCAAATTATATAGATATGAAAACGAGGGCAAAATGAAAAAAAGTATATTGTCTTTAATCATAATTGTTATCCTTTCAGCGAATGTACTTTATGCGCAAGAGGGCAGACCGCAGTATAAAATCAGAAACGAAAGAGCAGGTGTTTATATCGGTGATATAATTATTGAATTATTTCCTTATGTAGCACCCCTTCACGTTGCAAATTTTGACAGCCTTGTTGCAATATCATTTTATGATAGTACCGCTTGGCATAGAGTAGTCCCTAACTTTGTTATTCAAGGAGGAGATCCGAATTCAATAAACGGTCCGCGAAATACTTGGGGAGAAGGTGATTCAACCCAAGCAACGGTACCAGCCGAATTTAGTAAAGTTTCTCACCGAACGGGAATCATAGGTGCTGCCAGAGACACGGATATTAACAGTGCCACCTCTCAATTTTATATTAATACTTTTAATAATACCGGATTAGACGGAAACTATACAGCATATGGAGTTGTGGTTGAAGGAATGGATGTTGCTTATGATATTGAAAGTTCTCCTCGTGACGGAAACGATAATCCGCTGGAAAAAATTGAAATGTTTATCTCAAAACTCGGCGTTAATGAAAGTGTTCCGGATGTTCCCGCAATGATAAGTCCCGTTGATGGGTTTAATGGTTTTCAAAGAAACACGAGTATTTCTTGGTCTCAGGTCGAGAATGCCGTTTTAACATTTTTAGAAATTGCTCGAGATGAGGCTTTCAATGAAATTGTTTTTGCGGATAGTTTTGCAGTAACCGGAAATGATAATTCAATTATGTATTCAAATGTTGGGTTAGGAGAGAAAACGTACTATTGGAGAGTTCGAAGTAATAACGGAGCTAAGTTTAGTGAATATTCCGATACAAGAAGTTTTGTAACATCAATAGTTCCTCCAATACTTGTTTCACCCGAAAATTCTTCAACAAATATATCGGTAAATCCATTATTAAATTGGGAACCGGTTGAAGGTGCTGTTTCCTATAGAGTTCAAATCGTTCCAACGTTACCGAATTTTGCAGAATCCAGATTAGTTTTTGACGAGTCCGGAATAACCGATACAGAAGTTCAAGTGAACGGTTTAAATCCGAACACAAGATATTACTGGAAGGTTGCTTGTGAAACCGACTCATATGAAACTCCTTATTCCGAAGTTTGGTTGTTTACTACAGAAAGTACTAGTGATGTTGAAGACGATAAAATCCCGTCCGAATTTTCTCTATCACAAAATTATCCGAACCCGTTTAATCCGAGTACAACGATAGAATTTACAATACCGAACGCAGGAGACGAATATATTCGTCCCCTACAAACCAAATTAATCGTATATGATATTATTGGACGAGAGATTAAGACATTGGTAAGCGAACATAAAACTCCCGGCTATTATGAAATTAATTTTAATGCTGAAAATCTTTCAAGCGGAATTTATTATTATAAACTTGAATCGGGAGATTTTACCCAAACCCGCAAAATGATTTTATTGAAGTAATCTGATTTAATATTTATCGGAGAAGAAATGACAAAGAAAAATATAGTTACTTTAGTTATAATATTATTCCTCTTCGCTTGCGGAAAGAAGGATGAATTCCCAAGTGTCAACTATACTGATGATCAGCAAAAAGCAACTCTAAAAGTTGAAGGGCATGAAGGGGCAGTCGATATAAAATTAAATTCTATTAATATTGTTAATCCGACAGACTCAATTTTTGCAGCAAGACTCAATTCAGAAATCGATTCATTTTTATTGAGCAAATATTATATCAACGGTACATTTAAAAGTTTTGATGAATTAAAGGATACTTTATATCAAGAGTATAAAGATTTGGTTACAGAATTTCCCGACGTTCCCTACGGCTATTCACTTGAAAGAGAAGTGAAAGTTGAAACAGATACTCTCGGAATTTTTTCGATATCAAAATTTGAAATGACATTTTTAGGCGGTGCTCATCCGAATTCTACCTTATTCTATTCAAATTATTCAACGACAAATAATTCCGTAATCACACTGGAAGAGTTAATAATTGATAACGGTATCGAAAAACTTACACAAATTGCCGAGCAAATATTCCGGAAAGAAAAACAATTGGTAAGTGATGCCGATTTAAACGAGGCTGGTTACTGGTTTGAAAATGGGCAATTCAGATTGAATGATAATTTCTTAATTCAAAAGGAAGGGCTTTTGTTTTATTACAATAATTATGAAATAACTGCTTATGCTGTTGGTCCGACAGAATTATTTATTCCTTATAATGATTTTAATAACTTGATTAAAGAAGATAGTCCATTGAGAGTATTTCTTCATTAATTTACAGTTGAGATTGGATCATGAAAGAATTACTTAATAAACTTATTTTCCTATTCCTTATAAGTATAACATTTGTATCATGTGAGTTGGTTGATACTCCAATCGAACCAGATGATCCTATCCCGACAAGAAATATCCGATATGTTGTGGGGATGACAAGTTCTTCGAATAATTCAAGTCCGGTGATTAATTATACAAATAATATCGGTGGAACAACTGAACTACGAGCTTCCAGTTTAGATTTAACTGTTGCAATAGACAGCGGATCAGTTATTAATCTTTCTGCTTCTTGCAGCGGTTTTTATTCACCTATAACAAGAAATGCATTCGCTTCGGTTGATATAAAAATATTTCTTGCCGATTCACTTCTCGCTGATAGTCTTAATTCACAATCCTCAACGTTCGGAAACGTTAATGCAAGTGCTACGCTCACGATCCAGGTTGATTAATAAAATAAACTCAAATTTAGCAGGTGATAATTAGTGGAAAGTATATACAGCAGAAATTTATTTTTCGCACTGCTTCTATCAGTATTGCTGCTTGTTTCATGTTCTACTCATAATCTTATTCAATGCCCCGAAGGTCTCACTCAGTACAATAAGGCAACTCTCTATTTTGGAACTTCATTTCCCGGCGGTATAATATCAGATGAACAATGGCAACAATTTCTTGATGAAGTTGTAACTCCAAATCTGCCGGAAGGAATGACTGTTATCGATACATATGGTCAATGGCTCAGACCGGATAAATTGATAGTTAAAGAACCCGGCAAAGTTATAATTCATTTATATCCTTACGAGGAGAATAAGTCAGATAAGATTCAAGCGGTGATTGACGGATTTAAAGAAAGGTTCAAAGCACAATCCGTAATTTGGGAAGAGGAAATTGTTTGTGCTTCCTTTTAAGAATATATTAAAGTCATTCTATAAACAAATTCATGTCGTAACTATCTCTACCTAAAAATTATTTTGGAATTTATGATTTGTCATTTTTGTTTTAATTAATTTCGAGAAGATAATTCTGAGGACAATGTGAAAAGGATATTCGGCTTTCTATCAATTTTATTTGTAATTGTTCTTTCAATCTCCGCACAAGAAAGTTCTAACGATAACACAAAATATCCGGTTATACTTGAAAGAGATACGCTTTTTTATATTGATAAAGGTATTGGAGAATTTAGCGCGAGTAAACGCGCTGCTGAAATAAATAATTCGCTTTCAAAAATTGCTGAAGACGAGAACCTCAGACTCGATTCGGTTCGAATAGTGGACCAAGGCGATCACCTTCTTCTAACTATTGATAGTAAGGTTGTTATGGGGTTCTATTATTTTGATAATCCCGATACATCAATTACAATTGACTCTTTGGCAGCTCAATATGCGGATATAATAGTCGCAAAAATTAAAAAGGAAAGAAAAAATTATGCACAGGATAAAATTCTTAAAAATGCAATCATCACATTAGTTTATTTGCTTGCACTCGGTTTGTCTCTATGGTTATTAAGTTTCTTATTCCCCAAAATCACCAAAAAAATTGAAACACTTGACGAATCATTAAGTGATAGAATAGTAATTAAGAATAAAAAAATTATCAAGCATGAATATCTAATTAAGACTCTTAAGGTTTTATCAACTGGGTTAAGGTTCGCGCTAACTCTATTTTTAATTTATCTCTTTTTCTTAAAAACATCAGAGCTATGGCCATTCATTAGTAATCTCAATATACAGCCGATAATTAAAGGAATTGCATTATTTATTTTTTATACCGCTCTAGCATATTCAATAATCAAAGGAATAAATGCATTTGTAGTATATCTTACTACTCAATATCAAAGTTGGAAAGGAATAAAAATTAAGTCGGTGAAAATCCGTTCCTTCGAAATACTCTCAGCCGATAGAACAGTTGAAATACTTTTATTTTTTACTCGGGTTGCACGATTTGTTCTATTCGGAATATTATTTTACATGTATATCACAATTGTCTTCAGTCTGTTTGATTTTACAGAGACATGGGCTGAGACCTTATTAAGTTACATCCTCGATCCTCTTACTGTTGCACTTACTTCATTTCTGAAATTCTTGCCTAATTTGTTTTTTATAATAGTTCTCTCGTTTGTTTTTTCATACTTGATAAAATTTGTGAAGGTGATATTTAATGAGATCGATAAAGGTAATTTGGAGATTCCGGGATTCTATAGGGAATGGGCAATCCCAACTTTTAAAATAGTTCGTTTCTTAATTTTAATTTTAGCAGCTATTGTAATCTTCCCATATTTGCCCGGATCAGACTCTCCATTTTTTCAAGGGATTTCAGTTTTCCTAGGTATTCTTTTTTCATTCGGTTCATCATCCGCAATTGCGAATATGGTTTCGGGAATTGTAATTACTTACATGCGTCCATTTAAAATAGGAGATAGAGTTAAAATTGCAGAAACAATGGGAGATGTAATCGAAAAAACTTTGTTAGTTACAAGAATTCAAACCACTAAGAATGTCGATATTACAATTCCGAACGCGATGGTTCTTGGAAGTCACATAATAAATTTTAGTTCTTCGGCGGAAGAAAAGGGTTTGATACTTCATACAACTGTTACAATAGGTTATGATGCTCCGTGGAAAAAGGTTCATGAACTTTTAATTTCGGCTTGTAATGAGAATGAATTTATTCTCAAAGATCCGAAACCATTTGTACTTCAGACAAGTTTGGATGATTTCTATGTATCTTATGAACTAAATGCTTATACGCGTCACCCGGAGCGAATGGCATCTATCTATTCATTGCTTCATGCGGCGATTCAAGATAAGTTTAATGAAGCCGGTGTTGAAATTATGTCACCGCATTATGGAGCAATGCGTGATGGCAACCAAACAACAATTCCGGAAGATTATCTCCCTAAAGATTATAAAGCCCCGTCATTTAAAATATTTGGGCAGAATCTTTTTGGTAAGTAAAATCAATCAAATAATAAATTTTTGTTGAAAATATTTGCTATAAGGATAAATCTTTCCGGACTTTGCTGCGTCTAAAACTTGGATAAACTACATTCATTCATAAAAAAGGAACAAAAATGAAAAAGAATTCATTTTTTCTCTTTGTACTAACTCTCCTTCTTTTCACAGCAATTATTAAAGCACAAAACATTTCCGAAATTGAAATCCCATACACAAAATATGTGCTTGATAATGGACTGACATTAATTGTTCATGAAGACCACAAAGCACCTATTGTTGCGGTAAATATTTGGTATCATGTCGGCTCAAAAAACGAAAAGGTTGGGAAGACCGGTTTTGCTCACTTATTTGAACATCTTATGTTCAACGGAAGTGAGAATTTTGACGATGACTATTTTCAAGTTATGGAAAGAGTCGGCGCTACCGATTTAAACGGAACTACAAGTAATGATAGAACAAACTATTTCCAAAATGTACCGGTTTCTGCGGTCGATTTAGCATTGTGGATGGAATCCGATAGGATGGGACATTTGCTTGGTGCTGTAACACAAGAAAAACTTGATGAACAACGCGGTGTTGTTCAAAATGAAAAACGGCAAGGTGAAAATCAACCTTATGCAGTTGCTTGGGAATTAATCACAAAAGGAACATATCCGGCCGGTCATCCGTATTCATGGTCTGTTATCGGTTCGATGGAAGATTTGGATGCCGCAACTTTAGAAGATGTTCATGAATGGTTTAAAACTTATTACGGTGCGGCAAACGCAGTTTTGGTTGTTGCCGGTGATATTACTCCCGAAGTGGCAAAAGAAAAAGTTGAAAAATATTTTGGTGACATTCCTGCCGGTCCGCCGATTGCAAAATATGATACATGGGTTGCAAAAATGGAAGGATCGAAAAGACAAATTGTTCAAGACAGAGTTCCTCAAGCTAGAGTTTATAAAGTATGGAATGTACCGGAATGGGGTAATGAAGAATTAGCTTATCTTGATTTGGCAAGCGATGTTTTAGCCTCGGGCAAATCTTCTCGTTTGTACAAAAAATTAGTTTATGAAGATCAAATAGCCACGGATGTTGCAGCTTATTATTCTCCGGGTGAAATAGGTAGTCAATTTAATATTCACGCAACTGTTAAACCGAATGGCGATTTAGCAGAAGTTGAAAAAGCAATTGACGAAGTATTAGCCAAATTCTTGCAAGAGGGACCAACTGAAGAAGAATTGCAGAGAGTAAAAACCAAACATGTTGCAAACTTTGTTCGTGGTATTGAAAGGATTGGCGGGTTTGGCGGTAAATCCGATATTCTTGCACAATCTCAAGTTTTCGGAGAAAATCCTGATCATTATAAAAAATATTTGGGTTATGTAGTTCATGCAACGATAAAAGATATTAAAGATGCTTCGGTAAAATGGTTAAGTGATGGTGTATATATTTTAGAAGTTCATCCGTTTCCAAATTATCAAGAACTTGCGGTTGGTGCTGATAGATCAAAACTTCCCGAGACCGGAACTCCTCCGGATGTATCTTTCCCGGAAATTCAGACAGCAACTTTATCAAATGGTTTGAAGGTAATGCTTGCTCAAAGATCTTCTGTTCCATTAGTTAATTTGAGTTTATTGGTTGATGCCGGTTATGCGGCAGATCAATTTGCGATTCCCGGTACCGCCGGATTAGCTATGGCTATGCTTGATGAAGGAACAGCAAAATTAAAATCCCTTGAGATTAGTGACGTGTTGGATAATCTTGGTGCGAATCTTGGCACCAATTCTAATTTGGATATGTCATTTGTCAACATGTCCTCTCTGAAAGAAAAACTAGATCTCTCGCTTGAATTGTATGCCGATGTAATTCTTAACCCGTCATTTCCCGAATCTGAATTAGATAGATTAAAGAAAGAAAAAATTGCACAGATTCAGAGAGAGAAATCAAATCCTGTTCAAATGGGATTAAGAACATTTCCCGGACTTATTTATGGTAAGGATCATGCTTACGGTTTACCTTTCAGTGGAACAGGTTACGAAGAAACCGTAGTAAAAATTCAACGGGATGATTTGGTAAAATTTCACGAAACATGGTTCAAACCCAATAATGCCACAATTATAGCTACAGGTGATATTTCTATGGCAGAGTTATTGCCAAAATTAGAAAAACATTTTAGTGATTGGGAAGAAGGAACGGTTCCAAAGAAGAATATTAGCGAGGTTAAAAGTGTAGAAAAGCCGGTTGTTTACATGATGAACAAACCCGGTGCTCCGCAATCAATTATTTTTTCCGGTCATCTTGTACCAGGAAGAGGAGTAGAAAATAATCTTGAAATAGAAACAATGAATGACATTCTTGGCGGAAGTTTTACTTCAAGAATTAATATGAATTTACGCGAAGATAAACATTGGTCTTACGGTTCGCAAAGTTTAATCCTTGGTGCGCGTGGTCAACGTCCTTTCATTGTTTTTGCAATGGTACAATCTGACAAAACCAAAGAATCTTTTGCTGAAGTTTTGAGAGAGGTTAAGGAATTTACTAGCACTAATCCAGCTACAGAAGATGAACTCAATAAAATAAAACTTAATAATACTTTAGGTTTACCGGGTAGTTGGGAGACAAATAATTCTGTCGGTAATTCACTAGCTGATATTGTTCGCTACGATCTACCTATGGATTACTTTAGCACATACAGCAGCCGAGTGAAAAATCTCAATCTTAATGAAGTTCAGGACGCTGCAAAACAAACTCTTAACGCTAACAATCTTGTTTGGATTGTTGTTGGTGATAAAACTCAATACGAAGAAAAACTTAAGGAGTTTGGATACGATATTCATGAAATAGATGTCGATGGAAACATTATTGATAAAGAACTCAAAACACCGACTAAAACTGAAACTCCAAAAACTTCTGAGTAATCCGTTATTGGTAAAGAATCCTTTAATTAATGCCCCGAGAATTAACGGGGCATTTTTTTTAAATTCATCAAAATAATTGGTTTTACACTTGGTTAAATTAGGCAGCTTATAAATCTATTTCACTTTATTGTATATCAATATTTCTCCTACTGGTCTTCTTACACTAATGGCTTGAGGATAAGAATCTACATACCCGATACGAGCAATAAATTGTAATACTCCGGGTAAACACAATTTATTGTTTGCAGATTTTTCAAAATTATCTTCTTCTATCAATTGATTCATCGGATGAAAACCGATCATTAATTCTGTGCATTTAAGATTCAGCTTTTGGTATATCCTCCCGGTTTCAATCCACTTTTGCGGAGTATCTTCATTTTGAGTAATTACAATCCATCCACCGCAATTTTCGGTCTGCTCTTTTGTTTTTTCTATTCCGGTCTCAATAAATCCATCTTTCATGGAATCTTCCGGTTTATAGAAGTTTCGAACAAAAAATCCGCCGATTCCGTTAATCCCCATACCGGCGGTAGTAAGTCCGTCACGATATCTTTTTACATCGCTATTCGAAAACCTTATCCAGTTTGATAGTTCTTGTTTTGCTTGATCATCCTTTGCTTGCTGGCTGTAAGCTGCAAGAGTCTGATCTGCAATAAATTTCCCCTCAGTTGATGAAGCATTAAAAAAGAATATTTCCTTGCTTCCTGTATCAATAAGTTTATTCAAATGTTCTGCTGTTATCTCATCATTCCGAAAAGGAGTACGCAAAGTTCTTCGCATCTCAATTATATTCAAATCATAACCGGTTACTGCTGATTTGCTTATTCGAATTGTAGCAACGTTCGGATCATTTTTGTGCTTAGCTGTAATTTCAACCAGTGCTTTATAACTGAGACTGCCAGCCGCGAGTTCGAAATTCTCTATAAAAGCTCCTAGTGAAATGAATAATCCTCTTGAATCGGGATCCACAATATGAAGTTTTCTGGAAAAGTCGGCAATAATATGAACTGTAGTATCATTCTCAATCTCAACTATCCAAGGTTGAGTATTATGTGAGTTTCCGGCAAGTGATGCATAATAAACAAGTTTTTCCAAGGGGTTAGGTAAATTTTCCTTAAAATGTTCTCTGGTAAGTGAAGCACAGCTTGAGAGTATTGCAGCAAAAGAAAAGAGTAGTAAAATATTAGTTGTTTTCATTTCATCCTCGTGGTTGTAAAGTTATTTTTGATACTTCAAAGCTAATATGTAATCGAGGATAAAAACCTTGACTTAAGTTAAGAAATTTAACTCAAGTACGATTTCTTATACGGCTGAGTGATTCGGGTGTTATTCCAAGAAATGATGCAAGATAATGCAGAGGTATATTTTTTATGTATTCGGGATACTCGCGTATTAACCATTCATATCTTTCTTGCGGTGAATCATTAAGAAAACTAAATAGATGTTTTTCGGAAGAAATGTAAACTTGTTCGGCTATAAGTCGTCCTAATCTTTCAATTTTATGCTCTTGATCATACAGTGCAATGAGATTTTTATATTTAATATAAAGTAAATCCATTTTAACCATAGCTTGTATATTTACTATTGATGGATTTTGTTCGATAAGACTTGTGAACGAAGTGATAAATCCCGGTGCAAAATAAAAATCATTAGTTACTTCGCTGCCATCTTTTTTGGTATGAAAAAATCTAACAAAACCCTCCGGTAAAAAATAAATTTTGTCAGCTACTTTTCCGGATTCAAGCAGTAATTCTTTTCTAGCAACTTTATAATATTCAAAATTGTTGAAGATTGTATCAAATAACTCCTCATCGGTTTGAATAAACTTATTCACAAATTCATGTAATGACTTTTTCATTTCGGATGTTATTGGTGATTTCATAATTAATCGGTTTAATAAATAGTTAATTGCTTACAATTCACTGTCAAATATATGAAAAAAGTAAGTGGTGTATATTTTGGGCTGTATTAAATAATTGGTAAGTGATTCTATTCTTATTTTGTCTTCGATGCAATGTAATAGATGCGGAGCAGATGTAATTCATTATAATCAATTTTTTTATTTAAGGATTCAAAAACGGGAGAGAGTTGCTCAGTTCCAAGTTCATCAAACTTATCCAGGACTAGCTTTATTTTAACTTCCGAAAGATTTGATTCTTCCAATAATCTTTCCGGATTATTAATTTTATTTTCTGATAAGAAATTTAAAAGATGACCGAAGATTGTACTCTTCTTGTACTTTGTTTCTTGACATATTTCACTTATCGATCTGCCCGAATTAAATTTTTCCCCCGTTGTATGAAACGAACGAACTTTATTTGGTTCACTTTTTATAATAATTTTCTTCACATCCGATTTCAAATTATTCTCGTCACAAAATTCGATGATAATATTGAGGAAAGTGTAACCGTATTTTTCGTATTTAATTTCACCGAGTCCATGAATTTGCAGCATTTCTTTTTTATTAACCGGTAGAAAAGTTGCCATCTCTGTTAATGTTTTATCGGAGAAGATTACATATGGTGGTAAACTAAGTTTATCTGCGATTGATTTTCTTTTCATTCTAAGTAATTCAAATAGTTCGCTATTATAATTCCCAACTCTTTCGTCAACGTACTTTTCATCAAAATCTTCTTTGATTTTACCGTTAACGGTTAGTTCACCTTTTAAAACTTTGTACGCATTATTGGTTAGTTTTAAACTTCCATGTTCATCAGTCGGTTGTATTAAATTCAAGTGAATGAATTGATGAGATAAATACAACCATTGTTTTTTTGAATATTCATTCCCGATTCCGTAAGTGCTTAGTTTATCATGATTATTTTCTAAAATTTTGGCAGATTTTGATCCTTTAAGAATATCAACAATGTAATTAGCTCCGTATAATTCGTTTGTTCGTTTAATACACGATAAAAATTTCTGAGCGGGAATTGTCACGTCTACCAAATCCCGTTCGCTGGAATTGCAATTATCACACATTCCGCATTTTCTGGTTTCAAATTTTTCACCGAAATAGGAGAGAAGCGGAATTCTTCTACAAACACCGGTTTCGGCAAAATTTAATAAAGCTGTTAAATGTCGCTCGGCTATTTTTCTTTCGTGATCATCTTTTTGATTTATGAAATATCTTATTTTTTGAATATCACCATAACTGAAAAGCAATAAACAATGAGAGCGTAATCCGTCTCTTCCGGATCTTCCGATTTCTTGATAATATGATTCTATATTCTTTGGTAAATCATAATGAATTACAAAACGCACATTGGATTTATTAATACCCATACCGAATGCGATTGTTGCTACAATTATTTGAACATCATCTTTTATAAATAGTTCTTGATTTACTTTTCTATCTTCATCGGATAATCCGGCGTGATATGGCTTGACGGAGTAACCGGCATTATGTAGAGAGATATAAAGTGAATCAACCTGCTTTCTTGAAAAACAATAAATTATCCCGGATTGCCTCGGATATTTTCTCAAGAATTTCATCGTTTGTTCAAGTGCAGAAGTTTTCGGAACAATTTCTAAAAATGAATTTTCTCGGTTAAAACTTGCTATAAAACTTTTATTACTTGTTAGTTTCAAAGATGTTATTATATCTTTTTGAACTCTGGGTGTTGCTGTAGCTGTAACAGCAACGCATACTGCTTTTGGAAATAGTTCTCTTACTTCAACAATCTTTCTATACTCCGGTCTAAAATCGTGACCCCATTCCGAGATACAATGGGCTTCATCGACTGTTATGCAATCAATTTTGAGAGATTTTAATAGTGATATTGTTTTATCAAGAAATAAAGTTTCCGGTGCAAGATATAATAGTTTGATTTTACCGCTGGTTACTTCGCTGATGTTAGTGGAATACTGAGTTTGGGTTAAACTGCTGTTTAAATAAACAGAATCTATACCCAACTCGACTAATTGTTCAACCTGATCTTTCATCAATGAAATAAGGGGAGAGATGACAATTGTTAGTCCGTCAAAGATCAAAGCCGGTATTTGGTAACATAACGATTTACCGCCGCCGGTGGGCATTATTACTAGTGTATCATTTTTTTTAAGTATTGAACTTATGATATCTTTTTGAAGCGGACGAAATGTCTTGTAACCAAAGGTCCTATGTAAAATCTCAGATGCTTTATCTATCATTCATCCTATTTCTATTGTATTTCATGGAGAATAAAAATAATTTAACTCATAGCAATATCAAAGTCTTATTTCGAACTTGATTTATATATATGACTTTCTTGTTCAAAAATTTTGAGAATTTTTCTTAAGTATTCATAAACATTTTATATAAATCATAATCATGCCGGAATCACAATTTTTCTTGCCATCTCAGAGTTGTTCAGCTTTGGTTTTAAATTATATTATAATTAAAACCGCTCTTGATGAAAAAAAATTAGAGGACAAATATATTCCCGACGGGCATACTGCAGTTGTCATTCACTTTACCGAGAGCGAAAGATTTATAAAAACTGAAACCGAACGTTACAAGCTTCCTAATCGATTTTTTACTATGCCGGTTAAAATGAACCTTATATTTGAAGCGGAAGCTGAACTTGAGACCTTAATTATAAACTGTAATACTTCGGTTTTTTCAAAAGTATTTGGTATTCGAATGGATAATATACCTAATAAATTGTTTAGCAATTTTGATGATTATATGAACGATTATGTGTATGACAAATTAAAACTAGAAAAGAATTACCAAAAGCGAATAAAAATTTTCGAGAATTATCTGCTCGAAAATTATCCTATAGTAGATTATGAATTGGACGAAGTTGATTTAATCTATAGGGAAATTACCTCTAGCGTTAAAAACCAAAAAATATGTGAGCTCTTATCAGAGATTAAGATGAATCATAGATCTTTTAGAAGACAGTTTTTACGTCGCACCGGAATTAGTGCAAAAGAATTGTTGCGTATTGTTAGAGTTAATCATGTCTGGGAAATGTACAGAAGAAATCCAAAACTAAATTTTAATGATATTGTTTATGAATTAAGCTTTTTTGACCAAGCTCATTTTATAAATGATTTTAAAAAAATAATTGGTGAAACGCCCAAGAAATTTTTCAGCAGAGACCTGAGGAAAGTTGAAACATTTTCCGGGAAGAATAATCAAATCGCTCTTGAATAAAAACTTATTTAAAAATTTTCTAATCTTTCCAAATCTATATTGTTAATTAAGGATTCTATTTCACTTGTCAGATTTCCTTTCTCACCGCTTATTTGAATTAAGAAGCGATCAATTACTGCAAAGGTATAAGTACATTGTTGAATTCCAAATTCATTTTCTACAATTTCCTTCCAACCTCCATACTTATTTTTTACTAGCAAGTAAGTTTGTGACTCTGATCCGAATTCTAACATTGAACTCAGATATTCACTGGCACCTATACAATCAGTTAAAGAAAGACTAATAGTTTGTCCTAAGTCTGTAAACTCCTCCCCAATATCACCTTGACCTATATTGTTATATAAAATTGTTACAGTCGGCAAACACTGCTCACAAGGATCATCAATAATGATTTCACTTCGTGTAAATTTTCCAAAAGATTCAACTGAAGGAAGATATTCAACAAGATAATCATAACTCCCTTGTGCGTTTATAAGAGAAATGAAAGAATAAAAGATTATAGCACCGAATACAAATTTCTTAAACATATTCTTACTCACAATTATTTTTACTTCTATTTATTAATAAAAAATATCAGATCGTTTATAAATCCTCTTGTAAAAAATGGTCAACTATTTATTTCAAAATCTTGCGAATTGATCTAAGATACAAGTGACCATTTTTTACAATTAACTATGGATGTTGATGTCTAATTTAAATTGTTAGGAATATCAAAAATTATCTTACAATTTCCCAAAGGTGAGGTTATGGCAAAAAAACTAATCTTTTTAATCATTTCAATAATGCTGATTGTGCCGGTTAATGCACAATTCTTAAAAGAACTAACTCAAAAAGTAGTAGAGAAGACAGAGGACAGAGCAAATCAGAAAATCGATGAAAGTATTGATAAAACATTAGATGCCGCTGAAGGAAGTTTTGATGAAGATGGAAATCCGATTGAAGAAGAAAGTGCGGAGACAAATAATCAAATCAATTTTAATTCAACTCAGCAACAAGACTTCCAAACATATTCCAAATTTGATTTTATTCCCGGTGAAGAAGTTATATTCTTCGATGATTTCAGTGATGTGCCGGTTGGTGATTTCCCGCTTAAGTGGAATACAACAGCATCAGGTGAAATTGTAACAGTCAATAACGTACCGGGTAAATGGCTGACACTTGTGGAAGATTATTCATATTACTCTCCCGAAATTGGTATCACTTATCCGGAAAATTTTACGATAGAATTTGATATGATTTATCCCGGCAACATTGAATGGTTGATGGAATTATATGTAAATAATACTGATTACATAAGCGACGCATACTATCCGGGTGAAGGTGGATTTAGTATTAACGCCCTCGGTGAAGATATTATAATAGGAAATTATAGCAATAGAGGTGAGGGTGAGTTGCGTGAAGTTGGGAAAGGTGTCGGACCGGAAATTAATCCGGGTAAAATAGTAAGATATTCAATTTGGGTACAAGGACAACGATTGAGAATCTATGTGAATGAGAACAAAGTAATTGATATTCCACGAGCACTTCCCAAACAATTTGATGAAAATTATTTAAGAATTTGTACACTTGAAAAGGCATTGATCAGTAATTTTAGACTGGCTGTCGGAGCACCAGATACAAGAAGCCGTCTACTTACCGAAGGCAAACTTGTCACAAGAGGAATTACTTTCGACTCAGGTTCGGATATTATTAAAGCAGAATCTTATGGCGTAATTAAAGAGATAGCCGACGTTTTAAAGGAAAATAGGTCTATACGGATAAAGATTGTCGGACATACAGATAGCGACGGTGCAGATGACATGAATTTAACATTATCAAAAAAACGTTCTACGGCAGTTAAGAACGCACTTGCTAACCAATTTGGAATTGATGCTTCTAGAATAGAAACCGATGGTAAAGGTGAAAGTGAACCGGTTTCACCAAATAATACTTCGGAAGGGAAAGCAAACAATCGTCGCGTTGAATTTATAAAACTAACCTAAATGGGGATAAAAATGAAAAATTATATTGTTTGGTTGGTTCTATTTTTATTTATCGTTTTTAGTGGCTGCAGTAAAGACGAGAGTAACCCGGTTGTGCCGGATACTGGCGGAACGGGAACGGTATCGGGACAAGTGTTTTCTAAAAACGGACTTGAGAAGATTCAAGGTGCTTCCGTTACGGTAGAAAATCTAAACAACTCTCCACAAACATTTTCGGATTTAGAAGGAAAGTACACTTTATCCGGTGTTCCGACTGGTAGCCAAAATCTATTAATCCAAAAAGGATTATTCAAATCTATAGTTTCAGTAACCGTAACCGAAGGTGCGACTGTAAATGCTCCAGCGGCTCAGTTAGAAGCATCCGGTAAACTTGGATTCGTTTCCGGATTGTACGATAATATTCAGCAAATCATTAGAAATAATCTCGGTTACTCTATAGATAGTTTGGGCATACTCGATTTAAGGAATACAGCCTTACTTTCAAATTACAAAGCGATTTTTATTAACTGCGGCGCTGATGAAATATTGATTTATGACGGGCAAGGTATGGATGCGTTAACGAATTATATTCAAAACGGTGGAAGTATATATGCATCAGATTGGGCGGGTGAGTTTGTTGAATTTATGTTCCCAGATAAATTAACCATTGAAACTACCGGGATGAGTCAAGTAATTACTGCTAAAATTGTCGATCAAAATCTTAAAAACTTTATTGGAAAGGAAACGGTTGTTATTGATTATGATCTTGGTGGTTGGGGTGAAGTTTCATTTGCTGGTCAATCCGTAACAACACTTTTGAGTGCCGATTATACAGATTATATGGGCAATAATCTTACTAATAAACCATTGGCAGTTACTTTCAATCACGGAGCAGGAAAAGTAATTTATACATCCTTCCATAATGAAGCAAATGTAACCACCGATGCAATAAAGGTGCTTATAGGATTTCTTTATACTTTATAGTAAAAAATATATGGAGTTTTTGTTATGAAAAAAATATTAGCATTAATACTAATTGGACTATTTGTAATAATCGGTTGCGGAGAAGATAAACAAACAGATAAAACAAGCGATACCGATAAAGTATTGAAAGAAACAACGGGTATGACTCAGAGTGAAATTGAGACAGAAGCAAAAGCCGTAACAGTTTCTAAAAAGTATCCGATTAAATCCGGTATTATAACATTTGAACGAAAAGGAATTATAGGCACTCAAAAAATTATAGTTTACTTTGATGATTACGGAATTAAAGAAAGAAGCGAAACTTATAATGAAGACGGTTCTTTGGATGAAATAAAATTTAGCGATGGCGAAAATATGTACATAAAAAATAAATACAGCGAAGACGAAAAAGTATTCTATATAATGGGTCCCGGCAAATTCGGAACTGAAATGAAATTTGAACCTGATCCATTTAAAAATGATGCAAAAAGAGCGGAGAAATATAAATTCAAAAAACAGTCGAATATGAACATACTCGGAAAAGATTGCGAAGCTTACAGCACAACTATAAGTATGGG
The DNA here is from genome assembly GCA_003599395.1 of Ignavibacteriales bacterium. Lineage (GTDB taxonomy): Bacteria > Bacteroidota > Ignavibacteria > Ignavibacteriales > Melioribacteraceae > SURF-28. Next base: position 3,434 of record QZJX01000076.1, on the reverse strand, counting down.
AACAACAACTTTTGCCGGATGTGATGGAATTCTTTTATATACAAAAGCAGAACTTTCAATTGGAATTTCCGAAACAATAGCTGTTGATTTTAAGGAAGATGTAGAAGTTGATCCAAGTATGTTTAGAGTTCCTGAAGGTTATAAAACACAAAAATCCTAAAAATGAATTTTAATTTATAAGAGAGTTCTGTGTAGGAGGAAATATGAAACCCAAAATATTTTTATTTGTGTTCGTTTTTACACTTACAATTGCCGCACAGCAATGGCATGGATTCTATAATAGAATTCCAAATTGGCCTAATGATATTAACACTACTAACATTGAAAACTTTATTGCTGAATTGAATCAATTGAGACAAGAAGTACAAGACGGAATGCCGAATTATACTGCTAATTACGAAAACTTGTCTCAAGCCGAAGCTATGAAAATAGCAATGGAGTATCAGAAGAACGCGATGAACATGTCGGCTGCGGAAATGGCAAGAAGAGCAGAGCAAAATCAATATTCGACAGATGTTGAATTACCTGAAGAGATCGAATTGAATTCAAGATTAGCAAGCCTCAAAAATGAATTCGATCAAAAATTACATTCAGAAATTGATAAACTGAAACAAACCTATAAATGTGATCCAGGTCTTGGAGATACAGGCTGTGATGTTCTTTCAACCGAATTGAAAAAATTATCAGAGAAGCTTTCGGTAGAATATTTTACGGGAAATCAAGCAAAAATCAGATCAATAACAGATGAAGTAAATGATTATATGATTAAGAAGAAATTACCTCTACAAGTGCAGAAAGAAAAGGATCAGTTTAAATTGATGGGGGATAATGTAACCGGTGATTACTCAGCTTTTCAATTGGTCGACGCATGTTTGCAAACTTTGTTATCTGCTGCAGAGAGAATGGAATGGCTTGCAAGATTAAAAGATGACGGGAATATTTTTTACTATCCGGGTCAGCAATATTAGTTTATGGTAAAGTGGATATTGGTTTGGAGGGCATCCAAACTATTCAACCGGAGGAAGTGTCTTCACGATATTTCCCACGGTATTGATAGAAAAATTTGAAAACATCTCTAAACTGTTTTGATTCTTCACCGAACGGAGCTGCATAAATGAAAATATCAATAGTTAGAATAATAGTTGCTTTAGTTCTATTTACGACTTCAATTTTTGCTCAAGCCCCAAAAGATATTGAAAGTATTTCGGTTATGCCCAATGCGAAGTATTCCGAAAATTATACACAGATTGTAATTAATGGCGGATTCGAAGCTCTTCATTTTGAATTATTCGGACTAAATTTTATCGACACCAAAAAGAAGGGTTTTATAACAGATGCTTCATACGAGCACGTTGTAGCTTATTACAAAAAGGTTCTCGGCGCTAAGGAATCAGATTATATACCGGATGTAAAAGACTTTGCCAAAATGAAAAATAACAGTACTGCATTTATTCAATCCGAAGATTCCGGGTACAATGTCTACTTTACATGGATTTACAAAAAAAGTCAAAATGAAGTCTATAAATTTTACGTAACCACCAATAAAGAAATGAATTATAAAGACGAAACGGGAAACAGTGTATTTCATTTTATTCAAAACCGGTACGGAAAGAATATTCCTTTAGAAAAACAATCTCATGGAAAGTTATACGCTCCGTTATACCCCAATGCTACATATTTACCGGAACAATCATTAGAGATGGGCAGAGCCAGTCAGCAAGTTTTCGTCACAAATGATAAAATTGAAGACATTATTAAATTCTATGAAAAAGAATTGAATCAGAAACGCATCAAAGATGAATCCGGTGATGTGGGATTCCTAAATTACCATAATGATTATCCAGATGACTTAATCGCAATTAGAAGATTAGAAACAGGCGAAATTAAAATCACTTACTCAATATCAACAAGATAGAGCACAAACAGCTTTCTCACTATTCTTGAAAAACTTCTGGAATAAAATCCAATTCCCAAATATTCATTGTAAGTGTGAACACTATTTAATAAATTAACACTGTTAATTATTTATTATGGTGTTAATATGGCCAAAAATTCCATTCAAGAAGAACGAATGAGAGGGTATTTCATTCAAGCTACGAAAGATATTTTGCGTGGTGAGGGATTAAAAGTTGTTAGTGTTCGTAATATTGCAGAGAGAGCGGGTTATTCATATGCCACACTTTACAATTATTTTGATGATGTAAAAGAACTCATCTTTGAGTGCATTACAGATTTCCAAGAGGAGTGTGAAGAGTTTATCAAAGAAAGAACCAAAAAATCAGAGAGGGGAATAAAGAAAATTGAAGAAATCGTAAAAGCCTATGCAAATTTTTTCGTTCAACATCCCGGAATTTTTGAGCTATTCTATCTTGAAAAACCAAGTGATATCTCAAAGAAACAACCAACCTTGGACTTGATCTATAACTTTCTTGATAAACTTACAATGGAAGAATGGGTTTACTGCATAAAGAATAATATCAAAAAAATGGATGAAGCCGAAAGAATGAAAAGTGAGCTAAGATTTCTAATACCCGGATTATTGTTGATTTATCTAAATAGAAAACGACCGGAAACTTATAGTGAATTCTCTAATATCCTGAATTCCCAAATACATTATATATTGCACAAAGAATAAGTATAAGATTTGGAGCACAGTTCTATGTCAACGGCGGAGCAAATAATTCTTTTTGATGGTGTGTGTAATTTCTGTAATGGAAGTGTAAATTTTTTGATTAAAAGAGACCCAAATGGAATTTTCAAATTTGCTCCCTTGCAATCTGAAATTGGACAACAACTAATTACAAAGAATAATATTACTGGGGAAATAGACTCAATAATTCTGGTTAAAGAAAATATTGTTTACATTAAATCGGATGCTCTAATTGAAATAATAAAAGAACTTAAGTGGTATTGGAAAATGCTGATTATTGTAAAAATCCTTCCGAAAAAATTTCGAGATTTATTATATGATCTCATTGCCAATAATCGTTACAAATGGTTCGGAAAGATGGATTCTTGCATGATCCCGGATGAAAATGTAAAATCGCGATTCATTTCATAATTAATTCAATGAATTTTACGGAGCAACCGCAAATTGGTTGTACTTATTTCTATACTCAACCGGAGTAAGACCGGTTATTTTCTTAAACGTGCTCCGGAATGCTTTGTTATCGTTATAGCCTACTTTATACATTATCTCACTGATATTTTGTCTTGATGATTCTAAACTCATTTTGGCCGCTTCAACTTTTACACGCTGAATGTATTCGCTGATAGTATTTGCTGTAGCTTTCTTAAATCTTCGTTCAAAGTTTCTTCTGCTTAATGCAAACATTGAAGCCAATTCACCGACTGTAATCTTTTCTTGAAAATTATTTTCGATGAATTCCTGAGCTTTTTTAATTTGTTCGTCATCGTGTTCTTTTTGTCCTCTA
>QZJX01000037.1 GCA_003599395.1 Ignavibacteriales bacterium | reverse complement strand
CCGAAGCATTAATCGGAATTAAGGAATGGGTAATAACTTATTTAAGGGATCATCCCAAAGCACTTGAGTATTATGAAAGAGGTCCGTCAAGCGGTTATTCATTTAAGGATTTAAAGTGGAACAGCATCGCCGCAATTAGAATTTTGGATTACATCGATAATGCCGGAAGAAAATTTATCGACTTAAATTTGCGCGGACAGCTTGCGGTAAGTAATCCGATTAAATTAATTTGGCTCGGAGTTAATAAAGGTACCGGCGGCGCTAAACCCGATTTCTTTGAGGATATGCTGCATCTATTCAGGCAATTAACCGGTAAAGATGAACGAAGACAAATTTCAAAAGAAGAATTGTTTGAATGGATGGACAGATATCCTTCCGGTCTCGATCCGCGTATTGTTGAACTTCGTAAAGAAAACCGCGATAGAATAATAAATATTATCATCGATAAAATTGACGAAGGTGAAATCAACGATTCAAAATATAAATTCGAGAACAATCAAACACGCGCAGAGAAATTCAACATAGTTTTGGAATGGTGGAAAGAAAGTACGTTTCATTTAAGATTTGCGGTAAGAAGTGCCGACTTGTTAAACGAGATGCTTGGCTTCTCTCTCGATCCCGACACAATGAAAATTTTATACGATGCGGAGAAACAAGGAATTCCTTTCTTTGTTAATCCATATTACTTGTCACTTCTTCATGTTCGAGTACCTTACTTTGCAATCGGTGCTGATCTAGCAATTCGACATTATGTTGTTTACAGCAAACAGCTCGTTGATGAATTCGGCTATATAAATGCATGGGAAAAAGAAGATAAAGTTGAACCGGGCAAACCGAATGTTGCCGGATGGATTTTACCTTCACATCATAATGTTCATCGCCGTTATCCCGAAGTTGCTATATTAATTCCCGATACAATGGGAAGGGCTTGCGGTGGACTTTGTGCATCATGTCAAAGAATGTATGACTTCCAAAATGGTTATCTAAATTTTAATCTCAACAAACTAAAACCCGAAGAAACTTGGCCCGAAAAACTTCAACGACTGATGAAATATTTTGAAGAAGATTCACAGCTTAGAGATATTTTAATCACAGGCGGTGATGCATTAATGAGCAGTGATAAATCGCTTAAGCAAATTTTAGATGCGGTTTATGAAATGGCGAAAAATAAAAAAGAAGCAAACGAAGCTCGTCCCGATAATGAAAAATTTGCCGAACTAGTTAGAGTAAGATTAGGAACGCGTCTGCCTGTTTATTTACCGATGCGTGTTACCGATAATCTTGCCGCAATTCTAAAAGAATTCAAAGATAATGCGAGTGAAATTGGGGTTAAGCAATTTGTTATTCAAACACATTTTGAAGCACCGATGGAAGTAACTCCCGAAGCAAAAGAAGCAATTCGAAAGTTTATAGAATCGGGATGGATTGTAACTAATCAACATGTATATACTGCGGCTGCTTCACGGCGCGGACATAATTTAAAACTTCGACAAGTTCTTAATGAAGTGGGCGTTCTTCCGTATTATACTTTTTCGGTAAAAGGTTACATGGAAAATTATTACAACTTCGCACCTAACTCTCGCGCGGTACAGGAAAGCTGCGAGGAAAAAGTTATCGGAGAAATACCACAGGATAATCTTGATGAGATAAAAACTCTTCCCGAGAATCCGGAGCAAATGGTTGAAAATATTAAAGCAGTAAAACGTGATGCAAATATTCCGTTTCTTGCAACCGATAGAAATGTGTTGAACTTACCCGGTGTTGGCAAGAGTTTAACTTATCGCACAATCGGAATAACACGTTACGGAAGAAGAATACTTTCATTCGATCATGATGCAACAAGAACGCACAGCCCGATTCTTGAAAAGATGGAAGAGATTGTTGTAATAGAATGTAAATCGATAAGCGAATATTTGAAACAGCTTGAAGAAATCGGTGAAGATGTCACGGAATATTCCGGATTGTTCGGTTATTCAATCGGGGAAACAGAACCACGCATGCCGATTTATGAATATCCCGATTTCGAATTTGAAGTAACCGATGAGATGACAAATCTTGAAGTACCCGATACAATATTGAATGGAGTTGGAGAGTAGTCATGTTCAATTAGTATCTCACCCTTTCAGGGTTAGGATCTCGACAATGTGCTATATCTTGAAGCTTTACTTAGGGTTTGTATCTCGGCTCACAATTTGCGCAACCATAATTAATATTGTACTTTGGCAAATTATATTTTATCTATATGAGTAAATAATGTACATCCAACGCCATGGTGAAAGCGAAGCTAACGCACAAAGAATTTATTCATGCCTAAAAATTGATCCACCATTAACTTCCGAAGGAAGAAAACAGATTGAATTTTATCTTGATTATTATTCCCAATTAGATATTGATAATATAATTTCAAGTCCATCCACAAGAGCAATTCAAACCGCAGAGATAATTTCAAATCATATTGGATTATCAATATCTATCGATAATAAATTGCATGAAGTTATAATGGGTGATCTTGAAGGACTTCCGCAAGATGATAAGGAAAATATAAGTCTGTTTGAATCTATTTTAGCAAACTGGTTTAAGGGAGATAAATCAAAAAGATTTCCTAACGGTGAAAGCTATTATGATGTGAAAGCAAGAATTGATCATGTTGCTGAATATTATTTTGATCAGACAAACACATTGCTGGTTGCGCATGCTACTTTCTTTGCATGCATGATTGCCGAAACAATTAAGTATAATGAAAGTGTCTTTGAATTATTTTTACCGAGAGCCGGTCGCGGCAAATATGAAAACGGCAAATGGATTATGATTGATACTCGCTAACTATCATTTATGAATTATTACTTCAATAAATATTCCGATCTCTTACCAAATGTTGATCCGCAATCACGTATAGAAAAATTTTTTCAGTTTCCGATTACACGTATGGCGATCATTCTTATTCTATTAGCGCCAAGTTTCTTAATTATTGAAACCGTCCGCGGTGTTGTAATTAAATCAGTAGATTTCACCACGGCAGTTTATTCGGGATATTTTTTCGATGTTCTTCTTATTGCCGCAATGATGATTACATATAGAATTTATACTTCCGCTACAGAAAACCGGAAAGCACATGAAATTTCATTTTATAAATTCTTGCCCGAGATCGGATTCGGTGCATTAATTGCTTTTTTGATTATGACATTTTTCGTGTTGTTGATATCTATTCCGGGCTACTATTCAGTAGAAGAATTCAATTCATTCGGCAATGTGATCTTCATGTTTTTTGATCAATTGAAAGTCGGTTTTATTGAAGAGCTTCTTTTTAGAGTAATCATATTTAAGTTAAGTGAAGAACTGTTCGGAAGTTGGACGGCAATTGCAGTTCAAGGAATTCTTTTTGGTTTTGCCCACGCGGGAAATCCTAATGCAACCATTTATACGACTATGGCTTTAATTCTTTCTTTCAGTATTTTTTTCGGAACGGCTTACATGATTACAAGAAGAATTTGGTTTGTTATGGGATTCCATTGGAGTTGGAATTTTTTTCAAGCCGGTATTTACGGAATTCAAAATTCCGGTCATACACAACCAAGTTTAATAACACCCGTTATCGAAGGTCCGGTTTGGATTACCGGAGGAGTTTGGGGGGCGGAGTTATCGATTATTTCCGTAATTATTCTTTTTACACTAGGCATATATTTTGTTAAAATTGCATATAGCAATAATCAATTCATGAAACCAAAGTGGCGGAGATAAGTTTGTTTAGAAGTAAATATTACTTTTATTGTTTTCTATTCTTGTTTGGATTGTTAACCGGTTGCAACGAAGAAATTGATCCTGCTAAAGAAGCCGAACAAAAACGAAATCAAATTCTTGAAAAAACTATTGTGTCAATCGATTATAAAATTGAAAAACCAAAAGAGAATTTGCCGAATAATTTAAAATTATTTTCGGGTGTTTGGGTTGGTAAGTGGAATGAAGTTCAACCAAGTAGATTAATAATTACAAAGATTAGCTCGAACGAAGTTTCATTTATATATGCTTGGGGAGCGAATCCTCAAAAAAATATTGATGCTGATATGATCTCACGGACTGTTGCAATAAGATCCGATGCCAAAATAATATTTGAAATTAATAGTAGCATGTACACCTTCGTAGTTGATACACTTTTAAATAAAGTAATCGGTGCTCGCATAAGCGGTGATATTGTTTCAAACATTGTCATGGAAAAAGTAGAAAATGCCAATAAAAATTAATGAGCCGACTACAATAGAAGCCGCCGGGAACAAACCAAAAATTATAAAAGAATATTTTGGAAGAGTTAATTCTAACACAAGTGATGTAAGTATTTCAAGAATGAAAAGTCCAGCCGGTTGGATTGAGCCTGGTCAACGCCCGGAGTTTGATGAATACACACTTGTATTAACCGGTGAACTTCAAGTAAAAACAGAAGATGAAAAAGTAATAGTAGTAAAAGCCGGTGAAGCTATATTAACGAAAAAAGATGAATGGATTCAATACAGCACACCAAACGAAGAAACAGAATATATTGCAGTTTGCTTACCCGCCTTTTCACCGGACACAGTTCATAGAGATTAAAAACTTCTTATTACATCGATTCTTTATTAAACATCAAAGGAACAAAACCGTATCGGACTTGTATAGTTATTATATCATGTTTAATAAAACGAGGTTTGTTATGACTGATAGAAAAGAATTTATTGATGAAGTGGCTGCCCAAATGAAAAAATGGGATGATGATCTTGTCGTGCTTGAAAATAGAACTGTTGAAGCGAATACCGAGTTAAAATCAGATCTAAAACAAAAGCTGGATGAACTAAAACAAAAGAAAGATGAGTTTCGGAATAAATTAGAGGAATTACAATCCAGCGGTAAAGACGCCTGGGATTTATTGAATAACGAAATAAAAAAAAGTTATGAAAACATAAAGGAAGCATTTGAAGAATCAAAAAAGATAATGAAAAACTAAAATAACAGTATAAAAAAACCCCGGAAATTGTTTCCGGGGTTTTTTGTTTTAAATATGAAAATGTTACAATTAACCCCAACTACCTTGGTCAATTACACCTCCGCCATCATCGTATTGTGTCCAACTCCCTGAACCATCAGCATTCCAGGAAATACTCCATCTTCCTTCACCCGGTGCATTTACATCAAGTGATCCGGAACCATCAGCATAGTAATAGAGTTCTACGGTAATAGACGGTGAAGCTTGATGAGTTGTGAGCAGCATATGAGTAGTTCCGTCTTGTGCAATATCCCACTCAAAATTTAACAATGGTGAACCCGAATCAGGATCATAGAAAGTTAGTTCACCGCTGTCATTCAATTTTGAAGCGGAAGCCGTTAGAAATACTTGATTATTGTAAGTATGACCTTCAATCGTACCATCAACGGTGAGGGTCATTTCATAAGTTGTTTCGGTTTCTTCCGAAGTCAATGTAAATGTTGCTCCCTCGTGAGTCCATGTCCATTCGTTATTTAATGCCGATGTAGTAGAACTTTTACTTGCATTATCAGGCGGTGTTAATAGTTGTGTGTAATAAGGAAGCATATTTGCCATTTGGATATATGCAACAGCTTGCGCAGCTCCGGGATCTCCTGAATTTGCGGCGTTTTGCATTGTTTGTGGTATTTGAATTGGGTCAAATTCTATTGTTGGCGGATTATCATTGTCGTCTTCGGGTTCTGTTGGTCCGGAATCGTCATCACTAGAACATCCCCAAAATAAAGCAAAAATTAACACGATGACCAATCGCTTTAATAATTTACTACTTATTCTCATTGTACTCCTCCTTGTTGATTAACGTGATCGTTTTGAGATAATAAAACATCTTGGACAAAATGTCAAATTTTCCCACTTATGACTTATATATTCTGCTTAATCTCATCCGATTTTATTTCCACATATGAAAAAAAAATCGTATAAATAGCGCGCTAAATTCTAAAATACTTGACAATTCATTTACGGTTAAGGAAAGAAAAGTTTATGTTCGATTATAATCCATGTATAACCTGCGGTGCATGTTGTGCTTATTTTAGAGCTTCGTTCCATTGGAGTGAATGCTCAGATGGATATGGACAAGTTCCCGTAGAACTTACAGAAAATCTGAATTCACACAGGCGTGTTATGAAAGGAACCAACTCGAATAATCCTCGTTGCATCGCGCTGCAAGGTGAAATAGGAAACTGCGTAAGTTGTTCAATATATGAAGTAAGGTCGACCGTCTGCAGAGAATTCCCTTTTTCTTATCAAGATGGAATTCCAAACGAAAGATGTGATCAAGCTAGATTGGCTCATGGACTCCAACCTTTAAAACCATTTGATGACAAAGGTAACAGAGCGGCGTAAAAGATTTCTTGCAGTTATCACAATTTATATTAAATTATTCGTTTCAGTTATTTATTGGTTGCTATGGGCAAGAAAGAAATTTATTTACGCTATCCGAACACACGCGATGTTGTTTTTGTATTGGGAGCCGGGGCTTCTCATCCGGATGGTGTTCCGCTTCAAAGAGATATCTTACCATTAATTCTTTCGGGAGAAATTGCCGAAGTAAAAAATTCTTACCTCGGAAAACTTGTCGCAGATTTTATCAATCATAACTACAAATACGGTAAGGAAAAAGATCAATATCCGAGACTTGAAGCTGTCTTTGGATTTTTGGATTACTTCATTCAGCAAAATGAAAGCTTAAGTTCAGAGTATCCTTATTCTACCTTAATAGCAGTCAAAGAGGCATTAATTAAATTAATTCATTATGTCGTAGATTTTAAGTCAGATAAATCAAGCACATATTATCATTTATTTTGGGAAGCAGTGGAAAAATATAACTCCAATATTTCAATCATTACTTTGAATTATGATACACTGCTTGAACAGGGTTACAGATTCTTGTTTGAAAAATTTGGTTATATCGATTACTCAATTCATCTTATGAATTACAATGAATACAGTAGTAGTAAAACTAAATTTACTCAATGGGTTAATCCTCGCGAACCAATATCGATTGACAAAGACTTGAATCCAGTTCCGACCAAAATTCTTAAAATTCACGGAAGTCTTAATTGGAAATACTGTAATTGCTGTAATCAAACATTACTAACGCCATGGGATAAGAAAATTGATTTGCAGCAAGGAAAATTTCTTGGTTATACATATCCGGAAAGAAGGGAGTACGAGTATAATTGTCCACTTGACGGCACTGATTTCCAAACTCTTATAATGCCTCCGTCAAATATAAAAACACTTAATCACCCGGTTATTTCACAATTGCTAAGTGAAGCGGCAAGAGAAATTCGTTCGACAAAAAAAATAGTGTTCTTCGGTTATTCACTTTCCGATGCGGATGTTCATATTAAAGCATTATTCCAAAAAAACTTGGAAGATGACGTTAAGATATATGTTGTGAATTCACGATCAACAAAGAAAATGAAATTAAGATTTCGTTCACTTCATCCGAATGTTGAATTTATCGAAAGTCCATTTGAGCAAGTTGTTCAAAATGAGGAAATTTTGTCTCAATTATTTATGAAAGAAAATTGATTAGATAGTCAATTCTTCATATGCAGCAGTTAAGTTGTTTTTAATTCGTGTACCATCATGATTCTCAAATCCCGGAATTACCTTTAAACTTTCAATCTCTTCTTGGCTTTTGCCCAAAAGAATCTCTTTCTTTACAGTATCTAATAGTGCTGTCAAATAATTTCTCATATAAATTATGTCATCAACTTTACCGGTTACAGAAGAACCATGACCAAAAATGAAAATCGTATCGCCATCAAATTGTTGAGAAATTTTATCTAAATATTCAATCCACCCAGAGATGTTGCTGCCGCCGGGTCTGTCTATATAGGGGTAAACTCGATTGAAAACTAAATCTCCAAGATGAACGATATTTTCGTTTTCAAAAAACACATAAATATCACCGCTCGTATGAGCAGGTTTAAAATATGATGCTGTTATGGTTTGATTTCCAATAGTTGTAGACCATTCTTTACTAAATGTTATATTAGCGTACACCTGCGATTCTTTTGTATCACCTTTTCCGTAAAATTGTTTTTGCAGCTTAACCGCATTTTCATGTGCAATAATTTTATCTGTGATTTTATTAAGCATGTAATTACCTGATGTGTGATCCGCATGATGATGAGTATTAATCACAAAATCAATCTTCCTTTTGGTTTTGTCAATTACCATTGACATAAAATTTCTTGCTGTATCAGGGAATTGTGAATCAACAACAACAATAGCATCGTCTGAAATTTGCCATCCAATAGTTCCTCCTCTTTCAGTATATAATCCAACATTTCCGCGTAATATTTTCATATTCCCGGGTTCATTTTGAAGAGCATTTAATAACCTATTTGTTGGCAGCAAAATTCCCGCAGTTAAAATTGAGGTGTTTTTTATAAAAGATCTTCTCGAAAAAATCATTATTGCTCCTTTGAGGGGACTATAGAATAATCAAACGCACTAAAAAAAGCGGTTACTGAAAAATTAAAATTTAGTTTTGTAATGATTATTTAGAATGAAACATGTTGACAAATTATTTTATCAAAATCATCTTCTTGGAAATTATTGTTGATCCGGAAGATAATTTATAAACATAAACTCCGGTTGATAAATCCGACGCATCAAATGTAATCGAATGATGACCTGGGCTCATTGGTTTATTGAGCAAAGTTTTTATTTCTTGTCCAAGAATGTTATATATGGATAGCTTCACATTTCTTGTTGTATTTAACGGAACATTAAATTCTATAGTAGTACTGGGATTAAACGGATTTGGATAATTTTGGCTAAGGGTAAATGTTTTAGATATTTCTTCTAAATTTTCATCTAAAGAAGTTATTATAATTGGTGTATCACCAAAAGCCAAAGAATCATAAGGTTGAGAATGCAGTATATCAATCTTTTCACGCATTTTAATTATACTTTCTTTTTTGTCAACTCCCAAGCCTGGAACAAAAGCGGCCATAACCCATTGAGTATCACTTGGCGCTAAATTAAAAGATCCGGTGAACAAAATAATCCCCGATCCATTTCCTACTTTGTCAGAGGGAAATAACCATCCCGTCTCATTAATGGGATCACCGCTAAATGGAAATTTTGTTGATCTTGTTGTTGTTGGGTCAATGATTATACCGCCGCCGTTTGAAAAACCATTAGCGGAAGAATAAACTTGATTTTCATTTCTTGGAGGACCGTAGAGCGGATCGAGATTTGTATCGTCACCAATTCCTTTAAAAGAACTTAAACCGAGATTATATTTCCCCGAAATTTCCCTCCCCTTAAAAATTGCTGTTGAATCAGGGTGTGATTTAACTGGGCCATATAAAAGTGTGAGACCAACCGAAGGTGGAACCCCACCTAAGGAAGGTGTAAAATCTATACCACTCCACAAATAACCAGTTTGCCGATTCACATCTACTGCCGGGATGTTAGAGTTAATATCATAAAAATCAATGTCAGCCCATAATCCAATAAAAGCAGAATCTATTGAAGATGAGCCTTTATTGATTATAGTCCATTCAATAAAAAATAAATTATGGAAAATATTTTCAAAATCCTTTTTGTTACCCTCTCTCCCATAAATTTTCTGCTGCACTTCTATTGGTAGTATTCCTTTTTGCTTAGTCGTAACAAAATTAGGATTGACAGAATTAGAATCGAACATATTATAAACTGACCAAAGTATTTGATCCCCGAAGATAAGAGGTGCTCCCTGTTCATTGGTTGGAGCTCCCAAATCAGATGGCCACTCTAGTAAATCCGGATTTTGCGGATCGTTTCCTTTAAATACCTTATAAACTCTATATCTTAATGAATCACTTGGAGACTCATCCATAGCAGGCCTACCATTAATAATTGGGCCAGGAGAGTAGTTAGCCGAATAATATTTAACAGCCGAACGAATTTCACCTTTGTAAAATCCACTTACCCAAAATCCGGCATCGAACAGCACGCGTTTAGCCGGTAAAGTTCCGTAGTTCAGAGAACTCCATGATGCAGAGTTAAAATCACCTCTATTGGTAATTTTATCCAGTAAAATTGTATTAGCATCAAAACTTCGGCTTTCTATAAAGCCATTTTGTAATAATGTTTTCTCATCGTTGCGCTGCGCATAACAGACAGTTAAAGCAGATAAGAATAATAGTAAAGTCAGCTGTTTTCGTGTCATTAGAGAGTTCATTTTAATGTTCTTATAAGATTGTAAATATAGAATAAATGATTGTTATAATATACCCAAATATTGAGAATTTGATGAAATTCACAAATCAATAAATTTATTAACAACACAAATTTAATTATATTTTGTATTCTTTGTTTAAAGGAAATAGTCAGTGAAAAACTTTGTTGTGCTTCTCATATTTTTGATTCTGCCTTTTATATTATTCGCACAGACAAATAAGGTTGCAGTTGAATTTGTTGTGATGACGAAGAATTTAAATTATGAAGAAAATGTTTTTATAGTCGGAAACTCATCTGAATTAGGAAATTGGCAACCAGATGCAATTCAATTGGATAAAGTTGAGGAAAACAAATTTTCTAAAACAATTTTTTTCCCTGTGCATGAAGAAATAGAATTTAAATTCACAATAGGAAGTTGGTCAACAGAAGAAGTAACTGAAAATGGATTAGTTCCTGCAAATAAAAAGCTGTATGTAAGTAACGATACATCTGTTACTTATATCATTAATAGATGGAGAAAGCCGGAAGAAAACATTTCTTTTGGGCAAATAACCGGAACTGTTGAATATATCACTAACATCAAAACTAAAGATGAACTTCTTCCGCGGGATATAATTATTTGGCTTCCACCGGACTATTATGAAAATGTTGAGAAACGATATCCGGTTCTCTATATGCATGACGGACAAAACATTATTGATCCGTCAACTTCATTTCTTGGTATCGATTGGCAGATCGATGAAACTGCGGATAGTTTAATCCGACGAGGAATTATAGAACCAATTATTATAGTGGGTTTATATAATACTTCCAATAGGAGGAAAGAATACAGCGAAAACGATACAGGATATGCATACATTAACTTTTTGATTGATGATGTTAAGCCGTTGATTGATCATAAATATAGGACTAAAAGTGATCGACAGAATACAGCGGTTGCTGGGTCATCAATGGGGGGGTTAATTTCTTTTATGATCGCATGGGAAAGACCGGATGTGTTTTCTAAAGCTGCTTGTCTTTCACCGGCATTGAAGATACGCAATTATGATTATGTTGATAATGTTTTTGAATATAAAGGTGAGAAGAAAAATTTGCTTTTATATGTAGATAATGGCAGCGTAGGTTTGGAAGATAGTCTTCAAACCGGTATTGATGAAATGCTTTTAAATCTTAGGCAAAAAGGGTTTATAGAAAACAAGGATTATATTTGGTTCAAAGATTATGATGCGAAGCATAATGAAAACGCATGGGCAAAGCGAAGCTGGCGATTTTTAGAATTATTTTTTGCTAAGGGTAATTGAAAATGAGATTAGATCTTTATCAAGTTGATGCATTTACTAATATTTTGTTTAAGGGAAATCCGGCAGCTGTTTGTCCTTTAAATAATTGGTTGGACGATAAAATACTAAAAAACATTGCAGCAGAGAATAATTTATCGGAAACAGCTTTTTTTGTTAAGAAAGACAATCAATATCATATTAGATGGTTTACACCGACGATTGAAGTTGATCTATGCGGTCACGCTACATTAGCATCAGCATATGTTATATTTAATTTTATCGAGAAAGAAATCAATCAAATAGTCTTTGAATCATTAAGCGGAAATTTAACGGTCTTCAGAGAGGATGAATTTATTACATTAAATTTCCCAGCAAGACCCCCTAAAAAAATTTTTACAAGTGATCTACATCTTAAATGCTTGGATGTTGAACCAAAAGAAGTTTTATTGAGCAGCAAAACACTGTTTCTGTTAAATAGTGAGAATGAAGTACTTAATGCAGTACCCAACTTTGACGAGATTAAAAAATTAGATTCCGACGGATTGATCATTACAGCAAAAGGAGAAAATTGTGATTTTGTTTCAAGGTACTTTGCTCCTCATGCCGGTATTCCCGAAGACCCAGTTACAGGTTCAGCACATACAGCTTTGACACCATATTGGTCAAAAAAATTGAACAAGAGGAAGCTTCAAGCAAAGCAACTTTCAAAACGTGGTGGAGAATTATTTTGTGAAGATTTAGGTGACAGGATAAATATTTCCGGAAAGGCTGTACTTTATTCAATCGGAGAAATAGATTTGGCTTGAGCGATATGATGATTAAATATATAAATATAGCTGCGATATTGTTGTTTGTATTCGGATGCGAGGCACCCAGAGAAAATCCATTGGACCCTGAAAATCCCAATAACTCATTCACAAGTATAACTGGCACAGTGAGAACAGTAAAGGTTCCGAATCAACCTATTAACGCTGTAACCGTTTACTGGCCAAACGCTAATATAGTTGTCGAAACAAATTCAAGCGGGAATTTTTCAATTGAAGATCTTCGACCACTAGATGGATTCTTATATTTTGAAAAAGAAGGTTACAGCAGGGATTCTATCTTTATAAATTGGGCTTCAAGAAAGAGTGTCACAGTATTACAGCAGCTTAATTCAACTCCTAAGTTGATAAATGGAAATATTACCAGTAGTGTGGAAAACAGGTTCCCTGCAGTACAAGTTTACCGTTTAATTGTAGATGCTCAAATTATAGATGACGAAAATGATATAGACTCAGTATTTATTAAAAATGATGACCTCGGATTTATTGGTAATTTAAGTAATGTGTCAGTAACAGTTTTTCATAACACTTTTACTCCGGCCCAAATGAATATAATTTCGGTAGATGATGTTATTGGAAAAGTATTTGATATTATTGCTAAAGACGCTAATGGAAAAACCTTTAGCATAGCTAATTTAACGGTAAAAAGAATAATAAAAGAATCGGTTGAAACTATAACTCCCGCTAATAATGAAATAGTGTCTGATTCACTTACGCTTAATTGGCGAAGATTTACACCGGGGTATTCTTTTACTTATAGCCTTAGTATATTCACAAATACAGTTGATCCCGAATTAGTTTGGGAAGTAAATAATATATCTTCTAATGAAATATTATTTGTGGTACCGGAAATTTTAACACCCGGGGAGTACTTCTGGGTTGTATGGGTAATCGACGAATTTGGGAATAAAGCAAGATCTAGACCAGCATCATTTATAATACAAGAATAATATGAATATTGAACAGCTTGAATTAGAACAGATGAGGGAAGTTTCAAAAGAACACTTTGAAGCACTCTATAGAATAAGTCACATTCTTAATTCTACCGAGTACCAAGGCTCGCTTATTGAAGACGCACTTGACTGGGTAATAAAAGTAATTAATGCTGAAAGAGGTGTGTTCGCTAAGTTTAATAGTGATGAAAATATATTTAAAATTATTACAGCACGAAATACAAGAGGTGAGAATATAAGTGACCTGTCAGAATTTTCATCCGGCATTTTAAATGAAATTTTAACTAAGAAACACTCTATACTTCATCATGATGTTCAAGGTGACCCACAATTATCACAATTTGAGAGTATACAAATAAGAAAAATTAAATCAGTAATTGGTGTCCCCATTATAAGGAATGATAAAGTCTGGGGAGTATTTGTTGCTGATAGTCAAATCAACAGGAAAGATTTTACGGATGAAAACTTAGTTTTCCTAAATATCTTTTCGAATTTAGTATCATTGGCATTGGATCGAATTGAAAATCTGGAAAAATTAAAAGACGAAAGAGAAATTCTTCTAAATAAATTAGAAGCTACCGAAAAAATTCCCAACATGGTTGGTCAAAGCAAAGCTATGAATGAACTTGCATCGTTAATAAAAAAAGTGGCAAAAACAGATGCAACAGTGTTGATACTTGGTGAAAGCGGTACAGGAAAAGATTTGGTAGCAAAAGCAATTCATAAACTAAGCAGTAGAAAAGATCAACCTTATTTAGCTCAATTCTGTGGATCAATTCCCGATACACTTTTAGAAAGCGAATTGTTTGGTTATAAGAAAGGAGCTTTTACAGGTGCGAATACAGACAAGAAAGGCCTGTTGGAAGTTGCCAATAACGGAACTTTTTTCTTAGATGAAATCGCCGATATTTCTATGGCGTTACAAGCAAAACTTTTACGGGTTTTGGAAAATAAGGAAATTATAAGACTTGGTGATACTCAAATAAAAAAGATTGACGTTAGAATTATCACTGCAACAAATAAAGATTTACAACAACTGGTAAGAGAAGGAAAATTTAGGGAGGATTTATTTTACAGACTAAATGTATTCCCCGTTAAAGTGCCACCATTAAGAGACAGAAGATCAGATATCCCGTTACTTGCTAAAGACTTTATATTAAAATTTGCCGAGAACAAAAATCTTCACTTAGATAAAAGCTCAATTAAAAAGTTAGAAGCATATAATTGGCCCGGCAATGTAAGGCAGTTAATTAATGTGATGCAGCGCGCTTTAATACTTTGTGATAATTCTAAAATAACAGAAGATCATCTAATTTTTGAGGAGGAAGAAGTTTTTAATAGTTTTAACGGAACACTGAAAGATTTTGAAATAAAACTTTTGCAAGATCGTTTAAAACAATTTGATGGTAATAGAACTTTAACAGCCGAATCTCTTGGAGTATCGGTTCGATGGATACAACTAAAATTGAAAGAAATGGGTTTACAATAACTTGAATCAAGTTACATCAGAAATATTGTTTGAAAAATTTGAAATAATTGAATGCTTCAAGAAAGACGAGCATGCAAGTGTTTATCTTGCCAACCATATTTATCTCGGCAAAAAAATTATTTTAAAAGTGCTTAACACAAAAACAATTTTTGATGAAGCTAAGATTGAACGCTTTAAAAGAGAAGCCAAAATTATGGCAAAGTTGGAAGACCCGAATATTATAAAAGTTCTCGATTTCGGAACCTTCAATGAATTCTTCTATATCTCTTTTGAATATTTCGAAAGCAAAAATCTAAGAGCATATATTAAAGACAAATCACTTTCGCTTGAACAGAAAAAAAATCTTGTTGTACAGTTATTTAAGGGATTAAATTATGCTCACCAAAATCAGATTATTCACCGCGATATAAAACCAGAGAATATATTAGTAAACGAAAAATCCGAGTTGAAAATCGGCGACTTTGGTTTGGCTTTAGCTTTGAATGACAATTTTGTAACAAGTCAATATGCGATAGTTGGTACTCCGTGTTATATGTCTCCTGAGCAAGTACAAGGTGGAAAATTAACTTCACAAAGCGATCTTTTTTCTGCCGGAATTTTGGCATTAGAACTTTTTACCGAGAAAAATCCATTTTTAGGTGAGGATGTTAATCAAACAATCAGTAATCTGATAAACTATAATGTAGAAATTATAGAAGCTTATCTCATAAATCTCCCTGAAGAACTTCAACAAATTCTTAGAAAGTTACTTTCAAAGAAAACTGAGCGACGATATAAATCCGCAAAAGAAGTCTTGCAAGATCTTGAAATTCCACTTAGTGAAATCAGAAGAACTCCTTTTTATTTTTTAAAAAACAGGAAAATATTATACAGCGTAGCAAGCTTGGTTCTTGTTTTAATAATTGCACTAATTTTTGTATTTGTTAGACAGGGTGATCAAATAAATGATGATCCATCACTATCTGAAAATTTTTCGGGTGAAAATTCTGTTAAAATGGATATAAGTATTGATGAGCAAGATGGTAACAAAGGATCGGAATTATCGATTGATAATTTGAATCCAAAAGTAGAAACAGTTCCAAGCGAAATTCCCGAAACTCGAGTTGAAGACTCCGAACCCGAAATCATTAATGATAATAATACTGAAAAGATTGCATCTATTGCTTTTGGTAATTTGTATGTAGAATGTATTCCTTGGGCGCACATCTATTTAGATGATCGACGTTTAGATACAACCCCGATTTCAGAACCAATAGATTTAAGGGCTGGAATTTATAATATAAAATTGGTTCATCCTGAGTATCCGGATTATTTGCAGACTATAGAAATAAAACCGGATGAAACTTCGAGAATTACAGTGAATTTAGACACACTTTATGGATACTTAGCCTGCAATGTTTTCCCGTGGGGAGATGTTTACCTAAATGATAAATTTTTGGGGCAAACACCTTTTGGCAATGTTGTTAAACTAATCCCCGGTTCACATGTTTTAACTGTCAAACATCCTGAGTATCCGGATGTCGTTGAAAGGATTAATATTATTAAAAGCGACACGTTGGTTTTACATGTTAATTTAACTGAGACCTTAAATAACAAATTTGGTGCGAACAACTAGATAGTGGTATAGTTGTTGTACATATTAAAACTCTAATGAAGAATCAAATTTTATACATATTATTTTCTTTTCATCTATTATGTGGTTACCTAACGGCAGAAGAACCCACATGGCAAGTTACAGGGAAAATGAAATATCCTGTTTCGGGAGCGCAATCAGTTGTCAGGGATTCTTTAGTCTATGTAATAGGTGGATATTCTGATTCACTCCAGGCGAATGTTAGATGGATACAACAGTTTAATCCCGTAAGTGGTGAATGGTCTATTGTCGCAAATATGATTGAAAAGAGATACGGATTTTTTGCCGGGATACATGACGATAAGTTGTACATCTATGGTGGAATTAATGAAGTAAATCCAAATTCGTTTAATCTCGAAGAGTGGGATTTCGGAAGTCCAAACACGGTAGTTCATAACGAAAATGAACTATTTGATAGAGTATTTTCTACCGGCACTGTGTATAAAGATAATTTATTAATGATTGGGGGTTATGCAGCTTCACGTGGATCTAATGCTAACTTACCTTATATAGCAAATTTTGACTTTCATTCCATGGAAATATCTTCTGTCGACGATACTTCTTTTACAAGCAACGCATTGCCCGTGCAACAAATGTCAGTAGCAGTAAATGATAATCTGTTCTTGTTTGGTGGATCCTTTAATGGTGTTTTACAAAACTATGATATTATACAACTCGAAAATTTATCACGTTATTCGGTTGGATCAAGAATCATTACCCCCAGAGCGGCTGGTGTTGCTGTATATTCTTCCTATTCTGATTTGATTTATCTTATTGGTGGGTACAATGAAACAACTCCTGCGGTAGCTTCACTCGAAGTTATTTCAAATTATGATACTTACCCGCTTGTTTCAGCCGGTTCTCAACTAAACTATGCTAGAAGGAATCATGCTGCGGTTGTCTTAAATGAAAAAATATATGTATTTGGCGGAGAGAATGCATCAGGTAAAGTTATTGATTTTATCGAGGAAATTTATGCGGGTCCTGTAAGCGTAGTAGAAGAAAGTGAATTAATTAAAAACTTTAGCCTTTCCCAAAATTATCCAAATCCATTTAATCCGGAAACAAAGATTTCCTTTACGCTTCAAAAAAGTATGGAAATACAGGTCGAGATATATAATACACTCGGAGAGAAAATTATAACTCTGGTTGATGGATCATTTCTCGCCGGGAATCATAGTATTAAATGGAATGGATCAAATCAAGAAGGAAAAGCTGTTCCAACCGGAGTTTATCTTTATAGCTTAATCGCAGATCATAATTTTATAACAAAAAAAATGTTGTTGTTGAGATAAATGCCGCGCCTAGCAAAGTTAATCTACATATTGTTTCTATTTTCTTTAGCAACAGCTCAAGAACAACCTTTAGATATTCTGACTCAAAAATATATTTCTTTTGAGTATAAAGAGGTTATCGAGTTGGCAGATAAAATGATCGATTCCGGGGATTATAATTCTATTCAATTGGTACAAATACTCGAGTTAAAAGGAATGGCTCATTATTCTTTAGGGGAGGAAACAATTTCCAAAACGGTTTTCGAAAATCTGTTGCGATTAAATTCGAACCATTCAATGGATCCAACTAGGATTTCCCCAAAAATTGTAAATTTTTTTAATGAAATTAAAGTAGCCTTTATAAATAATTTAGAACAAGAAAGACCAATTCTTGATTCTCTGAGATTAGTTAAACAAGAACTAATCACGGCTCAGAATAATTATAAAATAGCGGTTGTAAAAAACTTATTAGTGCCTGGTTGGGGGCATTTTGCAATGGATAAAACTACTGGAGGAATTATATACTCCGCACTTGGTCTTGGTTCAACAGCAACGGCAATATATTATATAATCAAAACAAATGACGCAAAGAACGCATACTTAAATGAAACAGATAAATTGTTGATAAATACAAAATATGATGACTACAATTCGTCTTATAAAGTAAGAAATTTATTTATAGTTGCCGCAGCATTGGTTTGGGCAGCTAGTCAAGTCGATTTATTATTCTTTACCGATATAACTACAAAACCCCATCAAGCAGTATCTTCACCTGAGATTACCTCGCAAGAGATAAGTATTGGATTTTCTTTTCCCCTGAATTAGTGCGCATAAATTGCGTTTACTACGAAATAATTTCGCATCATTTGAATTTAATATCTTGAATTAGCGTAAAAATAAGCCTGGCATCAAAATTGGCTAATAAAATCGAGTGGCGAATGAGACGAGAATTTTATCCTACAGAAATTTAACGGATTAATTAGTCTCAGTGTTCTTTAAATACTGAATAAACCTAAGAGGTTCGATTAAATTTAACACGGAAATTATTCCAGTTAAATTCGCTCAAATAATAATCCTGATAGTTTATTATTTATACTCTAGGGGGCAGCAGGTAAAAGAATTACTGGTATACTTTTACCTGCAGGTGAGTACCGAGTTGCCTAGATTTATAATGAATTCTTTTTGGCAACGTAGCTGCATCCGGTATTTACTTTTACTTGCTGCGTTTAACTCTTCAAAATTTGTTGAGGATGATTTTACGGTAAAATCATTTCTCAACTCCGGTTTGGGGAGAACTTATTCTGGTTAAGTTCTCCCCTTTTTTATATCAAGATATTTTAATGAAAATAATTCCTCCCAACGATGGGGAAGCGTAGAGTTCTATACGGGGGTATGGATTTTACGCTTCCTTTTTTTTATCAGAAAGAAAACTGCTTAACGTAACACACAAGGATTAATTGATTTATTTCTGTAATTAAGATATGTTTAAAGATTATTAATTCTCTAGCATTCATTTTCAAGTAATACGGAATTTTAATGGATTTCAAAAGTAAAGATTACGGCAAGGTTACGGTTATTACTGTTTATTTAACAAGAGCTACTTTACAGTACGCTGTTAGTTTTAAGGAGTTTGTACTTAGGCAACTTAATGAAGAAAATAAATTTCTCGTGGTTGATCTAAGTATGTGTGAATATTTAGATTCAACTTTCCTTGGCTCGCTCGTTAGTAGTTTGAAGAAAACTGTTGCATCAGGCGGTGATCTTAAATTGGTTTACAGTAATGAATTATCATCATTAATTTTTGAAATGACTAGTATGAATAAAGTCTTTGACGTACACAAAGATCTTGACGAAGCAATTTCCAGTTTTAATTTCAAAGATGATCAGGAAGGCAGTGCTGGTCTTAGTTGGCAGTAGTTTTAAGCAGGAACTATTTTATAAACTTTATCTCTGGGACGAATTAATTCCGTTGTTTTAAAAGTTATTTCATCACCTTTCTTACCCTCATTTATTTCGATTTCATCTTTTATTAATTGTCCGATTTTCATTTCTACTACTCCGGTGTTGGAACCGATGATATATATCATATCGTCTTTAACTAAATCTCCCGCCTCAAGTTTTACATGAGCAACAGAAGGCTCCTTAAAGTAATTAAGTACTTTGCCGATATAAACTTTTTTTGTCGTAGCAATACTTCCATATTTTTCCGCGTAGTCTTCATGACCGGGTCTGCCAAAATAAAAACCGTTTGAAAATCCACGGTTATAAACTTTTGATAATTCATTTTTTAGATTGGACTTAATTTCGGCTGTCAACTTATTCTCAAAATAGAGATCAATTGCTTTCCGGTAAACCGAGACTACTTTTGAGATATATTCCGGACTTCTTTTTCTTCCTTCTATTTTGAAGGAATCTATTCCCAATTCAATAAGTTTATCAATGAAATCAATTGTGCATAAATCCTTGGGTGAAAGAACATAATCCTCATCGACTATAAACTCAGCTTCACCGTCTTTATCTTTTATTTCAAACTCTCTTCTGCATGGTTGGATACATTCACCTCTATTCGCACTTGCTCCGAAACTATAATGACTAAGTAAACACCTGCCACTGACAGCTAAACACATTGCCCCGTGAATAAAAGCCTCAATTTGTATGTCGGTATTCTGCTTGATTTCATCAATCATCTCAATTGTACATTCTCTGGCAAGGACAATTCTTTTAGCACCCAGATTTTTATAGAAGTTTGCTGCAGATGAGTTTGATACTGATGCTTGTGTTGAAATACAAAACGGTATTTTCTTTTCAATACATTTTTGAATTACCGCAGTATCCCAACAAATTACCAAATCAACTTTGGATTCTTTCGCATTATCTAAAATCTCATCAAGGATATTCAATTCATTTTCGTAAACGATTGTATTTACAGTCAGGTGAACATCAACATTTCTTTGATGACAAAACATAACTATATCGGCAAGTTCATCGGAAGAGAAGTTCTTCGCCTTTGCTCTCATATTAAGAGCTTCAACACCTAAATAGACTGCATTACATCCGGCATTAATTGCCGCCATTAATGTCTCATGATTTGCTGCAGGAGCTAATAATTCTGGTTTTTTACATATGACTTTTTTATTCATTTACAAAGATAAGGATATACCAAATAAATTATATTGTAATCTATCCGGATGTAAGTTTAGAAAATTGTGTGTAAAGATTTTATTATCTTTATTGAATAATTTATAAGGGCTCGTAAAGATTACAGTGGCGAATGAATTTCTAAATATCCTTAGTGAAGTAGATATTCCGCTAATTGCAACGGACAAGGACGTCAAACTTATTTTTGCAAATGATTACGCACTTGAGTTATTTAGTTTGAAGTTGGGAAAAAGCTCAAAACCTTTTCATAAGTCCATAAAATTTTATCGTGAGGGTAATGTAGAAATTGACCAAGAACAATTGCCATTTATCACTGCAATCAAGAATAAAAGCTCAGTTTCAAATTATAAACTAAAGCATAGTGATTTAAATGGTACTGTTAGATGGTTCAATGCAAATTCTCTCTATATCAGTGCCATTGATAAGCAACCGGAGTTTGTTCTTACTTCGTTTTGGGATATTACACAAACAAAACAGATTGAAGATTGGTTTACCGAAACTACACACAATATAGGATCGGTACTATATTCATCTGATGCCGACGGTAAAAAATATAATTTTATCTCGGATGTCGCTTATAGAATGTTCGGTTATACTAGTGAGGATATAGTTTCTAACCGGATTAATCTTATTAGAAAAATAGACCCTGATTACATTAGTCGATTTAAAGAGTTCATAAAAAAATTAAGAAATGGCGAAGACGCAATTATCGAATACAAGATGCATGATAAAAATGATAAGCCATTGTTTGTGCGGCACACGGGTTTCCCAATTAAAGAGAATAATGAGATTGTCCGAATTGTAGGAACTATTACAAACGTAACGGATGAATTCGAATATAGAAATAAACTCGAAAAATCAGAAGAAAGATTTCGTCTTTTAATAGAAACAGCGGAAGACTTGATTTTCACCCTTAATAGTTATGGTTATTTCGTTACTGTTAATTCGCGGGGAGCAAGAACTTTAGGCTATACTCCGGATGAAATTGTTGGCAAACATTTTCTTGAATTTGTTGATGAGACCAATAAAGCCGATATAGCAATTTCATTTCAGCATATATTAAACCAAGAGGAGTTGACTTCGTTTGAAGTTCGTTTAGTTGACAAGTTTGAAAATATATTAACATTCGATATAAATGCACGCAACATCAAATCTGATGATGAAATTAAAGGATTAATAGGAATAGGAAGAGATGTTACAGATCGAATTAAGAACGAAAATAAACTTAAGGATCTGAACTCAAAGTTAATTGAAGCAAACAGAATGATTTCTATCGAGCAAGATAGAGCCAAACAACAGATTACAGTTTTGGAAGAACTCAATAGATTAAAAAATGAATTTGTATCGAATGTATCTCACGAATTAAGAACACCTCTTGCATCCATTGTCGGATTCGCTGAAACAATAGTTTCAGACGAAGATCTTCCTAGAGAAATGGTTGAAGAATTTAGTAATGTAATCTTATCGGAAGGTAAAAGACTGGCAAGATTGATAAATGATATACTTGATTTCTCTAAGTTAGAAACTGAAAGTGATGTTCTTGAAAAATCCGATTTCGATATTATATTAGTGCTTAATGAACTTAAAGAAAAGTGGTCTAAAACTGCTGAAGAGGAAGGAATAACCTTTTCTACTGAAATTCCGGATGCACAGATAATTATTAACGCCGATAAAGAAAGAATAAATAAAGCGATCACAAATTTACTCTCAAATGCAGTTAAATTTACAAATAAGGGCGGAAGAGTAACTTTAATGGCGAGGGATTTCTTGAAAGAGGTAGAAATAATTATCAGTGATACCGGAGTTGGTATTAAAAAGGAAGATATTCCGAAATTATTCCAGAAGTTTAGTAAAGTTGGCAGAACAGGAATGCAAATTCCCGGAGCTGGTTTTGGACTTGCTGCCGTTAAACAAATTATCGATTTGCACGAAGGTCTTGTAAAAGCAACGAGTGAACTTAATAAAGGATCAACTTTTATTATTAAGCTTCCCAAACGTAGTAGGAGGTAATGCTTGGAAAACACTGTATTCATTGTTGATGATGAAGAATCAATATTAAAATTGCTAACTCACTGGGTTAAAAGCAAGTGGGGATATAACGTTAGAACATTTACAAACGGAACTGATGCGTTAAACGCATTATCAGAAAATCCGAGTCTTATTCTATTAGACATTATGTTGCCTGATATAAATGGGAATGAGGTGCTTAAGCGAATTAAA
This sequence comes from Ignavibacteriales bacterium, assembly GCA_003599395.1. Classification (GTDB taxonomy): domain Bacteria; phylum Bacteroidota; class Ignavibacteria; order Ignavibacteriales; family Melioribacteraceae; genus SURF-28. The sequence goes on along the minus strand of QZJX01000037.1, from coordinate 545 downwards.
ACCACCAACCAAAACTTGCCTGTCATTATGCTTTCGGCACAAGGAAGTGTTGAGGTTGCTATTGAATCAATTCGACTCGGCGCGTACGATTATTTCCCTAAACCAATCGATCAAAACAGACTTGAACCGGCTATAAAAAATGCACTTACAAATTATGAATTAGTAAAAAGGATTAATGAGCTTGAAGAAAATCTTCAAAAGGAATATAGTTTTGATAATATTATATCCACAGATAATAGCATGCAAAAAGTCTTTAGATTAGTTTCTAAGGTATTGGATAATGATATTACCGTATTAATTCAAGGCGAATCCGGAACTGGGAAAGAACTAATTGCGAGAGCAATACATTATAACGGATCAAGAAAAGAGAAACCCTTTATCGTTGTTAATTGTGCTTCAATTCCAAGAGAATTATTGGAAAGTGAATTATTCGGGCATGAGAAAGGTGCTTTTACCGGTGCACATCAACGTAAAATTGGCAAATTTGAACTCGGTAATGGCGGTACCATTTTCCTTGATGAAATTGGTGAAATGGAAATGTCATT
>QZJX01000048.1 GCA_003599395.1 Ignavibacteriales bacterium | reverse complement strand
CTTTACTTAAAGTTTATTATAACATTTCATATTTGCCTCATAAAACGGCAAAAGCTGTACTTGATTTTATATTAAGCTCTCTAATTTTACTTTTGGTTTACCCTTTGATATATTCGCACCATAAGTTGACCAAGAGAACTAGCGAATTCTCAAAATTTATTCTTAATGTTCCTAGAGTATTTTTAGGAAAGCTCAGTTTTGTCGGGCCACAATCAAATAGTGAATTTGAGGGTTTGTATCTCGGTAAACCGGGATTGACAGGCTTGTGGAATATCGAAAACATTGATAAAAATGATGAGGAAGAAAAACGCAAACTTGACATTTTTTACGCAAAGAACCAAAATATATGGTTGGATATTGAAATATTAAGCAGAACATTTTCGAATATGTTCATCAAACCGGAGAAATGATGGCTAAAAATACATTAGATTTTGAAAAACCTATACATGAGTTAGAAAATAAAATTGAAGAAATGCGTCGTTATGAAAACGACCTTGATATAAAAGATGAAATTCAAAATCTAGAATCAAAAGTTTATTCACTAAAGAAAAGCATTTTTGAAAACTTGACAAGATGGCAGCGAGTTCAACTTGCACGTCATGCTGAAAGACCATATACTTTAGATTACATCGAAATGATGACAACGGATTTTATTGAACTTCATGGAGATAGACATTTTGGTGATGATAAAGCTATAGTCGGAGGATTTGCAAAACTTGATGGTCAAAAAGTTATGATTATCGGTCATCAAAAAGGGCGCGATACAAAATCAAATCTTTATAGAAATTTTGGAATGCCGAATCCGGAAGGTTATCGCAAAGCGTTACGTTTAATGAAGCTTGCAGAAAAGTTTAACACTCCGGTAATAACTCTTCTTGATACACCAGGTGCATTCCCCGGTTTGGAAGCTGAGGAACGTGGACAAGCTGAAGCAATTGCAAGAAATCTTTTAGAAATGAGTAGACTAAAAGTTCCGATAATTGTTGTGATAATTGGTGAAGGAGCCAGCGGTGGTGCGCTTGGTCTTGGAATCGGAGATAGAATTTTAATGCTTGAAAATACTTGGTATTCGGTAATCAGTCCCGAATCTTGTTCAAGTATTCTCTGGCGAAGTTGGGAATATAAGGAACAAGCCGCGGAAGCATTAAGATTAACAGCGGTTGATTTATTAGAACAAAAAATAATCGACAGAATTGTTCCCGAACCTTTAGGTGGTGCACATAAAAATTACACTGTAGTTGCAAACACTTTAAAGACAATACTTATTGAAGAATTGAACAATCTCAAGAAAATTAAACCTGATAAATTAATTCAAAATAGATTGGATAAATTTGGTTCGATGGGGGAATTTGAAGAATAATGTTGAAACATGTTACAACTATTCGTGTTCGATATGCCGATACAGATAAAATGCAGTTTGTTTATAATGGAAAGTATTTAGAATATTTTGAAGTAGGAAGAACCGAATTATTAAGAAGTACCGGACTCGCATATGCTTCGATTGAAAAAGATGGTTATCAACTTCCGCTGATTGAAGCCAAATTAATTTATAAAGCTCCCGCAACTTATGACGATATACTTGAAATTGAGGCGACTGTAAAAGAATTATTTTCGGCTAAAGTTCATATTGAATATAAAATCAGAAAACAAGGTTCGGAAGAAATTATTACCGAGGGCTATACAACTCACATGTTTATAAAATCGGATTCAAAAAAACCTACTAGACCTCCCAAGATTTATATCGATGCACTAAGAAAATATTTTGATTAGCAAGCTAGTTTCGTACTTATATAAGTCTTCAATAGATGATTGAGAAAATAAAAGAACTCACAAAAGACACTGCGATTTACGGTATCAGTACAATCGTCGGAAGATTCTTCGGTTTCTTACTTGTTCCTTTTTATACAAATATTTTCTCAACTTATGAGTTTGGAGTTTTCTCAAACGTATATGCGTACATCGCTTTTTTTAATATTGTATATATATACGGTATGGATGCGGCATTTCTTAAGTATAGTTCAGTTGCCCAATCCGAAGAAAAGAAAAATGTATTTTCAACACCTTATATTTTTGTAACCGGTACAACAATACTGTTTTCACTCATAATACTTGTATCAAAATCCGGACTATCTTCCGCAATAAAAATTCCCAGTGATTATTCCTATTTACTCAATTACGTAATTTTAATTTTACTCTTTGATACACTCGCATTGGTTCCGTTTGCAAATCTTAGGTTACAGCGAAAAGCTAAAAAGTTTGCGATAATCAAAACCTTGAACATTCTCATTAATCTTGGTTTGAATATCTATCTCATATTGTTCCTTGATTTTGATATCGAAGCAATATTTATAAGTAATGCAGCCGCATCTTTATTTTCATTTTTAGCATTGTTGCCTGAGATATTAAAAAACTTTATTCCGAAGATTGATAAAGAACTTCTAAAAAAGATGTTGAAATTTGGAATCCCATATTTACCGGCGAGTGTTGCCGCAACAATCGTACAAGTAATTGATCGACCAATAATTGTTATGATAGTTGGAGAAAGCGCGCTCGGAATTTATCAAGCCAATTACAAACTTGGTATTTTTATGATGTTGTTTGTTTCTATGTTTCAATACGCGTGGCAGCCGTTCTTTTTAAATAACGCTAAAGATGCTAACGCAAAAGCTCTCTTCTCAAAAATCTTAACTATTTATCTGATTGCTTCATCATTAATTCTGGTTATACTTTCTTTATTTATTTCGGACATAGCCAAATTTGAGGTATTGCCGGGACGATCAATTATAGGTCAGGAATATTTAAGTGGATTATATATCGTTCCGGTTATTTTATTAGCTTATGTTTTTCATGGATTGTATGTTAACTTTCAAGCAGGCATTTATATTGAGGAAAAGACAAAATATTTTCCGCTTGTAACAGGAATTGGTGCGGGGATTAATATAATTGCAAATATCTTATTGATTCCGGTTATCGGAATAATGGGCGCAGCTTTTGCAACACTAGTAAGTTATTTTATTATGGCAGTTGGATTGTTTATTACAGCACAAAAGTTTTATAGAATCAAATATGAATACCTAAAAATAGCTACAATATTTGTGTTATTAATAGCATCGGGATTTGTATATTATTTTATAATAGGATTCGAAGATGTTACTTTCATAAATAAACTTTTTATTCTGTTGGGCTTTACGGCTGGTTTATTTATTTTTAGAGTGATCAGTAAAGAAGAAATTTCTGCTCTCAAAAAATTATTCTGAAGTTTTATTCACTTCAACAAGAATCAAGAAAATGGAAACGATTAAATTAAAATTCAAGAGAATATCGGACGAATTCTCCGAAATCCCGCTTCCTCACTATGCTACGGAAGGAAGTGCCGGAATGGATATTAGAGCCGCACTTTCCAAAAGTGAAAATATAAATCCGGGTGAAGTTAAATTAATATCCACAAATCTTTCGGTTGAAATTCCAATCGGTTACGAAATTCAAGTTAGACCAAGAAGCGGATTAGCTGCCAAACATGGAATTGGAATCCTTAATTCTCCCGGTACAATTGATAGCGATTATAGAGGTGAGATAAAAGTAATCCTATTTAATTTTAGTAAAGAACCGTTTGAGATAAAAAGCGGTGAACGAATTGCTCAGTTAGTTATTTCAAAAGTATATAAAGCTGAGATTGAAATTTCATCCGAACTTAACGAAACAAAACGTGGTGAGGGTGGTTTTGGACATACGGGAAAGGCTTGAAGGGGAGAAGGGGAGAGTGGGAGAAAAAGTGAACGGAGAGAATTTTATAATCACCTTTTCTCCCACTCTCCCCCTCACACCCTCTCCAAAACTCCCACTCAGATTTTTAATTTTGGTTTTATAGAATTAAGTATCACGTCAACAAAGAGTAAAAGGATTTTTATAAATGTGTGATTTCGTACATCTCCACAACCATTCGCATTTTAGTTTACAAGATGCTGCATGTACAATAGATGATTTAGTTAAGACTACCGGTGAAATGGGCATGAAATCCATCGCACTTACCGATCATGGTGTGATGTATGGAGTTTCGGAATTTTATTCTAAAGCAAAACATTCCGGAATAAAGCCCATTGTTGGAATGGAAGCCTATATTACAATGGAAGGTTCTCGTTTTGAAAAAGGTACAGACCAAGGTGCCGGAAGAAAAAGATCTAAACATTATAATCATCTTGTGCTGCTTGCAAAAAATAAAACCGGTTATAAAAATTTAATAAAACTTTCTTCACTCGGATTCACAGAAGGCTTTTATTACAAACCTAGAATTGATATGGATATTCTTCGTGAATACAGCGAAGGTTTAATTTGTTCAACTGCTTGTCCAGCAGGACCGGTTTCTGTTCATCTAATAAATGGCGATTATAATAAAGCGAAAGAAACAACACTTCGACTTCACGAAATATTTAATGACGATCTTTATTTAGAAATTCAAAATCATGGTTTGGAAATCGAGAAACCAATTCTCGACGGCATGCCAAAACTCGCGAAGGAACTTGGTCTAAAATTAATTGCAACTAATGACATCCATTACATAAATAAAGATCATTCAATTGCGCATAACATATTGTTATTGCTTGGTGATAAAACCGGGAATTATGAATACAAAAATTTGAGATACAATACTGATCAAGTTTATTTTAAGTCCGCCGATGAGATGAAAGAAATTTTCAAGAATCAAAAAGATGCTATTGAAAACACATTAGAAATAGACGGAAAAATTGATCTCGATTTAAGTTTTGAAAAATTTCATTATCCGCAATTCCCGATACCTGAAGATTCAACAGCGAAAAATTTGGATGAATATTTTGAACAGCTTTCTTATCAGGGTCTTTTAAAAAGATTTAAAAAAATTAATACCGATATAGAAGATCGTTTCAAATATGAAGTCAAAGTTATTCAAGAGATGGGTTACTCGGGATATTTTTTAATTACACAAGATTTCATCAATGCGGCAAAAGAAAGAGGAATTCCGGTCGGACCCGGACGAGGTTCAGCAGCCGGAAGCCTTGTTGCATATGCACTCGGAATTACGAATGTAAATCCTCTTGAATATAATCTTCTCTTTGAAAGATTTTTAAATCCCGCTCGTAAATCCATGCCCGATATCGACGTTGACTTTGCGGATGATCAACGCGGTGAGGTAATTAGTTATGTTAAAGAAAAATATGGTGAGAATTCCGTTTGTCAAATTATTACTTTTAATAGACTTTCTTCTAAAGCAGTCTTGCGGGATGTCGCCAGAGTTCTCGGTATTCCAATACCTACTGTTGAAAAAATCACGAAGTTTATTCCATCCAAATTCGGTCGCGTTTATACAATTGATCAAGCACTTGAAGATGTTCCGGAACTAAAATGGGTTAAAGATTCCGACGATCCAAAAATTCAAGAGTTAATTCGTTATGCTAAAATTTTAGAAGGAATGAATCGTAATGCATCGAAACATGCAGCCGGAGTTGTAATTACACCCGGACCGGTTAGTGATTTTGTACCGCTTGCTACAGCCGGAACAGATAACGATCTCGTTACGCAGTTCAATATGAAGGAACTTGATTATGCCGGATTGTTGAAAATGGATTTCCTTGGATTACGAACTCTAACAATTATCCGAGATACAGTTGACCTAGTTAAGAAAACTAGAAATAAAGAAATTGATATAGAAGAAATTCCATTAGACGATCCTGAGACTTACAAACTTTTTGCACGTGGTCAAACAACCGCGGTATTTCAGTTTGAATCCGGACCGATGCGTGAATACCTCAAAAAGTTAAAACCGTCAAGTGTTTTAGATCTTGCGGCAATGAATGCATTGTATCGTCCCGGACCAATGGAGTTTATAGATGATTTCATTTCGCGTAAACATGGCAAACGAAAAATTGATTACCCTCATGAAATTCTCAAACCAATTCTAGAAGAGACCTATGGTATAATTGTTTATCAAGAACAAGTTATTCAGATTGCAAATAAAGTTGCGGGTATGAGTCTTGCGGAAGCCGATATCCTTCGTCGTGCCATGGGTAAAAAAGATCTTGATGCAATGAAGGAACAACAAATCAAATTTGTTGAAGGTGCTGTAAAAAATAATATTGATAAAAAAATTGCGGAAGAAATATTCGTCGCTATAGATAAATTCGCAAATTACGGATTCAACAAGAGCCATGCTGTTGCTTATAGTATAGTAGCTTATCAAACAGCTTACATGAAAGCTCAGTACTTACCGGAATTTCTAGCGGCAAACCTTACAAATGAATTTGGTAATTCAAACAAAGTTACGATGCTCCTGGATGATTGCAGAAAGCTGAAAGTAAATGTTCGTCCACCGGATGTAAATAAAGCATCGGTTTATTTCACAGTTGAAAATGGCGAAATAATTTTTGGAATGTCAGCTATTAAAAATGTCGGAATAAAAGCAATCGAGGAAATCAAACGAGCAAACGAAGAATTAAAAAGACCATTCAAAAGTATTTATGATTTTTGCAGCAATGTTGATAATCGTGTTGTTAACAAACGTGCATTGGAAGGGCTAGTACTTGCCGGCGCATTTGATACTGTAAAAGGTGACCGTGCACAAAATTTTGCTGCAATAGAAGAAGCACTTCAATTCGGCAACAAAGTTCAGAACTCAACTAAAATACAAACAGAAAGTTTGTTTGATGATTCAGAAGAAGAATTAGAATTTCACGAACCCGAACTACCAAATGTTCGTCATTGGGATTCAAAAACTAAACTGACTGAAGAGCGAAAGGTTTTGGGATTTTATCTTTCTGATCATCCATTAAGAAAATTTGAAAATGAATACCGTTCTTTTGCTGATGTGCATCTTGGTGAACAGGAAACATTTGCCCAAAAAGATAGAGTAAAAGCCTGTGGTGTAATTACAGAAGTAAGAACAAAAATTGATCGTTCCGGTAAACAAATGGCTTTTTTCAAATTGGATGATTTTACCGGTTCATGTGAATGTATAATGTTCTCAAAAGTTTTTGCCGATTGTATGGATCTTATAGTTGAAGAATCAACCGTGCTTATTCGTGGTACAGTTGAAAGTAGCGGAGACGCAATTAAGCTTCATGCAGAAGAAGCCTTTCCGCTGGAAGAAGTCAAAAAGAAATTGACAAAACAAGTTGCATTTATTTTAGACTCTGAAATTCATGATGAAAAAACAATCGAGACGATGCGAAAAATATTTGAAGAACATAACGGTTCTATGCCAATATATATACGAGTTAAAGAAAACGGAAACTTTAGAACTTTTTTCCTCGATTATAAAATTGAACTCTCCGAAGAGTTCTTGGATAAAATAGGCGATTTAATAGGCATCGAAAATATTCACTATATTAGTTAAGGTTTAATTACTTCATTGTGTCTCAAATACATTGTTTGATTTCAGAAACCTTATTTCTTATTTTCGTCAATCAATTTTGTAATTAGTATAGGATAACAATGCAAAAGAAATGGGCATTAATACTTGGTGCATCAAGCGGATTTGGTGGCGCGACTGCTGTTGCATTAGCTAAAGAGGGTTATAACATTTTGGGAATTCATTTAGACAGACAAATTACGATGCCTAACGTGAATTCAATTATAAAGAAGATTGAAAAAACCGGACAGACAGCTGTATTCTTTAATATGAATGCTGCCGATCAATTAAGAAGAAATGATATTCTAGATGAAATAAAAGAAAGATTTGCAACTAAAGAACATCCTCATGTTCATGTGTTAGTTCACTCATTGGCATTCGGTACATTAAAACCATATATAGGCAAAACACAAAATGATGTAATTGCTCCCGCTCAAATGTCGATGACATTGGATGTAATGGCACATACTTTGGTTTATTGGACTCAAGGTTTAATATTCCGCGATTTATTTGCTAAAGGTGGAAGAATATTTGCATTAACAAGTGCAGGGTCACAAACAGTTATTCCAAATTACGGAGCCGTTTCCGCAGCTAAAGCTGCTCTTGAAGCACATATTAGACAACTTTCGGTTGAACTTGGTCCGATGAAAATAACCGCTAACGCTATCATGGCAGGAGTAACAGATACTCCGGCTTTATCAAAAATTCCCGGCTCTGATTTAATGTTGAAATCAGCCAAAGCAAAAAATCCACAAAAAAGACTCACCACACCCGAAGATGTTGCAAGTGCAATTTTACTTCTCTGCCGCCCGGAAGCCGATTGGATTTCCGGAAATGTTATTGGTGTTGACGGTGCAGAGTATATTGTGAACTACTTGGGCGAGAAGTAATTCCTTAACTAATATATAGATCAAATAATGAATGAATTCAAATTTACAGAAGAACAATTAATGCTGCGTGACATGGTTCGTGATTTCACTAAAAATGAAATCAAACCGCGAGCAGCCGCAATTGATGTGAACGAAAAAATACCCGAAGAATTAATAAGCCAACTAGGAGAACTTGGATTATTAGGAATTTCTTTTCCTGAAGAATATGGTGGTGCAGGAATGGGTGAAGTTGGTTATTGTATAATGCAGGAAGAAATTGCTCGTGGTTGTATGTCAACCGCTACATTTATTGGCGCACATCAGTCAATTGGTTCTAACGCAATTTATCTTGGCGGCTCGGAAGAAATTAAGCAGAAGTATTTAGTCCCGTTAGCTAAAGGAGAAAAAATAGGTGCTTTCTGTTTAACCGAAGCTCAAGCCGGTTCGGACTCGTTTAATGTAAAAACACGTGCTGAACTTGACGGCGATAATTGGGTTATTAACGGTGAAAAATTATGGATTACCAATGGCGGAATTGCCGATGTTGTTTCGGTTTTTGCAAGAACTCCAAAAGGTTTAAGTGCGTTTGTTGTTGAAACATCTGATCCGGGATTTCAAGCTGGCCCTCCAGAAAAGAAAATGGGTATTAAAGGAAGCACTACAAACCAAATTACTTTTGATAATGTTAAAGTCTCGAAGGAAAACTTGTTGGGTTCGGATGGTCGTGGTTTTATACTCGCTATGAAAACACTAGATGCCGGAAGACTTGGACTTGGTGCAGCTTGTACCGGTGCCGCAAAAGAACTACTCGAAATGTCGGCAGCCTATTCTAAAGAAAGAAAGCAGTTCGATCAAAGTATTGCAAACTTTCAAGCTATACAATTCATGCTCGCCGAAATGGCAACAATAATTTTCACGATGGAATCTATTGTTTACAGAACCGCTGTCGATTATGATTTAGGGAAAAATATTTCTAAACAATCTGCTATGGTAAAATTATATTGTTCCGAAGGACTTGATAAAATTGCTGATTATGCAGTTCAGATTCATGGCGGTATGGGTTATTCTCGTGAATTACCGGTTGAAAGATATTATAGAGATTCCCGCATTAATAGAATTTTTGAAGGAACAAATGAAATTCAAAAAGGTATTATTGCGAGAGACGTTTTGAAAAAGAACGGTGTTATGTAAGTTTATTATTAATAAAAGGAGAGATATTTAAATGAAACCAGTTATTATTACTGATGATAATTTCCAAGAAGAAGTATTGAATTCCGATATTCCGGTTATAGTTGACTTCTGGGCGGCTTGGTGTGGTCCTTGCAGAATGATTGCGCCTATTATGGAAGAATTAGCTCAAGAATATGACGGTAAAGTTAAAATTGGAAAATTAGACGTAGATGATAACCAACAAACAGCTGTTAAGTACGGAGTCAGAAGTATTCCAACCGTACTTTACTTTAAAGGTGGTCAAGTTGCTGAAACTGTTATTGGCGCTGTACCAAAACAAATGTTCGTAGAAAAAATCAAAGCTGTTGTTTAATCTTTTATAGCAATTGGGCTGATCAAAAAGTAAGTATCAAATTTTGAATCTGCGCAAATAAGATTTAATCTGCGCTTCATATTGAAATTAATCTTTACTTTTGATCAGCCCAAATTAAGTTGATTGATTCAGAATATATAGAACTAGAAAGGAAAATTTTATTATTATTCATAAACGATATCTCTCTTTCTAACCAGGTATATGAAGAAAATACTAATTTCAGATAAGCTTCATACAAAATCCATCGAAATACTTAAACAACATTCGTTTGATGTTGATTACTGCACTGACTTAACCCCCGGCGAACTAAATGAAATTATAAACAATTTTGATATTCTACTTGTACGAAGTGCTACAAAAGTTAATAGTGAGTTAATAAGTAGAGCTTCCAATTTAGAATTAATAGGCAGAGCCGGAGCCGGTGTTGATAATATAGATATAGAAGCTGCTTCTCTAAAAGGCATATTAGTAATGAATACTCCCGGTGGAAATACAATCTCTGCCGCCGAACATACCTTCTCAATGATGATGTCTTTATGCAGAAATATTCCTCAAGCTAACCAAAGTATGAAGGAAGGCAAATGGGAAAAGAAAAAATTTTCCGGTACGGAATTGTCTTCTAAGATTCTGGGTGTTGCAGGTCTCGGTAAAATTGGTAAAGAAGTCGCAATTCGTGCTCAAGCTTTTGAAATGAAAGTAGTAGCTTATGATCCTTTGGTTTCCCAGGATACCGCTTCTAAACTCGGAATCAAGTTAGTAAATCTGGATGAACTTTTTTCACAATCGGATATAATAACATTTCACGTTCCGTTGAGTCCCGAGACAACCGACTTAATAAATATGGATAATCTTCATAGACTTAAAAAAGGTGTTAAAATTATTAATTGTGCTCGCGGCGGAGTAATAAATGAAGAAGCAGTACTAAAAGGAATTAATGAAGGTATAATTTCCGGTGCTGCATTTGATGTTTTTGTCGAAGAACCTACGAGTAATTTTTCACTTATCAATAATGAAAAAGTTATTTGTACACCACATCTTGCTGCATCAACGGAAGAAGCGCAAGAAAAAGTTGCTATTCAACTTGCAGAACAGATTGTTGAATTTTATAAAGGCGGTTCACCCGCCGGATTTGTTAACGGTATCGCAATTAAATACAGCACTAATGAAAAGTTAAAACCGTTTATTGAACTTGCTAGAAAACTTGGTTCGCTGCACGGACAAACACTCGATAAAAAATGTGATAACGTTGAAATAGAATATTACGGTGATTACTTAACAGAATACTCTGAAGTGTTAGGGACATCATTTTTACAAGGGTTACTTTCTTCGTTTTCTGATGTCAGTGTAAATCTCATTAACGCAAAACATCTTGCAAATGAGCGCGGTATTAGAATTCGTGAGATTAAAAATAGTAATCATCAGAGTTATATAAATCTTATTAAAGTTGTAATCAGTGAAAAAGAATATCTTCACTCGTTTGAAGGAATAGTAAGTGGAAATAATATCCGCATAATAAAAGTAGATGATTATAAAATAGAATTTGAACCTGTGGGTAATGTAATAATTTATAATAATGTTGATAGACCGGGAGTATTAGCAAGAGCAGGTAACTTGTTAGCGGAAAATGAAATTAATATTGCCGGTGTTTCATTAAGCAGAATTGATAAAGGCTCGGCTGCATTGACTATAATGAATGTCGATGAAGATATATCAAACGATGTGATACAAAAATTAAAATCAATTAGCGGAATTGAGAAGATTAATTTTGTTAAATTCCGGTAGGGCAATAAAAATAAGTACTAACTAAAAACCTTGACAAAGAATACGTCTTATATTAACTTGAATCGGCGCAAAAAATTAACTTAAAATTAATCTAAAAATCTTGTTTTTGATTTCAAATGCATTCTTGACATATATAACCAATTATGTTATTTTGAAATTCGCTCCAAGAATTTTGCGCAACTTCGGAGCTTAAGAGGGATTTAAGAGTACCAATTAAATAATTAATCACAACCTATCACAAAACAAGGGGTAAAACATGTTGAAAAGAATTACCTTTTCATTCATCGCAGTTCTTTTAGTTGTTAGCTTATCTTTCGCTGGTAAAGTTGAACAACACAAAGCACAAAAAGCTGGCGCAGATCAAGTTGCAACAACAGTGCTTCCGGCAAAGAGCATGAGTAAAGTTTCAGCAAACGTGCTTGGCTTTACTGATTATGACTATGCTGGTAACGGCACAGTAAACGAAATGGTTTGGCCATATGATATCGATGGTGACGGAGTTTTAGATCCAGTCGGTACATATATGGAAAGATTTATTGATAACCCAACAAGAGCAAACGTTATGTTCTTGGGTCTCGAAGGTGAATTCACAAACCTACCTGCTTCCGATCCTGCACTATTAACCGGTTGGGGAACAATCCAATCGATTGATGAAGGTCCATGGGCAGGTCATGCCGCAATTGCTGGTCACCAAGGCGGCGCCGGTGTTTGGACAGTTTATAATTTAGCTGATTTCTCTACAGTCTATTTCCATGGTGTAAGTAATGTTGCTCAAAACTTCCCAACATTTGCTTATTTAGCAGATGGTACTATCCCAATGCAATTTACAGATGGTAATTTCTATACAACAACAGCTGCTGATCCTTTGACTATTACAGCTCAAGGTCAAGCTGTTGATCCTGCTGCTTCAGAAAACCCTGTAAGAAGATCACCAAACGGTGAATATCTTGCAGTTGTTGCTGATGATGGTGCACAATATGTTTATTTATATACATCAAATGATGCCGGTGCTACTTGGGTTCAAGAACAAATCGGTGAGCAAGAAGTTTCTCCGATTGTTAACAGACCAGGTTACTTACCTTTATTTGTAAACTTCGGACAAAGAAACTATGCTGTTGATAACAACGGTGTTGTACACGTTGGTTACAACGGTTATTCATTACAAATTAGTGGAACAGATACTTCAGCTGCATTCCCTGCTCTTTACTGGAACAGCAGAGATAAAGAATGGATCGCAATTTCTGATGAATCTGAAGAATTAGGTAATGAATTAGCAGACCTAAGACAAGGTAACGGTATCGGTAACTCCTATCCACATCCATCGATTAGTCCTGATGGTATGGTAGTTTCAATGTTCTATCAAGCTCCTGAATTTGATGGTGGTGTATTACAAACATATCCTGGTGATGGCTCTGCAAATACTTTCGAATGCTTCCAAACAGATCTTAAACACGCACATTCAGCTGACGGCGGTAAAACTTTCACTACTCCGGTTAAAGTTGATAGTGAACTTGGCAGATCAGAAAAATTCCCATCAGCTTATGACTTCTTAACAAATGATGGCAATGATTACACAGTAAGATTTGTATTCTTTGTTGATGACGTACCTGGTGTTTCATTGTTCTCATACAACAGTGGTTCAGACGGTGGTTACTGGAATTATTCTGAATTTACATTTACAGCAGAACCTGTAAGTGTAAACGATGAAGTATTGGCAAATTCTTTCTCATTACAACAAAACTATCCTAACCCATTTAACCCAAGTACAACTATTAAATATAGTGTTCCTCAATTGTCAGATGTATCAATTAAGGTTTATGACGTACTTGGAAAAGAAGTTGCAACTTTAGTAGATGCTCAGCAAGCTCAAGGCGTTTACGAAGTTAACTTTGATGCTGCTAACTTAGCTTCAGGTATGTATATCTATACAATCCAAGCAGGCAGCTTTACAAGCTCAAAGAAAATGTTATTAATGAAGTAATATTAAACTATCCCTCGGAATCCCGGTTTAGCCGGGATTCCTGGGAGCTATTCTGATGTTATTGAAATTTCTGTTATATCATAAATTGATATTTAGGTCTCGTTTATTTGCTTATCGCATTCCATTGGACTGTTCTAGCTATCTGCAGCGGATTTCCAAAAATTATTTATAGGAGAACTTATGGAAGGGGTTTTTACAAAATTTAAAATATTTGTCTTCGTCTTGCTTCTAGGCGTAACAAGTATTTTTGCCCAAACAGGTTCGGGTAAATTAGCCGGTCAAATTACCGATGCGGCTACGGGTGAACCACTGATTGGCGCAAATATTATAATCGAAAATACAAATTTAGGTGCCGCAACTGATATTGACGGTAATTATTTTATCCTCAATATCACTCCCGGAACTTATACGGTAAAGATTAGTTATGTTGGTTACAGTTCTAAAACTGTACAAGAAATTCGTATTGTTTCGGGTATTACTTATGAATTAAATGAAACTTTAACAAGCGGTCTTAACCTAGATGAAATCGTAGTAACTGATAAAAAATTCTTTGAGGAAAAATCAACAAATACAGTAAAAGTAGTTGACTCCGATCAAATCGCCAAATTGCCTGTTCGTGGTGTATCCAACATTGCCGCTTTGCAGTCCGGTGTGGTAATTCAGGAAGGTAGTGGTGGTTTGGATGGAAACGCAACGATAAACGTGCGTGGTGGTCGTGGCTCTGAAGTACTTTATATTGTTGACGGTGTTCCTCAGAACAACTTGTTGACCGGCGGTAGCCCGTCTCAGGTATCTAACAACGCAATCGAACAGTTATCATTCCAGGTTGGTGGTTATGAAGCAAAATACGGTCAAGCTCAATCCGGTATCATAAATGTTACAACGAAAGCCGGTAAACCTAACTACAATATATTTTTAGAGGGCGTTACCTCTGAATTAACAGATGATTATGGATACAACTTGTATTCCGCTACATTAGGCGGACCAATTATACCCGGTGTTGCAGACCATACTTTCTTTGCTTCGGTTGAAAGAGCTTGGTTCAAAGATGCCGATCCTAAAGCTAAACCTTGGGAATTTGCATCACTTGGAGAGACTTGGACAACCACACCAAATAATGATGCCGGATTATGGAGATTTTCTGGTAGAACTACTCACTTATTCGGTGATTGGAAAGTAAATCTTGGTGTTGTTGGTAACTCTAACGAAAATAATTTGGTTACTACAGCATACGTTAAAAATTCATCGCAATTTTTTACTAAATCAACAAGCAGTAACCTTTCATTTAGTGGTAGAGTATCACAAACACTTAGCGCTAATACATTCTGGAATCTAAACTTTGGTTATAGACAATTTGATTCCAAAAATTTCAACCCGTTTTTTGAAGATGATTTAATGGCCTATGGCGATAGCACTATTTGGGCTAATCAATTAGGTGTAACATTACTTGGTGACGGACAACGTACATCAAGTATAGATGAATTTGGTGTTTTCTCACCTCGTGGTCGTTCACAAGGTTTATACCAAAGACAAGGTCAAAGTGCAATTACTGCAGATTTCGATTTTACTTCACAGATCGATAATCACCTCCTTGAATTTGGTGGTGGTGTTTCTTTTAATACTGTTCGTGCTTATGGTATTTTCGCGTTCCAGCTTGCAGGCAGTACTCAACCAACATTACAAGGTAAGTTTGAAGAAATGCAGCCTTATGTGTTTGGTTATGATATTACAGGGCAAGAAGAAGTTGGTAGTGACTATGAAAATGCAAGACAGGCTGCTCGCGATCCTTTCTTAGCGTATGCTTATGTTCAAGATAGATTTGAATTGGAAGATCTTGTACTTAATGTTGGTTTACGTATGGATTATTTTGATGTTAAATCATACGTTCTTAAGAATCCTGAAATTCCATTTGCTGGTGGTTCTGACCCACTTAATTTTGATGACGATGATTTCGAAATTAGAAAAGCCGATGTCGAATTCTCTCCAAGAATTGGTATCGGTTTCCCTGTAACAGAGTCAACAGTATTCCATGCTCAGTATGGTCGTTTTATTCAGCTCCCTAGATTAACCGATTTATATGCCGGTCCATACGATTACAATAACTACTTGAATATGGAACCTCAAGCGAGCTTTAATGCTGACATGAAATCTGAAGAAACAACTCAATATGAAGTAGGTTTCAGACAATTATTAGGGAACAATGCAGCTATAAATATCACTGCATTCTATAAGAATATTAAAGGCTTAGTAAACGTTCAGAATGCATTCTTCCAAAGAACTCCGGGTGGTGAAGTATTAAATTCTATTAGACCAACCAACTCTGATTTTGGTACAACTAAAGGTTTTGCTCTATCGTTTGATGTAACTAATTTGAGTTATTTTAGCGTTTCTGCTCAATATACATATTCTATTGCTGAAGGAACCGGTTCGTCCACAAACTCGAGTCAAACTTCAGTATTTAGAAATGATGATAGACAAGCTCCTCCAGTTATTGCTCCTCTTGATTTCGATCAGAGACATACAGGTACTATAAATATTGACTTTTTCGTACCTAAAGGTGAACTCGGATTTTTTGAAATGTTGAATGCAAACTTCTTAATTTCGTTTAATAGTGGAAGACCATATACTCCTGTCGATGAATGGAATATTCTTGGTGATAACAGTTTAACTGCCGATGTAAAAGGTTACGTTAACTCAGCTTACGGTCCATCACAATTTAGAGTTGATATGAGATTGGAAAAGACTTTTGATTTAGGTTCACTTACTGTTTCGCCATATTTATGGATTGAAAATTTATTAGATGCTGATAACGTTGTTAATGTTTGGAGATCAACGGGTAGTCCTGAAACAACAGGTTTCTTACTTACTGAGAGTGCTAAAAATATAGTTCAAACATTCGGTGAAGGATATGCCCAAGATTATAATACTATGGAAAAGACCCCGTTTAACTATGGTATCCCAAGACTTATTAGACTTGGTTTGAAGGTAAATTTCTCAACCTTAGGGATGTAGTTGTTGATAAATAGGGTTTTTCAAAAATTAAAATAGGGTAATTGATATGAAAAATAGAGTATTCAAAGTATCTCTGCTGTTTATAGCGTTACTAGTAGGGTTTACAACCGTACTCAACGCTTCTACAGATGTTAGAGGTGCTAAAAAAACAAGTAAGATTTACAAAGTCTCCTCCAATTTGGAAGGTGGCGCGGTAGGGGATGCTTGGGCTATCAGCATCAATAACATTCACCTGCCTTATAATAGAAAAGGTGTTATCGCTGATGTTAACTATGGTACCGCTGGTAGTTTGGGTAGATATCCTGGTCCTTCAGGTAAAGGATTCTTGTTTTCATCGGGCTTTTTCTTAAGTGGTTATAAAGAAGGACAATTATTTGCCAATGCAGTCGCTTCAGCATCCCTTGTAGAAGATTATTTGCAGGGAACAGTTGCTGATGGTGCAAATGATTCGAGAGCTCAAATTTATGTTGTTTCTGCTACTGATGAACCGTTCGGAGCCGCATGGCAAGCTTGGTCTGATGCTGTTGAATTAGGAGCTGATTTTTACGATGGTGATGGCGATGGTCAATATACTCCTGTTGATAAAAACGGAAATGGTGAGTGGGATACCGATGAAGATAGACCTGATTTAATCGGTGATGAAACCGGTTGGACTGTTTATCACGATGGTGTTGCTGCCGGTACAAGAAGATGGAATACAGTAAACCCTGTGGGTATTGAAATTAGACAAACAATATTTGGGTTTGCTTCTGCCGGTGCTATAGGTAATATTTTATTTGTTAGATACAGATTTACATATGCGGGGCTAAATAATGGAACTGATGTTGACCAATTAGATAATGTTTACTTTGGTGTTTGGGCTGATCCTGATATCGGTGGTACTTCTTCCGCTGCCGCAGATGATTTAGTTGGTAGCGATATAGAAAGAAATGCCGGTTATGTTTATAATGATGGACCGGATGATGACTGGGGAAACAACCCTCCTGCATTTATAATTGACTTTTTCTCGGGTCCAGCCGTTTATATCCCCGGGGAAACTTTTACAGATGTTGATGGTGATGGTGAATATACTGATGGTGTTGATTTACCGTTAGATACAGCATATAGTATCCAAGGCCAAGTTAAGGGAGTTCAAGAATTCCCCGGTGCTAAAAACTTGGGGATTTCATCATTCGTTGAATATATTAATGGTGATCCACTTTTAAGAGATCCGAGCAATGCTGCTGAAGCTCGAAATTTTATGGAAGGTAAGGTTGGTATAACTGGCGAAGAGCCTGATCCGTGTAATTGGGCTTATGGCGATGTTCTCGGCGGTGTTGATTGCGCTACAGTTAATCCAAACATCTGGTATAATGGTGATCCGGTTACTCAAACAGGCTGGATTAATACAGCCGTAGAAGATCAACGTATGATGTCGAATACAGGTCCTTTTGTGCTTAAAAAGGGTGAAGAAAAAGAAATTATGGTTGCTTACGTTGTTGGTCAAGGATCTAGCGCTTTAAATTCAATTACTGAAGCAAGACGTATTGATGATGGTGCTCAGTTTATCTTTGATAACAACTTCTTATCACCAGCTCCTCCTCCAGCTGTAAATGTTAGTGTTGAAACAAGTGATGATTTTATAGACCTAATTTGGGAAACTCCAAGACAAGTCGGCTATACTAATTTAACGGATGCATATGATCTTTATTTCGAGGGATACAACGTTTGGACTTATAAATCAAGAACTACTCAACCGGTTGTCGGTTCTGAACAAAATGTTCAATTATACAGACGTTATTCTCTTGATAATCAAATTGTTGATATATATCAAGAAAATTCAAACACCGGTGGTATTGAATTAATGTACCAAGAAGGCAGCGTTCTATTAGACCCAGAAGTTTATACAGATCCGGATTTAGGTAAAATAAGAGTTAGAATTACCAGAGATCCTTGGACAGGTGCATCCCTTATTAAAGGTAAACCGTATTATTTTGCTGTAACTTCTTATGCTCTTAACTATGCCGCACTGGTAAATAAAGAAACCGGTACTCCTGGTATCAGTGGAAAAGGTGATTACTATCTTTCCTCTAATGCTTTCGTAGGAGCGGTTGAAAATACTTCTAGAATTATTGAAGTTATTGTGGGATCTGACATTTATGTTCCACCACTACCGCTAGTGGATGCAAATTATACCGGGTCTAAAAATAGTGGCGTTGGTATGTTAGGTTATGATGTTGTCGATAAAGAAAGCTTAACCGGCGACACATATTCGGTCAGCTTCTTCGTAGACAAAGAAGCAGTTTTAGATACCGTATATGTACCATATTGGAAATTAACAAATGAAACAACTGGAGCTGTTTTGGTTGATTCTTCTAAATCATATACTTATGGTGATGATCAGATAAATCTACTTGCAACTGAAGGTTTCATTACTAGAATTTCATCACAGAAAGCAAGCCTAAGTGCGCTTCAAGATAACTCAGCTACTCCATGGATTTCAAGTAATACTGAAGCTCTCTATGTTTCTCCGGATTTAGGAAGTCAGTCTCGAAATATCACAACTCTTCCAGGTCCTATTAGTAGTCGAAAGGGATCATATATTCAAGCTGATAAATTAAGAAGAGTTGAATTGAGATTTGGCGGTGGCGGTGGTAAAGCATATCGTTACATTAATGGTTATGTTGGTTCAGTTGTAAGTAAAAACAACTCATATGTATATGCAGAAGGCGTTCCTGCAGATCCAACAATTGGAAAACCTGGAGAAGGTTTTGTAGATGTTCCATTTACTGCATGGGTAAAAGATCCGGTTTATGGTGAAGAAAGACAATTGGCTGTTGGTTTCATTGAACGAGCTCCATCTGCAACAGGTGGTGGTAATCCAGATGGTGAATGGAATCCCGGAACTAACATTGCTAACACAGCAGAGTTTATACTCGTATTCAACGCTGATTATGATCCTAATGGAAATCAGCAAATTTATAAAGGATTTGATGATGGTTCAGGCAATATGATTTGGGCCGATTTAAGAGGTGGTTCAAGTTATAACATTCCTGACGGTGCTGTAGGAGCAACTGAAGATGATAAATTAAAAGCAGCTTCTACTTTCTTTGATGCTCTTTATGTTTTTAGGGTTGAATATGCAGATACAAACTCCAGCTTTAGTGATGGGGATATTCTTGTTAAACCGGTTGCAACTTACCCATATACTTCTGCTGATAGTTATTCCTTTAAAACAAATGCTCAGGGAGCATTAAGTAGTGCACAAGAAAAAGAATTATTCGATAAAGTAAATGTATTTCCAAATCCGTTGTTTGGATTTAACCCTGCAACCAGTTGGACAGGGCAAGCTGGTAATCCGGACGAACCTTTTGTAACATTCTCAAATTTACCTGAAGAAATTACTATTAAGATATACTCTCTTTCAGGTCAATTGTTGAATACTCTAGGTACGGATGATAAAGATACACCAACCTCACCATTCTTAAGATGGAATCTAACCAACCAAGATGGTTTACGGGTTGCTTCAGGTCTTTATCTAGCGATTGTTTCATCACCAAAGTACGGTGATAAGGTATTAAAATTCTCTGTTATTTTACCGCAAAAACAATTGCAGAAGTACTAAGAGTTATAATGAATTTGAAATCGAATAATTTCTAAATTTTAGGAGTTTATAAAATGAAAAAGTTTTTAACAATAATCACTGTACTGGCTTTTTGCTCGGCCTTGTATGCAGGTGATGTGGCAAGAAAAGGCACAACGGGTGCCGATCAATTGCTCATACCTGTAGGTGCTCAGGGAATTGCAACCGGTGGTGCTATGCTTGCTACCCTGACTGGGTTGGAATCCATTTATTATAATCCTGCTGGTTTAGCTCGTCATGAGGGTGCTGAAGCAATGTTCAGCTATATGTCTTATCTCGCTGATATTAATATCTCTTATTTTGCTGCATCAGCATCATTAGGAGATTTTGGAACTATGGCTTTAAGTTTCAAAACATTTGACTTTGGGGATATTCCTGTTACGACAGCTGAACTGCCTGATGGAACAGGGGAAACATATTCTCCGACATTCTTAACTGTTGGATTGACTTATTCAAAAGTTCTTACCGATAGAATTTCAGTCGGTGCTAACTTCAAGTTGATCACTGAAGAAATTGTCAATACTTCAGCAACAGGGTTTGCTCTCGACGTTGGGGTTCAGTATAGATTCAGTGAATCACTTGCTCTAGGAGCATCAGTAAAAAATATTGGTACCAATATGTCATATTCAGGACAAGATATGCAGCACACAACAACTATTCCTGGTACACAAATAGGATCACAACCGGGTGTATTCGAAATAACCGCGGAAGAATTTCAGATTCCTTCATATTTTGAACTAAGCTTAGCTTATAAACATACCTTTAATGAACAAAATCAATTAGTTGTTGCTTCTACATTCACTAACAACAACTCATTCGAAGATAATCTAAGCTTTGGTTTAGAGTATGGTTTCATGAATACTTTCTTCTTAAGAGGTGGTTATAGTTTGTTAATGGAAAATTCTGATGAATCTGTTTTCGGTTTTGCGGCTGGTGCTGGTGTAAATTATGATTTTGCCGGTGAAATTGGCATCACTGTTGATTATGCTTATCGTGATGTAAAAGAATTTCCTGAGGCAAATCATATATTTACCGTTAAATTAGGATTCTAATTGTTGTTTTGGTTTAATTTAAGAGCGCTTGCTGTCTAACAGTAAGCGCTTTTTTAATTTTTTTTATAATTAATCGAGAGTTGGTCATGAGGGGGATAAGTTTTTGTAAAATACTTTTTTTTGTAATTATAATATCTTCAATAATCTTTGCACAGGGAAGGTTTGAATATGATTATGCAAGATTTTATAATCCATCGGATGGCTCAAGTTATGTAGAATTATATTATTCATTTGACCGATCATCTTTAGAAACTGTAACTATAGATGGTAAGCAGATAGACCAGGGTAAACTTGGGGTAAAGATTGTGGATTTAACCAGTGATCAAGTTGTTTTCGAGAATACCTGGGCCCTAAATATTGAGGAAACACCGCTTGATGAAAACAAATTATTAGTCGGTTTATTAGATTTTCCGTTGGAACCATCAAATTATAGATTTACAGTCACCGCCGAAGATTTAAATAATCCTGAATTTATGGAAACATCATCATTTGATCTTTCTTTGTTTCCTTTTTCATCTTCGAATGTAGTAGTAAGTGATATTCAACTGGCAACCGGAATAATTCCTCAATCTCAAAATGAAGAATCTATATTTTATAAAAATTCTATTGAGGTTACTCCTAATCCTAGTTTAATTTATGGAGATTATAACCCAGTTCTGTTTTTCTATTCGGAGATATATGGCTTATCGAATGAGAACGAATATGTTATTGAACAAAAACTCCTTGATGTAAACAATAAAAGTATTTATGATAAACAGCGAACCATATCAGGAGAAAACAGTTCTGTAGTTGAAATCGGAGCTCTTAAAGTAAATAAATATAACAGCGGAATCTATACTCTTATCGTAAACATTAGAGATGCTGGAAATACGATCTCTATAAATTCAGCTAAAAAAGTCTATATCTACAACAGAGAATTTATTGATGCATCCACTGATTTTGTGGCTGCTTCAACCTCTCCGCTTGAATCTGAATTAATGATGATGAGTGAGGATGAGATTGATTATATGTTTGAAACAGCCGCTTATATTGCTTCGGAACATGAGAAAACACAATGGAATAAGTTAAAAGATTATGATGCCAAGAAAAGTTTTTTGTTAGAGTTTTGGAATAGAAGAGATAATGATGGTAATCCGGCAATAAACTTATTTAAAAGAGATTATTACGATAGAGTGGCATATGCAAATAAGAATTATGGTAATTTGAGTCGTAAGGAAGGTTGGAAATCAGACCGTGGACGCGTATATATTACCTATGGAGAACCTGGTGAAATCGAAAGATTTCAAAACGAAGCTTACACAAAACCTTACGAAATATGGCAATATTACGATTTAGAAGGTGGGGTGATCTTTCTTTTTGTTGACGAACAAAGTATGAATATTTACCGGCTTATTCATTCAACGAAAAAGGGTGAAATCTATAATTACTCCAATTATCAAAAATACGTGCAATAAATAAGTTTGTTTAATAATTGAATAAAAAGAATTATCATGTAGGTGATAATTCTTTTTTTTTATGAAAAATATCTTAAAAAATATTACACTTTTTCTCTTCTTCTGTACTATTGTTTTTTCTCAACATCAGTACGAGTTTGATTACGATTATGCGCAGTTCAGGAACAGCGATTCAACTAATATTTTTGAAGTCTATTATGAATTTAATTCCGAGAATCTGGTAAAGAATTATCTGTATAATGATTCTACCATTATCCTTAATATTATTTTTTCACTATCGAAGAATCAAAATTCAGATGAGATTTTGTCGGACACTGTTTATAATAGCTTCAAACTAAACGAGCTTTTAACCAGCGATGGTCATAGAGATATAATCGGTGTAAAAAAATTAGTAGTTCCATCCGGTTACTATGACATGTTTATTTATTTCCAAAATAGTAACAAAATCCTTGAACAGATAGTTAATACATCAATATTGACAAAGAAATATGACACATCGAACCCAACACTAAGTGACATCCAATTAGCAAGATCAATAAAAAAAGATTCTTCATCTGTAGAAAGTTTGTTTTCCAAAAATACTCTACGAATAATACCTAATCCATCTACAACTTATTCAAGTGATCTGCCTTTGCTGCAGTATTATGCTGAATTATATAATATTCCTGACGAAGATAGTTTAACTTTATCAACTTACCTCGTTTCGGGTGACTCAAAAGTTGTATTCTCAAATTCCAAAACAATTTCTTCAAATTTTGAATCAATTGCCCACATTGATCAAATCAATTTGTTGAAATACCCGACCGGTGTATATACTCTTCAATTGATTTTTAGTTCAGCTTCGAAGGAGTATGCATTTGTCAGTCAAAAACAATTCTATTTTTATAATAAATTTTACACTGTTAATTCTATTGAAGGAACTTCAGATCAAGTTTTACAAAAAGAATCCCCCTTCTCATATTTTTCAGCAGAAGAATGTGATGAAGTATTTAATCAAGCCAGATACATCGCCACTAGTAAAGAAATCGATAGATATGAGTCGATATCTTCAGCCGAGGGCAAACGTGAATTTCTT
>QZJX01000064.1 GCA_003599395.1 Ignavibacteriales bacterium | reverse complement strand
AGATGTTTTATTAAATATTGATAAGGCAGTAAAATCAGTAAGTGATGAAATCAATCAAGTAGCAACAGCGAGCGAAGAACAATCAAGTGCTGCTGAACAGATTAGCAAGAACATAGAATCAATCAGCAGTGTTACACAGCAATCGGCAGCTGGTACACAACAAATAGCAAGAGCCGCGGAAGACTTGAACAGATTGACCGAGAACTTACAAAACTTGATAAGCAAGTTTAAGATAACTGGAAACAGTCACTCGATTAAGCAAAAAGACTATGCGACAGTAAAAGAAGAAAAACACTACAAAGTTGCAGGTAACGGAAGACTAGTAAAACATTAGAAACCCTTAAGTAAATATAGAGCATGTGATAACTTAGAGCCGTCCGGATGTTTGGACGGCTTTTTTATTAATTGAATGATATTGAAAGAAAGAAGTGGACAACAATATTTTTTAGTTCCTATATTTTTAATTGTTAGAATGATGTCCCACTACGACGATTTAGCTGAGTAGTATTAAAAATAAGAATGAACTGAATAATGGACTCAAAAAAAGAAAAGAATTGCGCAAAAATTGATACGAGTAAGATAATGAGTAAAAGTATCGATGGGGGAAGTTCCGGAAGCCCAACCCCGATAGATCAGTGTTGGAATTCTGACGAACTTGAGAGCCAATAAAAAAGGGAAGTCAAAAAATTGACTTCCCTTTTCAAGAGCGGAGAGGGAGGGATTCGAACCCTCGGTAGCAGTTTCCCACTACGACGGTTTAGCAAACCGTTGGTTTCAGCCACTCACCCACCTCTCCATTAGCTGAAAAATTTAATCTATATTTCTAAGTATTAAGAACAAAATTACATCTGTTTAGCAAACCGTTGGTTTTCCCGCCTTAAGGCGGGATCTCGCCGGAGGCGATGGCAGCCACTCACCCACCTCTCCGTTAGCTGAAAATTTAATCTATTTTTCTAATTAATAAGAACAAAATTACATCGGTTTAGTAAACCATTGGTTTTCCCGCCTTAAGGCGGGACCTCGCCGGAGGCGATGGCAGCCACTCACCTTTACCCGCCGTAGTTTTGACGAAGGCGGGCACCTCTCCGTTAGCTGAATTTTTCATTTTCAAAACGAGTTACAAAGATAGAAATATTTTATCTCTTTTAAAACAAATTCTTTATCTTAAACAATTAGCCTACACTTAATAATCTACTCTAATAATTTCAAAATACTAGTTAGCAGAAATCATTTATCGATACAGCCGGTTATCTTAATTTTTTAAGAAAACAAACAATTCTTTCGGTTTCAATAAAACCTAGTTCTTTGTGTAGCGAAATGCTTTTATGATTATTTATTTCGGTATCGCTTGCTAATTCTGTATAACCAAGAGATATCGCCCACTCTTCAGCTTTTTTAATCAATGCTTTACCGAAACCTTTTCCTTGATGTTTTGGCTTAACATACCAAGCTTCAATGTAAGGCAATTTTGAAAGACGACTTCCTTCGGCAAAATTTCTGATATTCAATTCCATAAAACCGACAACTTCTTTATCAACCTCTACAATATATACTTGTACAATATCAATCGATTTACCGGAAAAGTATTCTTCCAACTCAGTTATATGATTATCCTCGGTATCCGGCCAGAGTGATGTTCTCATCTTTGACCATTCCGATATATCGGTGTAGCTGACTTCTCGAATTAACATTTTATACCCGGATATTTAATCTGATTTTTAAATATAATTCTTAGAAGATAATTTTACATTACTTCCCGTACAAAAATCTTGCACTCGTAATAAAGGATTATTTATTGGATTGGGGAATAAGTGATCTGAAATTTAACCTGTTCACAATGCAGTAGATTTATAATTTCATATATCGAGAAATTATTGTTGTAGATTCCACCGCTTTTTCAAAATACGCTTTCTTTATCTCTAAATATTCGGGATCGGAAAAAAATCTCTCTGAAGTTTCTTTATCCGGGAAAAATAAGGTAAACACTCTGTTTATTTTGTTTTGTGATTGAGTGATCAACACCTCCGATACCTTAAAATCATAATTAAATCCTCCGCCGAATGATTTTAATATCGGAGTCATTCCTTCTCTGTATTTTTGGTACATCACTTCATCTATTAAATTTAAGCCTACTAGATATTCGTACATTTATTTTCTTTCTGATAATTTCTATATCAACTTAGTATTTATGAATTTTGTAGCTCTCATTATTTAAAAGTGGATTTAGTGCATAACCGCAGTTCACTTTTTAAGCATATCAAAGCCTTTATAAAGCAGTCACAATTTTTGCGTACTATACACTTTCAATGAAGACTGCCGGCGAGACCGAAAATCTTTTACTTAGTGCAACTACTTGCCTTAAATTCAGTTGCCTTTTTCTGTTTAATATTTCTGACACAACTCCCTGACTGCCGATCTCTTTTAAATCATTTTGAGTCAATCCGTGTTCTTCTAATAAATAATTCAATACACCTATTGGATCTCCTTTTGGTTCTTCAACATTGTTATCTTCATAATCTTTAATTAATGTACCAAGTGTATCAATTAATGATTCTTTGACCGGGTCACTTTTTTCATTAACATCATCTATCAATTGATCAAGCATTTTTACCGCTCGATTATAATGTCGTTCAGTATGTATTGTTGAAACAACTTTTGAAACTGTCGGCCAAACTTTAACAGCTCTTTTTATTTCATTTTTCTCTTTTATCATTTTTGCTCCTTCCATTTTCATGTATCATATTCCTGATGCGTTCTGATATGACGAATATAAATATCCGCTTGTTCACCCCGCAGTTTTTTGATGCGGGACTACTAGCTTACTTGTCAGCCTAGTTCATTGCTAGATTAAGGATGCTGCACTTCTTTATCCTCCGGTTAAATTGACGTTGTGTAGTAAATATGATATTACCACTATTGCTGCTACTACTCCACCAATAATATAAGTTGCTAAACCAGCATCTTCTCTCAGATAAATAATTTTTAATTCATTGATATCAAGTTTATTTACGGAATCATTTGCCGTTGCAAAAAGTAGGTGATCATTTTGTACTTTGGCATAGCCATCAATACTAGTTCTAAAATCAATCGTTGAATCTTTCTTTGTAATTACCCAATCGACTTTTGAAGATTCACTTAATTTAGTCTGACTATCTACAATGATGGTTCTAGCTGAACAACCTGCAATAAATATTATCGGACAAAAAAATAATAGTGTGGTTAAATATTTCTTCATTTTATTTGCCGTACAATGTTGTTTTATCTACCAAAGACAAACAAGATTCTTGGGGCAGAGATCAGTGCCGGGAAAATAAACAGCAACACTGATTTATATTTTTTAAATAGTGATTTACAAAAAAACTTTTTCATAAACCTTATTTTATGGAATAACTATATCCACTTGTTTATCCTGCAGTTTTTTTTGATGCGGGATTTCTGACTTAACGGCCCGCCATCTCTTGGGCTGATTAAAGAGGTTATATTGCTTTTATGAATTATCTAGATAATGACTTACTTTATTACTTGTGTTTTTATAAAATATCGGATCAGTATCTTTTAAAAAGTCTTTTTTTTGTGAAATGAATATTTTTAACCAACCTTTTTCTTTTATTCTTAATTTAAATGAATATTCATATTCACCAGGAGAAATCTGAATAATTTTATCACTTTTGAAAGACAATTTTCTTGTCTCATAACTTGGAAGAATACAAACTATTCCATATAACGAATCAGTCATTTGATAATTCTCAGAAAATAATAATCTAATTTTAATTTGGTAATCATATCCAACGACTTTGCCGCCTGCATAATGAGATGAATAATATCTTGTACTAGCAGTTGGTATTCTGTATTCACCTTTATAAATTGGTTCAACCTCTATATTTGGCATTTCTAGAGTTTGTGCAAAATATAATTGTGTAAATATTATAATTATGGAAATTATCGGTATTTTCTTCATAACATGATTACCTTGTAATTAAGCAGCATAACGGCGTGTTAGTCCGCAACTGGACGAAGTTGTTTAATAACAAGAAACGTCGCTTTATATTTTTTTTATAATGATTTACAAAGAACTTATTACTTCTACTTCTTATACTGAAACAAATGCTAACCTATTTATTAAGGATGTACTATTTGATCTTAATAATGTGCATGATAAAATTTTGTTATGTAGAAAACTATTCGGTCTATATTCTAATGAATCTATAATATTCGATTGCAAATCTTGGTAGGAGATAGATAATATTTGGAGATGCGAAAAATCCATAACAACCTAAACTGTTACAGTTAAAACACAAAATACAAAACTTAATTAAAAAACACAGAGAAAATTCCACCATTCCATTTTTCCAGCATTCCATAATTCCATACATCCATTTACGTTCTTTCATCCAATCTTCCAGTCTTCGTATCATGCAAGAGATTCCGTGTAAAATTCCCGCCAGCGCGGGATGTCGCTTTTGGATCAAAGTAGGTGGTAAGGCACTCCACATCACGGAATGACCGCCTCTTTTTGTCATTCCCGCGAAAGCGGGAATCCATGAAATAAATTCAATATTCCACCATTCCATTTTTCCATCATTGCAATCCTCCATCACTCCATCATTTCTTTTTCTCAAACATATTCAATTCCATATTTCAACCCTATTTGAAACCTATTTGAAAAATATCTGAAAACTTATCAGTGCCGTCTCAGTCTCGATGAAGTGCCGTTCCGGTGCCGTCCAAATCATACACATTCCAGCCTCAACTGAGTACCTTTTCCATAATATTTTTAATATATTTTAGACAATCAGTCTTGTAAGTAACAATTGTTAGGTATTATGGCAAGAGTAGATCAACAATTACTCGGCGTTATTAACGGTAAGATTGGTAACCTCGTTTTCAGAAGAGTGAACGGTAAAACATTCGTTTCCAACAGACCGCAAAAATATAACATTACCGGCACAGAAGAATCGAAATTAGTAAAAAACGGTTTTAAGAATCTTATAATGTTTTCTGCATATCTAAACTCTATTCCGCTTATCAAAAATGTGTGGGGAAGTAAAACCATTAGAGGAAACCGCGCGTACAATAAGATTTTCAGTCATAATAAATCTCAAATTAAATCCGTTGAAATATCCGAATTATTTCGCATCATCCCGGATCCACCCGACAAGCAAATATTAATCTTCAAAACCGAAGTAGAGCAGAATTACGCATACATAGATTTTCTCACAGATTATAAAGCAGAAAATTGTATTTATAATTATGTATTGGTTTTTTATTCCAAACATCATAATCAATTTATGCATCAACTAGGCGAGATTGAAAAACCGGAAATACATCAAAGAACACTTCTTAATATAGAACTGAACAATGGCGCGATAAACTTCATTAACTTATCCGGCAAGGTTATAATTTATTTTGGTTTAATAGTACAAGATCAATCCGGCGCAATACTAACTTGGTCCACTTCAAACGGGAAAGTATATAAATAGTACCCAGAATTCTCTCATTCCACTCAACCACTCACCCAATCTTCCATCATTCCAATTCTCCATCATTCCTCTCATCCTCTCGTCCAATCATCCACCAATCCATTCATCCATGCAAGTCATCAGATTCCGTGTAAAATTCACGCCAGCGCGGGATGTCGCTGTTGGATCAAAGTAGGTGGTAAGGCTCTCCACATCACGGAATGACCGACTCTTAATTTGTCATTCCCGCTAATGCGGGAATCCAAGCTATAAATTTTTCTCTTCGTGTGACTTTGTGCGTACTTCGTGTAACTTAGTGACCTCAATCCTTCATTCATCCATCCATTCATCAATTCATCCATTCATCCATTCACCCAATCTTCCAATAATCCAATCTTCCATTTTTCCATCTTTCCACTAATTACTCCATCACTCCATTCCACTTATTGCATTTCAATCAGACAAACTTTAATTTCATTTCAAAATAACATACACTTAATCTCATTTAAGGGAGGCATTGATGGCAAAGAAGAAATTGCAAGGCGAAGTTTTCTACCCACCGAAAGAAGTAATCGAAAACGCTAACGTTAAAGATTGGGATAAACTCAACAAGCAAGCCAACGCTGATTATGCAAAGTTTTGGGCTGACAGAGCCGAAGAATTACATTGGTTCAAAAAATGGGATAGAGTAATTGACGATCGTAAAAAACCTTTCTACAAATGGTTCACCGGTGCAAAGACAAATATTTCATACAATTGTTTAGATGTTCATGTTCAAACACACCGACGAAATAAAATAGCATTGGTTTGGGAAGGGGAGAATGGCGACTTTGAAGCAATGTCATATTTCCGTTTGCATAGAGAAACCTGCAAGTTTGCCAATATATTGAAAAGTATGGGAGTTGAAAAAGGTGACCGTGTAACAATTTATATGGGAAGAATTCCTGAGATAATGATAGCAATGTTAGCTTGCGCACGAATCGGTGCAATTCACTCAGTAGTTTACGGTGGTTTCTCCGTTGAAGCTCTTCATGAAAGAATAGAGGATAGTAAATCAAAAGTTCTTATTGTAGCCGATGGTGCATATCAAAGAGGGAAGATCGTTCCGCTAAAAGATATTGCCGATGAAGCTTTACAGCGTGCCGGAGGTATCGAACATGTTATCGTTGTTAAACGAACCGGACAAGAAATCAAAATGGAATTCGGTCGTGATATGTGGTATCACGAATTGAGAGAACTTCCAATTGCAAGTAATTCATGTGCATTGGAAAAAATGGACTCGGAAGATCCGCTGTTTATTTTATATACTTCAGGTACAACAGGTAAACCGAAAGCAATTTTGCATACACACGGTGGTTATATGGTCGGGACTTACACAACTCTCAAATATGTTTTTGATATTCAAGAACAAGATAGATATTGGTGCGCTGCCGATCCTGGGTGGATTACGGGTCATAGTTATATCGTTTACGGTCCATTACTCAATGGCGCTACATCATTCATGTATGAAGGTGCTCCGAATTATCCGTATCCGAATCGTTGGTGGAAGATGATTGAGAATTACGGTATTAATATTTTATATACAGCTCCTACGGCAATAAGAGGATTAATGCGCTTTGGCGAAGCTTGGGTTAAACGTCATGATCTTTCTTCATTAAGATTACTTGGTTCGGTTGGTGAACCGATCAATCCCGAAGCATGGAAATGGTATCACATAGTTGTTGGAAATGAAAAATGTCCGATTATGGATACATGGTGGCAAACCGAAACCGGTATGTTTATGATTACCCCGATGCCTTGCGTTCCGCTTAAACCCGGTTCCGGTACAAGACCATTCCCAGGAATTGAAATGGATGTAGTTGATGAAAAAGGTAAACCGGTCAAACCTAATGAAGAAGGTTATCTTGTTATTAAAACTCCTTGGCCTGCAATGATTAGAACAATTTACGGTGATGATGAAAGATACGTTCAGCAATACTGGAGAAAGTATAAAGGGATGTACATGACTGGCGACAGTGCAAAGAAAGATAAAGACGGTTACTTCTGGGTCATCGGAAGAGTTGATGATGTTATCAAAGTATCCGGTTATAGACTTGGTACAGCTGAAATCGAAAGTGCACTTGTTAGTCACAGTGCAGTTGCCGAAGCCGCGGCAATAGGAGTCCCGCATGAAGTTAAGGGAAACACTATCTACGCTTATGTAATTTTGAGAGCTGGGCAGTCCGGCAGTACAACATTAGCTGAGGAATTACGACAGCATGTCTCACATGAAGTTGGTCCGATTGCAAAACCGGAACAGATAGAGTTTGTCGATTCATTACCTAAAACTCGATCGGGAAAAATTATGAGACGTGTACTCAAAGCTAAAGCCATGGGTGAAGATCCCGGTAACTTATCAACGTTGGAAGATTAATCATATAACTATTAATCCGAGTTGTTAAGTAATCATTGAAAATTGTCATTCCCGCGAAGGCGGGAATCGATAACTATTTTGTTTTCTTTGAGTAACTTTGTGCCCGCCTCTTGTGTGTGTACTTCGTGTAACTTTGTGACCATAATCCTTCAATCAACCAATTACCCCAAATTCCATTATTCCACTTTACCAACCATCCAATCTATAATTCACTAATCCATGATCCAACAATCCACTCATCCATTCATCCAATCCATTAATCCATAGATTCCGTGTGTAAGCATCACGGAATTATCGACTTTTTTTTGACATTCCCGCAAAAGCGGGAATCAATAACTGAAATGTCTTCTTTGTGAGACTCTGTGCTTACTTCGTGAAACTTTGTGACCTTATCTATTCAATAAAGTTGATTCAATTTATATCAACCATCATTTAAAAATAATCATGAAATTCTAAATCTCATTTATTATTTTATCCGGTCGATTTAGTATTTTATTCTAATAACGGGGGGAAGACTGTTATTGCCTTCCTTATGGTTTTCAAATGAAATTATTCTATTATGTTTTTTTATTCCTATTCGTTTGCCTTTCCTTAAGTGCACAGCAGACCGGTAGATTAAGAGGTATTGTTTCCGATTCAACAAGCGGTGAATTTTTACCTTACGCTAATGTTTATATCGATGAACTTCAAACCGGCGCCTCAACTGATGAACGCGGATTGTATCTCATCAATCAAATTCCGGCCAATAAAAATTATTTAGTGAAAGTATCATTTGTCGGTTATCAGACAAAAACTGTTAACATTTTTATTGCTCCTGGTAAAATAACACAGCTTGATATTAAGTTATCTCCGGAAGGTGTTGAACTTGGTGCAATTGAAAAAATCGGCGAACGTATAATTCAAAAGAATCAAACTGATATCGGATTGGAACGAATTTCGGTTAAGACATTGCAATCATTACCAAAAGGTGTTGAGACTGATGTACTGAGATCACTTCAATATGTATCCGGTGTAAGAACTACAGGTGATGTTTCCGCTAAATACTATGTACGCGGTGGTACAAGCGATCAAAATTTAGTAAAACTCAATGGTGTCACAATTTATAATCCTTTCCATGCACTAGGTTTGTTTAGCGTTATCGATCCCGAAATGATAAATAGTGTTGAGTTTTATAAAGGCGGCTTCACAGCAGAATATGGCTCACGACTTTCTTCTGTTTTAAGTATCGTTTCTAAGGATGGTAATAGAAATCAATTCGGTGCAAGTGCAAGCGCAAGTTTATTGACGGGTAAAATGATGGTTGAAGGACCTATTCCAAATGGTTCATTTATGGCTACGGGAAGAAAGAGTTTATCAAATGATGTCTTGAAGAATTTCTTGAATGATCAAAGTGTTCCTATCGATTTTTATGATTTCTCTTTTAAATTGAACTACTCTGACCCAGCAATTATTGAAAACGGAAGATTTTATTTCTTCGGATTCTTTTCAAGTGATAAACTTGATGATGAAGACCCTCTTGCCGAAGATTATCAATGGAGTAATAACTTATTCGGTTTTGAATGGATTCAAATTTATGATGTGCCGTTGTATTCCAGACTAGGTATTAGCGTTAGCAAATTTGAAGGTGAAGTTATTCCAAATGAATCTGATTTCAAACCTCGCAGAAACGAAGTTGATGATATGACTCTTAGTCTTGATTTCAATTATGTATGGCCAACAAAAGATGAACTGGGTTTTGGTATTGAATTTAAAGCGCTTAATACAAAACTCATTCAATCAAATAGTCAAGGTGCATTGTCTGATATCGAAGAATTCTCTGGTAACTTTAGTATCTATCTAAAATACAAACTACTGCGATGGGAATCTTTGGGGATTGATATTGGATCACGATTAAATTTAACCGGCTTAACTGAAAGCGGCGGAATTTATCCTGAACCTCGCATTAGCATGACATATCAATTGTTCCCATTTCTAACTCTTAAATCAGCTGCTGGTCTTTATCAACAAGAAGTTGCAACGGTTTCTGATGAAAATGAAGTCATCTCATTATTTGAGCCTTGGACAATTCTTCCCGATTACCTTGAACCTTCACGAGCTGTACATTTAACCTTTGGAGCGGATTTCTTCTTGACCGAAAATCTATTACTCAAGTATGAAGGTTATTACAAAAAAATTACTAACCTAGCCGCAATAAATGAAAAGAAAGTTTTTGATTATGACGATGACCTAATTAATGGCGACGGTGAGGCTTATGGTTCCGAATTTATTCTTAATTATGCAATCGATAGATTCAAAATAAATTCTTCTTATTCTTTAAGCTGGGCATTCAAGGAAGTCGATGGCTGGTTATATTATCCTAAATTTGATTCCAGACATGCTTTCAATTTTGGACTTGAGTATAACTTTGGAGCGGGTTGGAGCGCTAATGCAATTTGGTCTTATAGTTCCGGATTACCGTTTACTCCGATTGTAGGTTTCTATGATAAATATTATACCGGTAATTTCTTTGATGTTGATCCCGGTGGTTATTCTTTTAATCCATATACAATTCTCGGGGATAAAAATATCGAACGGCTTCCGGTTTATCATAGATTAGATTTTACACTTTCAAAGAAATTCGATTTCAGTTTTATTAAGATGGAACTCGATTTAAGTATTATCAACGTTTATGATCGCGCTAACATTTTCTATTTCAAACGGGACACGGGTGAAAGGGTGAACATGCTGCCGTTTTTACCGACTGCGACTGTGAAGGTGGCTATATGAAAAAATTACAAATACTATTTTTTGCTTTAACTGTATTCATTCTTTTGGGCTGCGAAGAAAACTTTAGTCCAAAAGGGGACTTCGAAGAAAAATTTGCCTTAACTTGCCTTGTAAGGGGAGATACTGCATTACAAATCGCTTCATTGTTTAGCAGCTATGATGTCGATGGTTACGATCCTTCGGTTTATGACGAGAATCCGGCATACCTTGGTGCGGATATCAGATTGTGGTATCAAGATACAGTTTACATTTTTGAAGAGAACACCGTATTTAATCCTACAAATCCGGATTCACTTTTCCATTTTTATTATTTAGATAAATTCAAACCAACAGGTAAAGGTGAACTGTTAGAAATAGAAGCAACTCTTAGAAACGGTAAAAGATTGCGAGCATCTTGTTATACACCGGGTAGATTCAATTATAATACACAAGAAACTTCAAATACAATTCCGCCTGTGAATACTAGTAACGTAAATATTGTTTGGACAACCGAAGATACGGACAATTTTTATGTAGGCAGAATAAAGGTGAAATACTTTGAAAATATCGGGGGAACATCAACTCAAAAATGGTTACATCTTCCTGTTCGTTTGGTAGATAACAACGGTGAATTAATTCCTATTTATCCCGTTGCGTCAAAATCCCGTGCTGTATCTTATTCAATGAATGCAATTAATCATGCGTTTCAAAGTTTATCGGAAAATATTGCTAAAGAGAATATTACTATTTCTACATACGGAATAGTTGAAGTTCTATCATTGGATGAAAACCTCTCGCGGTACTATGCTTCCATTTTAGAGGATAATAAATATACAGTTAGAGTTAACGAATCAGATTATTCAAATGTTGACGGTGGTTTCGGTGTTTTTGGAAGTCTCAATCGAGAAACAAAAAGGATTACTATTCAATCAGATTATATAACAAGTTTTGGCTATAAGGTTTTGTTCGAGAATTAATTATGAAAAGAAAAAATTTACTTCAGTTATTGTTGGTTATACTCATTATTTTATTTACGGTTTCCTGTGATAAGGAAGTATCGACTTCACCGTCAGAACCTGAACCACCGAAAGGTATGATCTTTGTCGATTCCGAACCGGCGGGATTTAAAATTTATCTTGATGGAAGATTCACCGGAAGATTTACTCCCGATAGCATTCCTTTTATTGAAGAAAAACTTTTTGAGGTTGGATTAAAACGTAATCTTTGGAAAGATACATCTGTTTTTATAGAAGCAAGTAGTGTTCAACCACCACAAATTGATGTAAATTATCTAGTTAATCCTTCAATGCGCGGTAGTCTAAATTTGGTTTCATCTCCACGAGATGCGAAAATTTATATAAATGACTCTTTGTTAACCGAAACTAGTCCAACTGTTATCAAAGGTTTGCTGCCCGGAAGTTATAATGTAAGATTTAGTTTTGAGCAGCATAGAGATAATCAAGCGATTGTTGCAGTAAAAAGTAGTCAGGTGACAAATGTAAATCTTGCATTGCGTGATACTTCAATCTGGGTTGATTATCGTAAACTTAATTCACCGCTTCCAACAGATATTTTAACATCTGTTGCCGTTGAATCATCGGGAATTGTCTGGATAGGTACGATTGACAAAGGTATTGTCAGATTTCAAAATAATGTTTTCCAGACGTTTGATAAATCAAACTCATTGTTGCCGCATGATAGAGTTACCGATGTATTTGTGGATGAAAATGATACTAAATGGATTGGAACTGAAGGAGGTTTCGCTCGTTTTGATGACCCGAATAACATGCAGGTTTATACTACTGCAAATTCTGAGCTGAGAAATAATAGGATAAACGTTATTACGGGTGATGGTGTCGGAACCATCTGGATAGGGAGTTGGGGCGGATTGGTTAAAATGGTAAACCAAACCATGGAAGTAATGAGAACTGAAAATTCAAACTTACCTTCTAATCTTATAAAAGAAGTTGAATGCGGTTTAACTGATATATGGGTTGTTGCGGATACATTTTTAACTAGATTTGACGGAACCAACTTCCAAAAATTTGGACGCAAGAATAATAATATACCCAATTCAAACACTATAGGTGTTGAGATTGATGCCGAAGGTAATACTTGGGCAGCCTTTTCGGCTCAAGTAATCACATACCCGAACTTAACAACAGAACGAATCATCGGGGGATTAGGAGTTTATAATAATTCTCAGTGGCAATCTGTTTTTATTGGTGATCTTTCTCTAACTATGAACGATTTATATGTTGATAGAGATGGTTACAAGTGGATAGCAACTAGTAGTGGGTTGTTCAGGTTTCTCGATCTAAATACATCAATCGCTTTCAGACCAAATAACTCCGGAATTCTTAGTCAAAGCATCAATGGATTAGTTGAAGATAGCAGGGGTACACTTTGGATTGCGACACAGGACGGCTTAGCTAAATATAAAAAGTACTTAGAGACTAAGTAATTTTGTTAGCTTTTTCTTCAACTCAGTTTTATATGGTCGGGCACTTTCCAAAATAGTATCTGCTTTCATAAATTCATGTACTCTCACATCTTCGATGTTTGTTCGAATGTGAATATCGGGAGCAATATTTTTAGTCTTTTCGTTAATGATAGAACCTTGCATAATTTGAAACGCCGAAAAGAAAACTTCATATGCCGGGGGAATGTCTAATTTAGTGCGTGCTCCGTTCGAAGCTGAAACATCTACTGCAATCGTTAAATCACAATCGTTAAAGAGTATGTCATAAGGGAGTGGATTTACCATGCCACCATCAACAAGTAGCTTTTTTTCTCTCTTAACGGGTGAGAATAAAAATGGTAACGCATAGCTAGCCCTAACAGCTGAAATTAAATCACCTTTGTCTAAAACTACTTGATTCTTGGAAAAATAATCAGTTGCGACAACTTTAAGCGGAATTTGTAACTTATTGAAATCATTAATCTTAAGTTGTGTTGACAAGAAATTGGCTAGTTTATCTCCTTTGAGTAAACCACCGATTTTTATGGTGGGATCAAGTAAGTCAAAGTATTTAATAAAGTCAGATTTTTTGTGAATTTCCCAAAATTTACTTTTTGTACCATGAATAATCTGGTGTAGGATATGTTTCATTTCATCGGTTTTAAATCCGGCAGCGTAAAATGCTCCCACAATCGCACCGATACTCGAACCTGCAATAATTGTCGGTTGTATTTCCAATTCCTCTAAAGCTTCAATAAGAACAATGTGGGCTAACCCACGTGCTCCTCCTGCTCCTAATGCTAAACCGATTTTTTTCATTTATTCAATAACTCGCTTCTAAGATTCTTGTTCAAGCTGTTTTGTTATATTATTACCGCTTTTCTTCATTTCACTTTTGAATTTCATGGTAACTCTATAACCATAGTAAATAGTTATAAAAACCGAAATGTGAAAAACTATAAATGCTATCCCGCTGGCAACAAGTAAAATCCATTCTAAACTGAATTTCCCTAAACCTTCCGCTAAAATGGTTTCGATTACAAAATAATCAATTATTAACCAGGTAAGAGACAGAAAACCTAATACTAAAGTAAAATTCAGACTGTTTTTTAATTTTTGTGTTAAACTTTCCATGATCTCATTCCTTTGTTTATGTAAAAATACAAAATCTAAATCAGAAAATTAGTTTAGTCGGTTAAAAGCGACTTAATATTTTTTATCTGTTGCTTACAAGCAACACATAATCGGTTATTGTGGCTTATTTCCTTGAAATATACTTCGGCACAAAAATCGCTACCATGTCCTAAAATCGAAAAACCAATGAAAGGATATCTTATGAAAAAAGTACTTTTCTTTTTATTTCTACTAACTCCCATATTATTTGCTCAAGCAGAGTGGAAGAAAGTCTATGGCACGAACGTGAACAATACAATTGTTCATGATATGATAATTCATCAAGGTAGTTTCTTTGCCGGAACAAACGGTCATCTATTAAAAAGTGATGATAAAGGTGAAACTTGGACAAGTTTACCGGTAAACGCAATGGGGATAGTTTCACTTGAATCCGATGGAAGCAGATTATTTGCCGGTGCAATAATATCACTCGGTGGATCAACGCTGATTTATTCTGATGACAATGGCGAGACATGGAACAATACAAATGTTACCCAAAGTCAGGTTTCCTCCATTGAAGTTATAAATCAGAATCTCATGTATGCTTATTCAAATTTTCAAGTTTTCTTTCAAAGTACTGACCGTGGCGAGACTTGGACTCAAGTCACCGGCTGGCCATTTTCTACAACTCGAGAGATTTATAAATCTAATTCTGGTAGACTTTACATAAGTGGTTACCATTCCGATGATGAC
Source organism: Ignavibacteriales bacterium (assembly GCA_003599395.1). Classification (GTDB taxonomy): domain Bacteria; phylum Bacteroidota; class Ignavibacteria; order Ignavibacteriales; family Melioribacteraceae; genus SURF-28. Next base: position 9,556 of record QZJX01000064.1, on the reverse strand, counting down.
GGACAAACTTGGACTAAAACCGGGTATGATAGAGATGGTTCCGGAATATATGCATATGCAGAAAATCAAGATGGAATCTGGGCAGGCGCCGGTAAATTATGGCTAAGTCAGGATCAAGGTGAAACATGGCAAGAAAAAGATCCGTATTTAACAGCTTCGTTAATTGTAGATGGTAATAACATTTTCCAAGGTAAAGAAGGGTTTGCATATAGTACGGATGGTGGTTCTAACTTTACAGATTTTAACGATGGAATAGATAATGTTGACAGAGTTTTGTCAATACTATTTGATGGCGAATTTATTTTGATCGGATTGGATGGACCCGGGCTGTATAAAATAAAAGCTTCGGATTTAGGAATTACAACTTCAGTTGAACAAACAGAAGAATTAGCAAATAGTTTTGAATTACTTCAAAACTATCCAAATCCATTTAATCCATCTACTACAATAAAATTTTCGATTCCAGAGAGTGGTTTTGTTTCTCTTAAAGTTTATGATGTTCTTGGAAAAGAAGTTGCAACTCTTGTAAACAATGAACTAGCAGCCGGAAGTTACTCGGCAATATTTGATGCAAATAATTACTCACAAAACTTATCAAGTGGAATTTATTTCTACAAACTCGAGTCCGGTAATTTCGTTCAAACCAAAAAATTAATGCTAATCAAATAAATAAACTAACCAAAATATATGAGGGTGTTATGAAGCTAAGTAAAATCGTATTAATAATGATGTTATTCTCAATGTTTCTGTTAATATCATGTAACAAAGAGGATGGTAGTCCAACCGAACCTGAAGATGGCGGGGGAAGCGGAAACACTAATGCAAGCGGACAACCAATGCCAGACTTCGGTGGAAATTCTGATGGTGTGTTGGCGACCATAAATTATGAATTTCAAACAATGCCAGGATTTCCGGCAGCTCAATTGTCCATGGCATTTGCACAATTTGGTACTGGTATAGATGGCGGTAATGTTTCTGTAAACGGAAATTCGTTGGGTAAAACTTCTCAAGGAAGTACAACGTTTTATATGACGCCATCTCCAAGCAATCCGACACAAACTTTGACAGGTGTAAGTTTTGACGGATCTAATCACAATTGGCAGGTAAGCGGCAATGGATCGATACCTCAAATGAGCGGTGGAGTCCAAAGCCCCAGCAATTTCTCATTAACCGGTCCCGCAAATAATGCAACAGTAAGTAAATCAGGTGGAATTACTATCACTTGGGGTAATGCTTCCAATAATTCTAATGTATTGGTTGTTCTCGCTGCTTTGGATAATTCCGGAAGTTATTATGCAGCCGAAGGTCTAAGCGATAACGGAAGTTATACTATCCCGGCAGGTGACATTAGCGGAATAAGTGGTCAAGCTATGCTGCAAGTAGTTAAATATAATTATGCCCCGATTAGTGCAGGCGGTAAAACATATTACGCGGTTGCCGAAATCGTAAAAAGCGTAACCATAACCGTTAACTAGTAAAATGAATAGAGAAATCAGAAATAAACTTTAGTAATAATTTTTTTTTCCATAAACAAAAAGGAGCGGCATATGTTCAAGAAATCTTCAATAAAATTCTTTGCAATATTAATTGTACTTTTTACGACAGCAACAATGGCCCAATTTGATATCAACAGAAGTAATATAGGTTTAGGTGCCGGTTATGGTGGTGGTGGTTTGGATGGTGATAATGCAATTCCATTTACTCTTGAATTCAATTTCTTAAAACTTAGCGACAATATTCAAGGCGGTATATTTGCTTCGTATGCGAGTACTTCGGAAGAAATGAATTTCTTCACGGCAAAAGGTGAATGGAGCTACACAAATATAATTGTTGCTGCTCAGGCAAATTATCACTTCTCTCCGGGTGCAAAGTTTGATCCGTTTGCTGGTGTTGCCTTAGGTTATAACGTTGCCAGTGCTTCTTGGGAGTGGGATGGTAACACAAATATGCCTGAACCTTCTGCAAGCGCAGGTGGTTTTTTCTATAGTGGTCAAGTTGGTTTTAATTACTGGTTCAGCAACTCAATGGCTTTCCAATTGAGAGCCGGATATTATCCTTACATAAGCGGCGCATTAGTATTTAATTTATAAAATGCTGCTTTCTTCATAAATCCTCAAAGTCCCTTATCTTAAGCCCATTAGGTAGGGGACTTTTTTGTGTTAATCCCTTTGTTTAAAATCTATTTGACAAAATATTGAACTTCTTGGTAAATTTACCGACCGGTAAGTATAAAATATGCAAAATAATGTCAAAAGAACTAAAAAAAGCGACAAAAGAAAAAATATTTCAAGCCGCCGCTGAATTATTTTCTAATGAAGGTTATCACAACGTATCTGTAAGAGAAATTTGCGAAGCGGTAGAAGTAACAAAACCTGTACTCTACTATTATTTCGGCGATAAGGAAAATCTCTTATTCGAAATGATGAGAGAGACAAGATTAATTGTTGAACAATACCTAGAGCAATACGTCTTAATTAAATCAAATTTTTCTGAAAAACTTGATGGGATAATTGAATTCTACATCAGGTTTATTAGTGACTATCCGTACCTTGTGAAGTTCTCGGCTTTCATTCAATTTATGGTTGTACCGGAGAGAGTGAAAGCTTTCAAGAATGAACTTTCAAAAAATGATTGGATAGTACTGTTTGGTATTTTTAAAGAAGCTCGCAAAAAAGGTGAACTTAAAAAAGATATTGAAATCGAATCCGCTGCAAGAAATTTTTTGGGAGGTCTTATTATTGCTTTAACAGAATATACCTCCGGAATATTGAACAGAGAAGAATTTATAGATGTCATGCACAATTATCTAAAATTTTGGAAACAACAATTTGTTACTGATAAAAACTAGTTCGGAGATTTGAATGAGAAAAATCTCAATTATCATTTTCCTTTTTACCGTTTCATTTGGTTCATTAATTGCTCAGAATGAAAAGAATATTATTTATTTGAGTCTGGATGAAGTTGTAACTCAATCACTCAATGAAAATCTTTCGCTCAAATCAAAAATACTTGACTATGAATCTCAGAATCTGGAAGTATTAAAAAGTTATTCTACTTTTTTACCTACATTCTCTTATCAAGGTATGTTTGTTAAAAATGTCGAGTTACCCGTTTTTGTTTTTATGGGACAAAGTTTTACAGTCGGAACTCCATACACTTTTCAACATTCATTAAGTTTATCATTGCCGGTTTTTACAGGCGGTGCTAGAATTTTTAATATCAGCGCACAAAAAAGTATAAAGAAATCGTTAGCCGAAGAATTAAAAGGTAAAGAAGCTGAGACAGTATTAAATGGAATGCAAAGTTATTACGGAATAATTCTAGCTCAATCTTTTTTTGAAATTGCAAGCGAAGCAGTCAAAGTGGCTGAACAAAATTTAACTCAAGTACAGAACCAATATGATGCGGGAGTTGCAACCGAGCTCGATCTTCAAAGAGCTAAAGCACAATATTATAGCACTTTGCCTAAACTTGAATCTGCAAAATCCAGCTTGAGAATTTCGAAGCAGCAATTGAAAAGTTTCTTAAATCTGTCACTTGAAGATTCGCTTGTAGTTGTTGATTCTTTGACGACCAAAAAATTTTTGAAAGAAATCGACAACATAACTTTAACAGAATTAAAACAGCTTGGTCTTAAAAACAAGCATGAATTGCTTGCACTGAGGCACCAATTAGATGCAACCAATCAAGGCGAATATTTATCATTAGCAAACTTTGCTCCTAAAATTGCAATATCCGCAAGTGTGGATCATCAAGCTCAAATGGAAGACATAAATGTTTCATGGAATGATTACATTCGTTCAAAATCTATTGCCCTTGCGGTTAATTGGCCAATTTTTGAAGGCGGAAGTAAAATTATTGAATGGCAGAAAGCAAAAATTCGTTCCGATCAAATGGAGCTAGCATTAAAACAATTTGAAGATCAGAGTGAGTTGTTTATTGAACAAAGTTATTTCAAATATCATGAAGCATCTTCAAATCTTGAAAGTTTGCAAGAGACACTAAAACAATCAAATGAAAGTTTACGAATATCAAATTTACTTTATGAACAAGGTATGAGTACTCAACTCGATGTACTGAATGCGCAATTATTATACATTAATAGCAAAATTGATTATCAACAAGGTATATACGACTACAATATTAGTCAGTTAAAGTTATTGCAGTCAATCGGAAAATTAAACACAATTTGGAATTAAGTTTTAACGGGGAAATCATGATAAAGAAAATCTCAATAATTATCTTGTCACTTTTGATATTGATTGCATGTGACGAACAGAATGACACAGTAAACGAGACTGTTATTCCTGTAAAAGTATATGATGTGAAACCAAATACAATTTCACAATATCTACGCTTGACAGGAAGTGTCGAAGCTGAAAATGATGCTATTGTATTTGCCAAGTTGAATGAAAAAATAGAAAAGATATATGTTCGAGTCGGGCAGAATGTTAAAAAAGATGAAGTCATTGCCGAACAGTACAATGAAATTTTAAAACAGAATTTAGAAATGGCAAAAGCCGGGTTGAAATCCGCTGAGTCTCAATTCATATTAGCTAAGCAGAATTATGAAAGAATGCTAAAATTGTTCGAACAAAAAGCTGTAAGTCCGCAGCAATTTGATCAAGCTGAATCTCAAATGAAAACTTTAGAAGCTAATTTTGATCTTGCAAAAAGTCAGTTAAAACAAGCCGAAGAGAATTACGAAAATAGTTTCATTAAAGCACCTTTTGCCGGCGTTGTCGCAGCAATTAATTTTGATGAAAATCAAATGGTAACTGCCGGTCAACCGGTTGCACAAGTCGTTAATTCTAAATCCATGAAAGCAAAATTAATGGTTAGCGGAACGGATGCAAATCATGTTGCACTTGGTCAGTTGATTGAAATTGAATTTCCATCAATACCCGAAGTGGTTTATCAAGGCAAAGTAAACCGAATTAATAAAGCTTTAAGCCCGGTTACAAATGCTCTTGAAATTGAAGTTCTTATTTTGAATGCCGACGAAAGAGTTAAGTCCGGTTTATTCGGTAAATTCAATCTTGAGTTGGTGACAAAAGATAACGTAATTATTATTCCCGAAACCGCGGTTCAACAGCAAACAGAAGTTAAAATTGATAGGGAAACCGGTGTGCAAAAGTCGGTAAAAAAACACTTCACTTATAAAATTGATAATGACCGAGCCGTTTTGACTGAAATAAAAATTGGTATCAATAGTGACGGAAGAGTTGAAATAACTGATGGATTGAGTGAAGGCGATAGAGTTGTAGTGGTTGGTCAAAATATTATCAAAGATGGAGACTTGGTAAAAATTATCGAATAGGAAGCTTGTAAATGATACTTAGTAAATTTTCGTTACGTCGTCAGATCACATTAATAATGATTTACGCAATTGTGATCGGATTTAGTTTCTTCTCATTTTCTCAACTTAAAATTGATTTCTTTCCTGATATCACATTCCCGATAGCGGGAATTGTAACTAATTATTCAGGAGTTGGACCTGAAGATATAGAAAATCTCATTACGCGTCCTCTCGAAGAAAGTGTATCCGCCGTAAAAAATATCGAGAAAGTGAATTCCCAATCATTTAAAGGGGCATCAATAGTTACGCTTGAGTTTAAGTATGGTACCGATATGAACCAAGCGGAAGTTGATGTTAGAAAAAATATTGATTACATCCGAGACTTACTGCCACAGGATGCCGGTGAACCACTCGTATTTGTTTTCGATCCTTCAATGATGCCAATTTTGTTTTTAAATCTTAGTTCAGATTATCTTGGTTCGGCTGAACTAAGACGTCTTGCCGAAGAAACAATTGAACCGTTGCTTGAAAGAGTTGAAGGTGTTGCCTCGGTTCAAACACAAGGCGGTTTGCAGAGACAAATTAATGTCAATATTAATCCAACATTATTGGCTTCATTCGGTTTATCACCTGATAATGTTGTTAGCGCTATCCAGCTCGGGAGCGGTCTTTTACCCGCGGGCACGATCGAAACAAGGGATAAAAGTTATAACCTAAGGGTCTTTAGTGAATATCGTACGATAGATCAAATTGAGAATACTATTGTAACGATGAGGGGCAATCATCCTGTAAAAGTGAAAGACGTTGCAAAAGTTGAAGATGGATATAAAGAGAATGCGTCAGAGGTAAGAGTTGATAATGGTGAAGGTGTGATGATGTTTCTCATGAAACAATCCGATGCCAATACCGTTCTAACATCTCGTCGAGTCAAAGAAGTATTACCGGATATAATTGAAAGATTACCGCAAGGGACAAGACTAACTAATATGTGGGATCAAACTGATTTCATTTTATTATCAGTAAGCAATTTAAGCAACACTGCCGTAATTGCTTTTGTCATGGCCTTCATTGTAATCTATTTTTTCTTGAGAAATTTCCGCGGAAGTATAATTATGGGAATTTCAATACCTGTGTCGGTTCTAGCAACATTTGCGGCAATGTTTGCATTCGATATCACTTTGAATATTATATCCATGGCAGGACTTGCTCTGGCAATTGGAATGCTTGTTGACAATTCGATTGTTGTTCTCGAAAATATTTATCGTCACCGTGAAATGGGCGACAATAGTTTCATCGCATCCGAAAAAGGCGCTTCCGAAGTTGGTATGGCAATTACTGCTTCAACACTAACGACTATAAGTGTGTTTATTCCGGTTTTGTTTGTGCCGAATATTACCGGACAACTCTTTAAAGATCTTGTTTTGACAATTACGTTCAGTTTAATTGTCTCTTTGCTTGTTGCTCTAACATTAGTTCCGATGATGTCTTCAAGAATATTACAAATTGAAAAATCGACAGGCAATGGATTATTTAATAGACTTAAAAAGAAAGTTGGTGATTGGCTTGAAAATTTGAAAGTAAATTATGGTATGATTTTAAGATGGTCATTATCTCACCGTAAAACGGTTATGAGTTCGGTTACGTTAATGTTTTTTATTTCTTTAGGGCTAACAACATTTTTAGGCGGTGAATTCTTACCCAAGACCGATCAAGGATTTATAAATTTCATGATGGAATCACCATCCGGAACTCCTATTGAAAAAACACGATTATATGCTTATCAAATTGAAGATATTATAAATGATATTGTTCCGGAAGAAGCTCTTGAATCAATGGCTATTTTTTACGGTGAAAGAGAGGGAATTGGTGCATTCGGAACTACATCAAGTACTATTGAAACACTTATCAGACTTAAACCAAAAGAAGAAAGAAGTATAACACAGTTTGAAATTCAAGATTCGCTTCGTAAACGTCTTGATGATATTCCCGGCGTTACATACTTTTTCCAAGAAGGCGGGGCTTTCACTACAGAAAAAGATATTGAGGTGAAAGTAATTGGTTTTAACGTTGCCGGTGCCACATCTATTGCTAATCAATTGAAAGCTAAATTCGAAAAAGTTACCGGGTTTGTAGATATTACTCTTAACATAAAAGAATCTACTCCTGAACTCCAAGTTCATTTAAACAAAGATGTACTGAATGACTTGAACTTATCTACTTTATCGGTTGCAAGTAATCTTTCGACAGCAATACAAGGTAAAGTAGTATCTCAATTTCGTGAAGAGGGAGATGAGTATAATATCCGAGTTCAATTCGCAAAAGAATATCGAAATCAAAAAGAAGTTTTAGAACAAATGCAGATTCCGCTTTTCGACGGATCGCTGGTCCAATTAAAAGATATGGCTACAATTGAAGAGGAAGAATCTTCACCTACTATTTTTAGAGAGAACCAAGATCGATATGTTTCTGTTGGATTTGCTCTTTCGGGTGTTGATCTTTCTGCGGCTGTTGAAATTGTCAACAATATTATTTCAGAGACACCCAGACCATCAGAATATCAAGTAATAATCGGTGGTACGGCTGAAGATCAACAAGAAGCTTTCTTCTATTTGGGCTTGGCATTTCTTGCTGCTATTCTTCTTGTCTATATGATTATGGCATCACAATTCGAGTCGCTTATTTCTCCGTTAATTATAATGTTTACAGTCCCGCTTTCGGTTATCGGCGTATTTGGTTTTCTCTTCATTACTGGAACTGCAATAAGTGTAATGGCTCTTGTTGGTTTAGTTATGTTGGTTGGAATTGCGGTTAATAACGGAATTGTTATGGTGGATTACATAAACCAAGTTAGAGAAAGAGGTTTTGAATTGATGGATGCAGTGATGGAAGCAAGTCTTGCAAGAATGCGCCCTGTTTTAATGACTGCTATGACAACAATTTTAGGGATGGTTCCTCTTGCAATTGAGCTTGGTTCAGGTGCCGAAACTTGGTCGCCGTTAGCTCGTGCAGTTATAGGAGGTTTAACAACTACTACTATTCTTACACTTATTGTTATACCGGTGCTTTACATAATTTTTGAGAGAATGTCAGAGAAAGCGAAAGCTTTTGTTAGAAGAATAAAAAACTAAGAAATAGAGATTCCATCTGCCCAAATGATGGAATCTCTTATTTGATTGTTATTGTTGTATCAAGATAGGTTGAATCATATCTCCAAAATCTTAAAATTTTATCACCACCGGATTGAAAAATAATAGAATGTTTAACTAGGATTGAGTCAATTACTTGTGGACAAATCTGACTGCCATCACTTCTTGCAAATACTTTTGCCGTAAATATAGTATCGTTCTGTGACTTTTCAACTCTATCATAGACCCAACAAGGTGTTGAAGTAGTATAAACTACCTCAGCAATTAATGCATTTCCATTGATGATAATTTTATCGATTTTTTGTGCTGGTACTGGTGATGTAATTATTCTTTCCGAATCATTAGTATCATTTACATTGCATGAGATAAAGACAAATGTGATCAGTATTGAAATTAAATTTCTCATAGTCTTAGATTAAGATTAATTTTCAACTAAAATTACGAAACTTTTTGAAATACCGAATCGAGTAATGTTCCGTCAACCCATTTAACAACCGCTACAACTTTGTTTTTCTTTACTTTCGGTTTTTTAGGAACTCCGCAAAGTTCAACAACTTCGTCATAGATTTCTTTTATAGTTCTTATCGGAAGCGATGAACCTTTAACAGCTTTCAATAAATCTTTCCGTTTCGGATTAATTGCGATCCCTCTTTCGGTTACGATTACATCTATTAATTCACCGGGACCAACAAGTGTGGTAACCTCATCAACAATTACAGGAATCCTATCTCTAAAAGAGGGGATTGCTAAAATTGTACATTTGGAGAAAAGACAGTTTTGCCATCCACCGATTCCGTGAAGTAAATATCCGTCTGAATGTGTTACAACATTTGCGTTAAAATTTAAGTCGACTTCGGTTGCACCTAATACTGCCGCATCTACAAGAGATGCAAAATTTCCCTTGCCGTGATAATTATAACTTGTAAAAGGTGAAGTGTTCACGTGTCCCGGATTTTCTCTCATTGAACGAACACCTTCCAGGTCGAAAGTTTGTCCATCAAGAATGTAATCAGTTAATCCTTCTTCCAACATTTCAACGAGATATTTTGTGCTGCCACCTCGAATAAATCTTGCTTTCACTCCGGCTTTTTTCATTTTCTCTCTTAAGTAA
>QZJX01000083.1 GCA_003599395.1 Ignavibacteriales bacterium | reverse complement strand
TAGCGGATATCGCTGTTACAACAGCCGAAAATCATTTTAAGTTAACAGGTGAAGAACCATATGTTGCGATGCTATCTTTTTCAACAAAAGGAAGTGCAAAACATGATTTAGTTGATAAAGTTTTGGAAGCATTGAAAATTGCTAAAGAAAAAAGACCAAATTTAAAAATCGACGGCGAGTTACAATTTGATGCGGCAATAATTGATTCAATAGGTAAAAAGAAAGCTCCCGGTAGTGAAGTAGCGGGAAGAGCAAATGTTTTAGTATTCCCGGATTTACAAGCCGGTAATATTGGTTATAAAATTGCACAAAGATTAGGCGGTGCCGAAGCAGTTGGTCCGGTTGTTCAAGGTTTGAAAAAACCATTGTTCGATTTAAGCCGTGGTTGCAGTGTTGATGATATCGTTAATACAGCTGCAATTTCTTGTTTAATGGCTGATTAATTTTTTTAAGATCCCGGGATAAAAAATTCCGGGATTTTTTCCTTCCAATGAAACATTTCACTATATTTTTATGTTAAGGTATAAACAATCGGAGGACTTGATGAAAAAAATTGTAATTCCGTTTCTAATATTTTTTGTAATAATCAGTTTTGCACAAAATAATAAAGGCGAATCAATGTCTAAAAATATACATGATATAAAAGTTAAAGATATTTCCGGAAAGGAAGTTTCTTTATCGGATTATGAAGGAAAAGTTTTATTAATTGTAAACGTCGCAAGCAAATGCGGCTATACAAAGCAGTATGCCGGATTGCAAGAATTGTACTCAAAGTATAAAGATAAAGGTTTTGAAATTCTTGCATTCCCTTGTAATGATTTCGGTGGACAAGAACCCGGCACTAACAAGGAGATTGAAGAATTTTGCAGCACAACCTTCGGTGTAGAATTCCCATTGTTTGACAAAATAAAAGTTCTTGGTGACGATAAAGAACCTCTTTATGAAAAATTGGTTAACAATCCAACTACTGAACAAGGTGATATTAAATGGAATTTCGAAAAATTCTTAATTGCCAAAAATGGTGATGTTGTTGCGAGATACCGAAGCAAAGTTGAACCATTAAGTGATGAAATTATTGATGCAGTTGAATCAGAATTACAAAAATAATTCAAGTAGAGCTTTGATTAATCAAAGCTCTACTTAAATAATTACAAACCAAGATCTACTTTTACTTCTAATTTTGCGGCAATCATATCTTTATGTTCAAGATGAAAATTATTGCTAATTGTTCTTACAAAATGCTCTTCATATTTATGAACTTTTTCGTCAACCAAAATTAATCGCCACAAATTTTTAATTACTTCATATTTTTCTTCTTTATTAAAATGTTTATTTATTACATCGGTAAATTCATAAATACTAACGCTATCTTTCACGATTTCATCAGATTGCTTAATTAGTTCTTCGATTTCGTCTTCTTTCAATTGAAACATCTCTTTCATTAAAGAAATAATTTTCTCACGCTCATCTTGATGAAACTTATCATCGGCATGTGCGACTTCTAAGAATAAAGCACATGTAGCTAATTGTAATTTCCTTTCACTCTTTTCGGATACCGAATCCGATGAATAGTGCTGATGATTATTTTCTTTATTATCGCTTAACAAATCTCTAAAAAATTTTAACATCATTATCCTTTAATTATTTTCTTCCTTCTTTTTGGGAGGACGATCATACATTTCAGTCATTCTCTTATAAGTTTTTACAAGATCTTCGTTTATCTGATTCCAAGTAAAACGCCATGTCCAATTTCCACCAAGTTTACTTGGGAAATTCATTCGTGCTTCGGTTCCCAAATTCAACACATCCTGCATCGGAATTACAACAATATCAGCAACCGAAGAATAAGCAGCTTTTATTACTGCAAAACATATATCATCACCGTAATAGTTCAAATATTCCTGAGTCCACTCGTAAATTCCGCTACCATTTTGTCTCTCTTTTTCGAAGAATCCTTGAGTTGTGTCATTATCATGTGAACCGGTATGAACTACACAATTTTTTACATGATTATGAGGAAGAAACTTTGCTTCATTTCCTTCACCGAATGCAAATTGCAAAATTTTAATTCCGGGGAATTCGAATTTGTCTCTGAGTGCTTCAACTTCTTTTGTTATGATTCCTAAGTCTTCTGCTATAATAGGAAGTTTACCTAATTTTTCTCTTATAGTATTAAATAATTTTTCTCCGGGAGCTTTAATCCATTCTCCGGTCATTGCAGTTTCGGCATCGCCAGGTATCGAATAGTAAGCTTCAAAGCCACGGAAATGATCAACGCGAACTATATCAACCAATTCAAACAGTTTCGCGAATCGTTGAGTCCACCAAGCAAAATTATCTTTCTCCATTACATCCCACTTATAAAGCGGATTACCCCAAAGTTGTCCGGTAGCACTAAAATAGTCTGGTGGAACTCCTGCAACCGTTTCAAGTTTTCCTTCATCGTTTACGGTAAACTGACTTTTGTTTGCCCATAAATCGGCTGAATCGTACGCTATAAATATCGGAAGATCACCGATAACTTTTATTCCGTGAGAATGTGCATATCTTACAACAGATTTCCATTGTTTATTAAAAGTGAACTGAACAAATTTATGATATTCAACATCATCGCTTAGTTTTTTTGACCATTTTGCAACAGCATCTCCTTCACGGAAAGCAATTTCTCTTTCCCACTCAGTCCACTGAATTCCACCATGATATTCTTTACATGCCATGAAAAGGGCATAGTCATCTAACCATTCAGTATTGTTGCCACAGAATGAATCATAATCAGTTTTAAAACGACTCATATTTTCTTTGAAGTTGACATAAGCTTTTTTTAATACTTCTTTTTTCCAATTAATTATTGATCCAAAATCAATATTGACCGGATCAAAAGCCTCTTTATCTTTTACATCATCCTGTGAAAGTAAGCTTTCTTCAATTAATAAGTCCGGACTGATTAACAACGGATTGCCTGCAAAAGCCGAGAAGCATTGATACGGAGAATCGCCATAACCTGTAGGTCCAAGTGGGAAAACCTGCCACAATGTTTGACCTGCTGCTTGCATAAAGTCCAAAAATTTGTAAGCATCTTTACCTAAATCACCAATTCCGTAAGGTGAGGGAAGGGAAGTTGGATGCAATAATAATCCTGCTGAACGAGTTAATTCCATTTGATATCCTATTGATTTAATTAGCTTTTACGAAAATATAAATTAAGTTAGGAAATGACGACTGTACTTTTAAATTATTTTTCTATATTAGCACCCCCGTTATTTGTGCTATTTGATACACTGATATATTAATTTTTTCAAAATGTCATCAATTGATTGCTTAAAAAAAAAATAATACTTAATTTGCTTTCCACATCGAGATGAGCAAAAAGAAAAAGCTGTTAGTAAAATTTGTTTTTATAAATAATGTTTCCAAAGATTTTAGTGTAGGGAGATTTAATAGATGAAAATTACCCGTAAGTTCACCACCGCTGGTAAAGACCCTTTCGATAGTATAGAATTTGTAAAAAGAACCTCAGAGATAAAAAATCCTGACGGATCAATAGTTTTCAAAATGGATGATGTGGTAATTCCCAAGCAATGGTCACAAGTAGCAACCGATGTGATTGCCCAAAAGTATTTTAGAAAAGCCGGTGTTCCTAAACTTCTAAAAAAAGTTAAGGAAGACAATGTGCCTAAGTGGTTACAAGCGTCCGCCGCCGATACGAAGAGACTTGAAGAGTTGCCTGAGAAAGAAAGATATTCATCCGAATCTGATTCTCGTCAAGTTTTTAATCGTTTAGCCGGTACTTGGACTTACTGGGGTTGGAAAGCCAATTACTTTGATACGGAAGAAGATGCCTTATCTTTTTTTGACGAGATGAAATATATGTTAGCCCGTCAATATTGTGCGCCTAATAGTCCGCAATGGTTTAATACTGGGCTGCACTGGGCTTATGGAATTAATGGCCCGGCACAGGGACATTATTATGTGGATTATCAAACCGGTAAACTTACAAAATCCGAAGACGCTTATACACATCCTCAACCGCATGCATGTTTTATTCAATCCGTATCCGACGATTTAGTTAATGAAGGCGGTATTATGGATTTGTGGGTTAGAGAAGCACGACTTTTCAAATATGGTTCTGGAACTGGAAGTAATTTCTCAAATCTTCGTGGTGCCGATGAACCGCTGAGTGGTGGTGGAAAATCTTCCGGCTTGATGTCATTTTTAAAGATTGGTGATCGTTCAGCCGGTGCTATTAAATCTGGTGGAACAACACGTCGTGCAGCTAAAATGGTAACTTTAGATATCGATCATCCGGATATAGAAGAATACATTAATTGGAAAGTTATCGAGGAACAAAAAGTTGCAGCTTTAGTAGCAGGTTCAAAAGCATGTAATTATCACCTGAATAAAATAATGAAGGCATGCTATGATGAACATCCCGAGAACGACCGCTTTAGTAAAAAAACAAATAAAAGATTAAAAGAAGCAGTTCTCGAAGCACGCAAAAGTAACGTGCCGGAAAATTATATAGAACGTGTTATTCACTTGGCAAAGCTTGGATTCAAATCAATAGAATTTCCAACTTACGATACTGATTGGAATTCGGATGCATACGCAACTGTTTCCGGTCAAAATTCAAACAATTCTGTTCGTGTAACAAATGATTTTATGCAAGCTGTTATTAGCGATAGCGATTGGAGTTTATATTGGAGAGTAGAATTAGAAAGAGCCAAAAAAGCCGGTAGAGTTCCGAAGCCATACAAAGCTGTAAAAGCTTCCAAACTTTGGGATGATATTGCATTTTCGGCATGGTCATCCGCTGATCCCGGATTACAATATCACACAACAATTAATGAATGGCATACGTGTCCAGCAAGTGGCGAAATCCGTGCATCAAATCCTTGTAGTGAATATATGTTTCTTGATGACACTGCTTGTAATCTCGCATCATTAAACTTAGTGAGATTTTACAGTGACACCGAACATAAATTTGATGTTGATGCGTTTAAACATGCCGTTAGATTATGGACTGTAGTTTTAGAAGTTAGTGTACTTATGGCACAGTACCCAAGTAAAGAAATTGCTCAATTAAGTTATGATTATAGAACACTCGGTTTAGGCTATGCGAATTTAGGTTCACTTTTAATGAGACAAGGTATTCCTTACGATAGTGATCATGCTTACGCAATTGCGGGAGCTATAACTTCGATTATGCACATGGGCGCTTATGCTGCATCAGCAGAAATGGCAAAAGAACATGGTGCATTTCCCGAATTCAAAAAGAATAAAGAACATATGCTTCGTGTGTTGAGGAACCATAGAAGAGCAGCATATAATGTTCGTAAGGAAGAATATGAAGGACTCTCGATTTATCCGCAAGGTATAAATCCTGAATTTTGTCCAAACAGTCTTTTAGAAGCAGCTAGAGAAGAATCGGATCGTGCGGTTGAGCTTGGCACTAAGTATGGATACAGAAATGCACAAGTTACCGTAATTGCTCCAACCGGAACTATCGGTTTGGTTATGGATTGTGATACAACGGGAATTGAACCGGACTTCTCACTTGTGAAATTCAAAAAATTAGCAGGCGGCGGATACTTCAAAATTATTAATCAATCAATTCCGCCGGCTCTTAAGAAGTTGGAATATACGGACGAGCAAATCAAAGAAATAGTTAAATATGCAAAAGGTGCCGGTACTTTAGCCGGTTGTCCGCACATTAATAAAGAAAGTTTAAGAAGCAAGGGTTTTACCGAAGATGTAATTAAGAAAATTGAGAGTATGCTTCCGTCAGTCTTCGAAATTGGATTTGCTTTTAATAAGTTCACAGTCGGAGAAGATTTCTTAATCAACACGCTTGGTTTGAAAAAAGAACTTATCAATGATTTTGACTTCGATTTATTAAAAGAACTTGGTTATACAAAAGAAGAAATTGCTGCAGCTAATGATTATGTATGCGGTACAATGACAATAGAAGGAGCACCTTTCTTAAGTCCCGAGCATTATCCGGTTTTTGATTGTGCAAACAGATGCGGGAAAAAGGGAACAAGATTCATTCAGCCCGAAGCACATATAAGAATGATGGCGGTTGCACAACCATTTATTTCAGGCGCAATTTCAAAAACAATTAACCTTCCGAACGAAGCAACCATAGAAGATATTAAATCGGCTTATTTAGAATCATGGAGATTGGGATTAAAAGCCAACGCACTTTATCGTGATGGGTCAAAATTATCCCAACCTCTTAATTCGATGTCTGTTGAAGAAATCGAAGAAATCTTAGAGGACAAAGAAGAAAACGATTTAGTTAAAGTTGCTGAAAGAATTATTCATCGATACATTGCTAAAAGAAGAAGACTTCCTGATCGCAGAACCGGCTACACACAGAAAGCAAAGATAAACGGTAACACAGTTTACATTCGAACCGGTGAATATGAAAACGGTCAAATAGGCGAGATCTTTATAGATATGCATAAAGAAGGCGCGGCTTTTAGAAGTCTGTTAAATAATTTTGCAATTGCAATTTCACTCGGTTTGCAGCATGGAGTTCCTCTTGAAGAATTTGTTGATGCGTTTGTATTCACTCGATTTGAACCGAGCGGCATTGTAGTAGGCAATGAAAGAATCAAGATGTCAACTTCCGTTATTGATTATATTTTCAGAGAACTTGCAGTAACCTATCTTGGAAGAACAGACCTTGCACACGTTGACGAAGAAGAATTAAAGATGAAATCGAAAAATAAAGTTAGAACAGAAACTGATGATTACGAGAGTGAAGAAATTATCAGCGTTAGAATGATCGAACTTGATCCAACCTCGGATGAATACGAAGACCCGAATCACTCCGGAACTAATGGTACTAATGGAACAAACGGACGTTCCGAAAGAAGTAAAGTTCTTGCAACTCATAAACAAATGGTGAAAGCAAAAGAAAAAGGTTATACAGGTGATATCTGTTCCGAGTGTGGTAGTATGACCATGGTTCGTAACGGAACATGTCTAAAATGTACAACATGCGGTTCTACAACCGGATGTAGTTAATAAATAACAAATAAACTTTTTTTATAGAGGGGCTTTTCGAAGCCCCTTTTTTGTTTACGATATTTAATAAAAGATAATTTTATTCGGTTTTTTCGTTGACTTTTGGGGTTAAAACTAATAGATTCTCAAACTTGATTAGACATGATGATTCACGATAATATTAATAGATTACAGCAGAAAATCGATGAAATTTGCAGAAAATGCGGAAGAAATTCATCTGAAATTTTGCTGATTGCAGTTTCAAAAAACAATTCGATTTCAGCGATTGAGGAAGTGCAAAAATGCGGATTGCTTCACTTCGGAGAAAATAAAGCTCAAGAATTACGAGATAAATCGGAGATAAAATCCGAGGGAATTTTCTGGCATTTTATAGGTCATCTTCAAACAAATAAAGTGAAGTATGCAGTTAAATCTGCCGAGATGATTCATTCAGTTGACTCAGAAAAAGTTTTGGATGAAATTAACAAAAGAGCAGAAGCAGAAAATAAAATTCAGAAAATTTTGTTCGAAGTGAATACTTCTGATGAATCAAATAAATATGGATTGAGGGATTTCAATTCACTCAAAAAATTAGTTGATGTAGCTGAGAAAACGAGAAATGTAAAACCTATTGGTTTAATGACGATGGCTCCATATACAGACGATAAAAAAATTATCCGGGACTGCTTTGTTCAACTTAGAGAATGGAAAGAAGAATTAAACGGAATCGGTTACAACCTAACAGAATTGTCTATGGGAATGACAAACGATTTTGATATAGCTATTGAAGAAGGATCAACAATTATCCGGATTGGGACGGCAATATTCGGAGAACGTGATTATTCACAAAAATGGAATGAACAATGAAATTCACACCTTTCAGTATAAAAAATCAAGAATTCAGTCGAACAGTTCGCGGTTTTGACAGAGATGAAGTAAAAGCATACCTTGAACAATTATCTGACGAAGTTGAGAGACTTCAAGCAGAAAATTCAAAGCTGGTTGCAGAAATCGAAAAAATGAATTCCCAAATGGAAGGTTACAGAAGAATAGAAAAAAACTTGCAATCCACTTTATTATCAGCGCAAGAATCTTCTTCAAAAGCCGTTGAATCTGCAAAAAAACAGACTGCTCTATTGATTAAAGAATCAGAATTGAAAGCCGCACAAATTATTGAAGAAGCAAAAGAAAAAGCTAATGATATTCGTGATGCAGTTCTAAAACTACGTGAGGAAAAAAACTTACTCGTAGCAAAATTACGAGCAATGGTAGATACTCAATCACACCTGCTTGAATCAAGTTTTAGGGAAAGAATAATTGAGGAAACCGAAGTTGATTTTACTTCCGCAAAGAAGGATATAGATTCTAAAATTAATGCTGATGAAATATTGGAGAAACTCTTATGAGTAAGTTGAGGGAAATGATTAATGAAACATTAGAAGTAATCCGTAAACACACAAAAGATGAGTATGAAATCGGAATTATTCTCGGAACCGGACTTGGCGGATTAGTTAAGGAAATTAAAATTGATCATGAAATTGAATATGGTGATTTACCACATTTCCCGATTTCTACAGTTGAGTCTCACCATGGTAAACTGATCTTTGGATCGATTGAAAATAAAAAAGTTGTTGCTATGCAAGGAAGATTTCATTACTACGAAGGATATACGATGAAGCAAATTACATATCCCGTAAGAGTAATGAAATTTCTTGGTGTTAAAACTTTGCTTGTATCAAACGCATGCGGTGGGATGAATCCGATTTACAAACGTGGTGATGTGATGTTGATGCTCGATCATATAAATCTACTTGGTGATAATCCGTTGATTGGACCTAATGAAGATGAACTTGGTCCAAGATTCCCCGACATGAGTGAACCATATAATTTGGAACTAATTGAATTAGCAGAACAAGTTGCTCTTGAAAATAGGATCAAACTCCACAAAGGAGTTTATGTTGCTGTCCCGGGTCCAAATTTAGAGACTAAAGCCGAATATAGATTTTTGAGAGGAATTGGTGCCGATGTTGTAGGAATGTCAACAATTCCGGAAAATATAGTTGCCAATCACATGGGAATGAGGGTTTTAGGTTTCAGCATTATAACAGATGAGTGTTTCCCGGATTCCTTAAAAGCAGTTAATGTTGAAGAAATAATTGCCGCCGCGATGGAAGCAGAACCGAAAATGACAAAAATTATGAAGGAAGTTATAAACAAACTATGATAAACAAATTTGTGTATAAATACGCGACTGCAGTTCTACTTGGACTGATAATATTTAGCTCGAATTTTCTCAGTCCAAAGCTATTTACAGGTGAAATTTTAAACTTTGCCGTCTGGTTTATTCTTTCTATTTTTGCCTTCTCTTGTGGCTGGATCATTGATAAAACACTAGGTTGGAGCCATGGCGGTAAATTAGTCTTTGCTGTTATTGTTGCTACTTCTGTAATGAGTTTGTTCCTCGTAACATTCTTCAGAAGTTATTTCGGTATCAATGATTATTTGACGGAAAACTTCATTCTCTTTTCACTCCGTAATGTAATGCTGGGTGTAATGGGAATTTTTGGATTAGCTGTTGCCGAATTGATCGCTGTCCAAAAGGAAATGGAAAATCTAAAACATCAAGTTCAGTTAAATAGAAAAATTGCCGAAGATGCCGAAAGAGAAGCACAGATAATTATTCGTGAAGCAAAATCCAAAGCAGATAGTCTTATGGTTGAAGCGGAACGCGAATCGGTTGAGATGATTAACCGTAAAAAAGAAATAGAAATGCAGTTAAAAGAATTTTTAAGAACGGAAAAAGAATTAATAAAAAAATACGAAGCTGACTAATCCACTAACTGAAAATTACGGTAATAATAATGTTCAAGCAGTACGAAGGAAATATTTCATATCCCAAAATTGAAGAAGAAATTTTAAAGTTCTGGAAAGAAAAACAAATTTTTGAAAAATCAATTTCTACTAGAGACAAAAACAAACCATTTACGTTTTACGAAGGTCCTCCTACCGCAAACGGTAAACCAGGTATCCATCACGTTATGGCAAGAGTTCTTAAAGATTTAGTATGCCGATATAAAACTTTACAAGGATATCACGTTAACAGAAAAGCCGGTTGGGATACTCATGGATTACCAGTTGAAATCGAAGTTGAAAAATCTCTCGGCATAAAAAGTAAAAGTGAAATTCCCGTATACGGAATTGCAAAATATAATGCGGCATGTAAAGATTCTGTTTTCACTTATCTCGATCTTTGGGAAAAGATGACTACTCGAATGGGTTATTGGGTTAATCTTGATGATGCATATGTTACATGTACAAATAACTATATTGAATCGGTTTGGTGGGCTTTAAAAACTCTGTTTGAGAAGGGACTCATCTATAAGGATTATAAAATTGTTCCTCAAGATCCTAAGGCGGAAACACCGCTTTCATCGCATGAATTGGCTTTAGGTTATCGGGAAACCAAGGATCCTTCTGTTTATGTTGTGATGAAAATAAAAGAATCCGATTTGACGAAAGAAGGAGATACATTTTTCTTAGTTTGGACAACAACTCCTTGGACTTTAATCTCAAACGTTGGTTTAGCCGTCGGACCGGAAATAGACTATGTAAAAATTAAAACCGATGACGCATATCTAATCCTTGCAAAAGAAAGATTAGAAGTTATCAGAAATGAATATGAAATAATTTCCGAGTACAAAGGAAAAGATTTAGCCGGACAAGAATACGAACAATTGTTCAACTATGTGAAGTATGAAAAGAAAGCTTGTTTTGTAGTTGAAGCTGATTTTGTAAGTACAGAAGATGGTTCCGGAATAGTTCACATTGCACCCGCATTTGGTGCGGATGACTATGAAATTTCTAAAAAATATGATCTTCCGTTTGCGCAGCCTGTTGATAGAGGAGGAAGATTTACTGCAGAAGTAACAGACTTTGTCGGGCAGTTTGTAAAAGATGCTGATGAAGGTATTATCAAAATGTTGAGAGAACGCGGTCAACTTTATAAGAAAGAAACCATAATTCACTCTTATCCCTTCAGTTGGAGATTTGATAACGTTCCCATAATCTACTATGCCCGTGAATCATGGTTTATCAGAACAACACAAATTGCTGATCGAATGGTTGAACTAAATAAAACAATCGGCTGGCATCCGCCGGAAGTTGGAAGCGGAAGATTCGGTAATTGGTTGGATGAAAATAAAGATTGGGCTTTATCGCGTGATAGATTCTGGGCTACGCCTTTACCAATTTGGGTAAGTGAAGACAGTGATATGTTTGCTATCGGCAGTATTGCTGAATTGAAGGAAGGTTATATTGAAAGAGACGGAAAGAAAATTAAAGTTGCCGATTTAAAAGAAGAAGAAATCGACCTACATAGACCGTTTGTTGATTATATTAAGTTTGAGAGAAACGGAAAGATTTATACTCGAACTCCTGAACTCATTGATGTCTGGTTTGATTCCGGTGCAATGCCGTTTGCGCAGTATCATTATCCGTTTGAAAATAAAGAATTATTTGAAAAGAATTATCCCGCCGATTTTATATGCGAAGGTATCGATCAGACACGAGGATGGTTCTATACACTTCATGCAATTGGAACTATGTTATTCGATAATGTTGCATACAAGAATCTTATAGTAAACGAATTGATTCTTGATAAAAACGGAATGAAGATGTCTAAATCAAAAGGCAATACGGTTGATCCTTTTGAATTATTCGATAAATACGGAGCCGACGCTACTCGCTGGTATATGGTTACTACAAGTCCGCCTTGGAAACCCACATTATTCGATGAAGAGGGTATTGTTGAAGTTCAGCGTAAGTTTTTCGGAACTCTACTTAACACATATTCCTTCTTTGCACTATATGCAAACATCGACAAGTTTGATTTCAAAGAGGAAATGATTCCTTATGAAAAACGACCGGAAATCGATCGTTGGATTATTTCAAAACTTGGAACATTAGTAAAAGATTTTGAAGAATACATGAACAATTACGATGTAACAAAAGCCGCACGTGAGGTTTCCGAATTTACAATTGATCAATTATCCAACTGGTATGTTAGGAGAAGCAGACGACGTTTCTGGAAATCGGAAATGAACGAAAATAAACTTTCGGCATATCAAACTTTATATGAATGCTTGAACACAGTTGTAAAACTAGCTTCACCGTTTGCTCCATTCTTGACTGAAGAAATTTACAACAACTTGAATAAAGCAACCGGAAAAGAAGAATTCGAATCTGTTCATTTAGTTCAGTTCCCAAAAGTCAATTATCATGATGAAGACTTAGAACTAAAGATGGATGTCGCACAAAAAGTAGTTTATATAACGAGATCAATGCGTGCAAAAAATAATTTGAAAGTTCGTCAACCATTGAAGAAAATTATAGTTTCTATAGCTCCGTCAAAACGTGATGCAGTTGAAAGAATGAAAGAAGTTATACTAGAAGAAGTAAACATTAAAGAACTTCAAGTTTTAGAAGATGATTCCGGAATTGTTAATAAATCTGCCAAAGCAAATTTCAAATCGCTTGGTCCAAAATATGGCAAACTGATGAAATCGCTTGCGGCGGAAATTTTTAAATTCAGTAAGGATGACATCGCAAAACTTGAGAGAGAAAATAGCTTTAAAGTTACTATCGATGAAAACGAAATTAATCTTACTTTAGAAGATGTCGAAATTATAAGTACCGAAATTGAAGGTTGGTTGGTTGAAAGCGAAGAAGGTGTAACCGTTGGTATTGATACTGAATTAACTGAGGATTTAATTGCCGAAGGTTATGCGAGAGAATTTGTCAACCGGGTTCAAAACATGCGTAAAGACGCTGATTTTGACGTAATTGACAAAATCCGAATTTTCTATGAATCTGACGAAAAATTAATTAAATATATAAGTCGATTTTCAGAATACATAACAAGCGAAACTTTAGCTGATGAATTAACTTCGGGTACTTCTTCCAACGGGTACCTTGAAAATTGGGACATTGGCGAATTCAGTTGCAAAATTTCAATTGAAAAAAGCCGTTAATAAGTTCAGCAAGGGAGGATAAATAATGGGAATGGCAAAAAAAACAGTTAAGAAATCCACGGCGGCTGCTAAAACTACCACAAAGAAAAAAGCTGCCCCGAAAAAAAACACAAAGACAGCTGCAAAATCTAAAACTACTGTGAAAAAGACAGTAGCTAAAAAGGCAGCCCCAAAAAAAACTAAAGCTAAAAGCGAAAAAACAACTAAGAAAAAAATAACTCAGCAAGAAGTTGAAATAGTATCTCCGAGTAAAAAAATTAGGAAGGTAAAGGGATATCCTAAAAAAGACTTAGAAGATTTTAAGGAAATCATTCTTCAAAAACGAAATGAGATCATTGAACAACTACAAAGTTTAAAAGATCAGATGATGGATCCGACTACAGGACAATACGTAAATGAAAGTTCTCCTTATTCGTTACATATGGCTGAACAAGGTACTGATGCAATGGAGAGAGAAAAGCTTTATTTGTGGGCTCAAAGAGAAAACAAATTCCTAACCTATCTTGAAGAAGCTCTCCAAAGAATTGAAAACGGTACTTATGGAATTTGTATTGATTGTATCGATGAACCGCAAAATTTATGTCCTACTTGTCCATTAATTCCTAAAGAAAGATTAAAAGCTGTTCCTCATACACAGCATTGTTTACAAGTAAAGCAGAAGATGCAAGGTAAGTGATAATTTTTATTAGGATAATGACTTGAGGATATTATACGTTTCATTGTTCATTTTGATTACTGATCAAATATCCAAACTTGCAGTAAAGGGATTCAATATTCCATTCTTGAATCTTAAGCATGAAGGGATGAATCTGGGCGAAAGTTTTTCCGTTATTGGTGATTTCTTCCGAATTACTTTTGTTGAAAATCCCGGGATGGCGTTTGGTATTAATGTCGGTGTAAATTCTAAATTGTTGTTATCACTATTTTCCTTTATCGCTTCAATCGGACTTATCTATTACATTTACAAAATTAAGAATGAATCTTATGTAAACCGACTATCACTTGCACTAATACTGGGCGGCGCACTAGGTAATTTTATCGATAGAGCATTCTACGGTGTTTTTTATGATTACGCTCCTTTAATGTATGGACGTGTAGTTGATTTTTTTCAAGTTGAATTTTGGGATTTCACAATTTTTGGTAAGACTTATGAAACATGGCCGATATTTAATGTTGCCGATGCATCAGTTACGGTGGGTGTTATATTAATGCTTATTTTCCATGGACGTATTTACGATGAAAAAGATAAATCTGAAACAGATGAAACAAAAGTAGATTTGGCGGAAGAAGAAAATTTAGATGGCAAAGATAATAACCGAAAAAATACTGAATCTCGAGATAACTGACGGTAAACGAAAAGAGAGGATAGATACTTACCTCGCTAATTCAATCGAAAACTCCACACGATCAAGAATTCAAAAATTAATAAAAGCCGAGCTTGTTACAGTTAATGGCAAATTAGTTAAACCGAATTATTTGGTTATCCCAGGTGATAAAATAGTTGTAAGGATTCCGGTCGCACCACGACCTGAATTTGTTGAAGCCGAAGAAATTCCTCTCGATATTTTATATGAAGATGACTATTTGCTGGTAGTTAATAAACCACCGGGAATGGTCGCACATCCTGCATTGGGTAATTATTCCGGAACACTCGTTAATGCACTTCTTCATCATACAGAAAATTTGAGTAAATACAATCAAGCTGCTCCGACTCGACCCGGGATTGTTCACCGGATTGATAAAGACACAAGTGGTTTGTTAATTGTTGCTAAGGATGAACACGTTCATGCTCAATTAGCAAAGCAGTTTGCAGCTCATACTTTGGAAAGAGAATATTGGGCGATTTGTTGGGGAATATTTAAGGATTCTACCGGTGAAGTAATAGGTAATATAGGCAGAAGCAAAAGAGATAGGAAAATATTTACTGTAAGTGAAACTGATGGTAAACATGCACACACATTTTATGAGGTTATAGAAGAATTTGAATTCGCCTCTCTGATAAAATTAAAGCTGAAAACCGGAAGGACTCATCAGATTCGTGTTCATATGTCCCACATTAATCACCCAATATTTGGGGATCCTACCTATGGCGGAAGAGTGATTGTTCATGGAAGCAATCTTCCCAAAATGAAATCTAGGATTCATAATTTGCTTGAAATTATGCCGAGACAAGCCCTTCATGCTAAAACTCTCGGATTTTATCATCCAATCAAAAAAGAAAAAATTTTAGTTGACTCTGAGTTACCTGATGATATGAATTTACTCATAGACAAACTCCGAACATAAAATCACAGCATTTTTTATCTCTTTCTTCTATCTTTAACTTTATTCATAAAATTATATAAATATGTTCAATCCTTTTGACGTACTTAATCCAAATCTAATCATTTTTCTTGGTATGATAGGATTATTTTTAGGAATTGTATTTTTCTTTATCTTCATTAAACGCAGAATTTTTAAAATTATCGGTAGAGAAGAAAAAAAAATTCCGGGAGTAATGGGTAGTGCACGAAATTTAATTTCAATACTCCTATTAACAGCTATTGGTGGAATGCTTTTATTCCTTGGTTTCTTCTTTATTGCCTATCACAACTTTACAGATGAGATAACTGTTGCAACCGTTCAGGTTGAACCCATAAGTGATAAAAAGTGTAATTTATTGATTGAGGAATTTTTACAAGGCGACAAAATCAATAAATATCGTTTCGAGATAATCGGTGATCAATGGATGATCGAAGGTGATATATTAAAATGGGAAGATTATATGACTTTCATTGGTCTCGATACAAGATATAGATTAAACAGAGTTAGAGGAAGATTTATAAAAACAGATGATGAAATTAAGAACCAACCTACAATTCACTCATTGGTGGAAGACGAAGAAGACTTTCTTTGGAATATTCTTTATGATATTGGGCATAAACTTCCGTTCGTTAATACAGTTTATGGTAATGCTGCATTTCAATTAACCGATAAGCCGAAAAAGTTTGAAGTCTTTGTAACTAACTCGGGTTTTGGTCTTCGTGAAGTAAAATGATTTAAACAAAAAAAAGACCCGGTAAAAATACCGGGTCTTTTCTAAGGGGTGTATAATACGTAATCTTACTTAACCAGTACCATTTTCTTAACTTGAACATGTTCATTAGTTGTAATTCTGTAGAAGTAGATACCTGAAGCATTGTTAGAAGCATTCCAATCAACACTGTAAGTACCCGCTGCTTTTTGTTCGTCAACTAATTTTGCAACTTCTCTACCTAAAGCATCATAAATTGTTAAACTAACTTCACTAGCTTTTGGAATAGAGAATTTAATTGTTGTAGATGGGTTGAATGGGTTTGGATAGTTTTGAGCCAAATTAAATTCAACCGGAATTTGACCGTCTTCTGGAGCTACATCACTGATTGTTCCTTTCAATACACCGATAGAAAGTTTTAACAATTCAACTGCAAATTCAGGATTATGCATACCAGCTGAACGATCTTCTTCAATTAATAAATAGTTCCATGCAGCTTGTGCTTGGACTTTTGTTACTGAAGAATCTGTAATGGTTACATGACCTGCTCCGTCATTTGGTAGTAAGTCATAAAGAGTTTCTAATAATCCATGAACTTCTTCTTGTAAACCTTCATCAACACCGTCACCATCATGGTCAGCAATACCGTTTATATATAATTTCTTTTCGTTGAAATCTTCACCAACATCACCGTGACAAGGTTCGCAAACACCAACATTCGCAACTCCGTCTTCGGTTCTCATGTTGAAGGTGTGACCGCCTGCTAACTCAAAGTTACCGGCTTCATCAACCGGACCTTCGCCCATATGACAGCCAACGCATGCGTTTTCAATTGCTTGCAAGTGAGGAGAAGTTGGAACGTTATATCCCCAAGTTACAGCATTTTGACCTGTAAGTACATCACCTTGAGCACTGTAATGAGGGCCAAAGTGTGAGCTTAAGTTTCTTAAATAGTTATTTGTATAATCAACACCGTCTCTACGAGCTTTATGGCAAGTGATACATAATCTTCCTTCATTACCTAAAGTAACTTCATAACCATTTGTTAAGGTAGCCGAAACTAATCTTAATTGAGCATGATTTGAAGCATCATGAGGATCGTGACATGTTGCACAAGTTATCGGAATTGCTGGAGGAGCAGCAGTAAGTGGTTGTTGACCACCTTTTACCCATTCAACAAAACCAGAACCACTATGACAATTAGCACATCCGGCTCTGCCGCCAGCATAACCTACGTTAGGACCTTTTGCATGAACTGAGAAATCCCATTGTGCAGGAAAATTATGATGTGTTCCTTGATCGTGGCACCATGCGCAATTTTCAGCATCGAGTGTAGTAACCATTGCATTGTTGCCGGTTTGACCGTAGTGATTTCCACCTGGACCATGGCAGCTTTCGCATTGAATTCTTCCCATTGCCATTGCTTCTGGATATTGTTGTACTAATTGATCCCATACACCAGGACCTAATTGAGCAGGAAATTCAAATGGATAATCATCAAATCCACCGTTTACAGCTGTCGGATTTGCATCATAACCTGTTGAGTGACATGCTAAGCATGATTCTCTAAAATGTGAACTTAATTCACCATTGAATCCTCTTTCAGTATCTGAGTAGTGACCTGTTTGTTGCCATTTGTCACCGATAAATCCATAAAGTGAATTATTGTGGCAATTCATACATGTAACTGAACCACCGTTTACGCCAAGGTACATAGCAGCATTAAAAGTAATGTCTGCAGTTAATCCTTGGTCACCAAATTCGATAACATATCTACCTGATTTGTCGGGGGTAAATTTTAAGTAGATAACATTATCACCTTCGGCTAATGTTTGAGTTAGAACTGTGTTTGAACCACTTGGTGCGACTGGCATTGTCCATACTGGATTAGTAAAAGTACCTGTGGTGGTAACTTTTAAATAAACCATTGTGCCAACACCAACACTTGTGAGCCCATTGTATGGATATTCAAAGAAATCATCAACTAGATCAAAAGAGATTAATCTAGGAGAGACTCCGTACGTATCCAAACGTAGTGTTTGGGCTGAAGTAAGACTGCACATCAGCACCATTGCACCTAGTAAAATGGTAAGTCTTTTTAACATACAAATACCTCCTGTTTGGGGAAATGAATTGATTTATGGTTATAAAACAACAAAGATAATACCATCTTTTTATTCTGTAGAAATGCGAAGATTTTTGAAAGGTACGTCATTATCAAATTCCGATAATCAAGAAATTCTATTTTACTATTTATTTATTGTAAGAAAAATATCAGATAAATCGATAAAGAGATATAGGTCTCTCTTATCCATATATTTAATATAGTAATTATTTTTGAATAAAGTAAGACCTATTTAGTATATTTTGATCAAAAAAAATAACATTATGCTAATCTACAATACACTATCGCGAAAAAAAGAAGAATTTCAACCAATCGACCCACCAAATGTGACTATGTACGTTTGCGGGCCTACTGTTTACGACTTTTTTCATATTGGAAATGCTAGATCGTTTATAATGGCGGATATTATCCGGAAATATCTTATTTACAAAGGATTCCATGTTAAATATGCGATGAATATCACCGATATTGATGACAAAATAATTAAAAAATCAAATGAACAGAATACAGAATCGTCCAAAGTTGCCGAAGAATTTACTGAAGCTTTTTTAGCTGATACAAAAAGATTAAATATTGCCGAAGCGGATATTTTCCCACGTGCCACAGCTCACATCGGTGAAATTATTAACATGATTGAATCCCTTATCAAAAATGAGATGGCTTATAATGTTGACGGTAATGTTTTTTATGATGTCTCAAAATTCGAAAACTATGGGAAACTCAGCGGTAAAAAATTGGATGAACTTATTTCCGGCTCGAGAATAGAAATTAACGATGAGAAAAAAAATCCTTTGGACTTTACATTGTGGAAAAAAGCGAAAGAAGGCGAGCCATTTTGGGAAAGTCCATGGGGTAAAGGCAGACCCGGTTGGCATATTGAATGTTCTGCAATGAGTACAAAACATCTCGGAGAAACAATTGACATTCATGCGGGGGGAAGTGATTTGATCTTTCCGCATCATGAAAATGAAATTGCACAAAGTGAAGGTGCCACTTCACATAAATTTGTTAAGTATTGGATTCATTTTGGATTTTTAAATCTTCAAAATGAAAAAATGTCAAAATCACTAGGTAATTTTTTTACCGCGCGAGATATTTTAAAAACTTACTCTGCAGAAGTAATCAGAATGCTGTTTTCACAAACACATTATGCCGGTCCGCTTAATTTTAGTAATGACTTATTGGATTCTGCAAAAAAAGGTTTGGAGAGATTAAACAATTTAGTTGATCTCGTGAATGAAAAAGTATCTGCTGGTAAATCCGGAGAGCAAATTGAATTTGATTTTGACAGATTCTATTTCGGTTTTGAGAACTCAATGGATGACGATTTTAATACACCACAAGCAGTAGCTGTCATTTTCGATTTTGTAAAATCTATAAATTCAATGGTAAGCAAAAATGAAAATATTGATGTGCAATTCTTTATTGATGTTAAAACTTTCTTAGAAAAGACAGCTCAAAATGTTCTTGGAATTGTGAATTTCGGTGAGACAAAAAAAATACAAAGTGATTCAAAAGAAAATGAATTGATTGACTTATTAATCAAAATAAGAACCGAAGCTAAACAAAATAAAAACTTTGCACTTGCCGATCTTATTCGTGATCAGTTAAATGAAATTGGATTCCAATTAGTTGATACAAAAAGTGGAACAACTTTCAAAAAAAAATAGAAACATAATTTTGTCAATAATATTTTTTATTATACTCTTAATTATATTGTTCTTATCTTGGTTTTATATTTTCAACGTTTATGAAGTAATAATAATAGAAACACAAGTAAGTTCTTTAAATTATACTGTTGAAATTATCCCGGTTAATTCGTTGGGAATTCAAGCCCCGTTTAGAAATCTTCAATATTCATATAAAGTTGAAGAGGGCAGTGAAAGTGTAGAAAAAATTATTGACTCGGGAAACGGAATAATAAATATTTATTTGAATGCTAATCCCGGCAAAGTTAAATTAAGAATCGAAACTAATAAGACACAAAATTTTTCGTTAATAGAAATTCCATCTAACAAAACGGAATAGAGATGAAAAAATTTTTATTACTCACCTTGTTATTATCTTTAACAATTTTTGCTCAAGGTACCGCTGGAACAGATGCAAAATATGAGTATCGTTCGTTAATCGATCTTCCATCAGCGGGAATTTTAGAAAAAGGTTTTGTAGGTGTAAGTGCTGATGTTCTTCCGTTTGGAGTTCTTATTGCAAAAATTGAAGTCGGCGTTTTTGATAATTTTAGTTTTGGCATTTCATATGGCGGAGGAAATATTATTGGATCCGGTAAAGTTGATTGGTATAAACTCCCGGGAATAAATGTTAGGGCAAGATTAGTTGATGAGACCGAAAGTATTCCGGCATTTACATTAGGATTCGATTCTCAAGGAAAAGGATTTTACGATGAAGATATAAATCGATTCGAAATTAAATCACCTGGTTTTTATGTTGCAGCTTCCAAAAATTTTGAATTTCTCGGATACTTAAGTCTTCACGCGATAGTTAATTACTCACTTGAAAGAGATGATGATGACAAAGATTTAAACCTTGGAATCGGATTTGAAAAAACAATTGGTGGAAAAGTTTCTTTAGTTGGTGAATATAATTTTGCCATCAATGATAATACAATCAAAGCTTACGGTGATGGAAACGGTTACATGAACTTTGGAATTCGCTGGTCAGTGGGTGAAGGCTTTACTGTTGGATTGGATTTACGTGATATGCTGGATAACAAAAAAATCAACAGCAACAAAGCTGATCGTGCAATTTTTGTGGAGTTCATTAAATCAATTTTTTAGTGTAGTAAATAATATACACTAGCGTTTAACATCTTAGACACACATCTATAATTTCTGATCATGTCCCCCGTTTTTGCATCTTTTCATAGGCATAGTATTTGTTAACTTAATATTAGTAAATGAAGTGTAATTAAAACTAAGAGGTATCGTGATGAAATTTTTACTAAGGACAAGCTTAATAATCATCATATCTTCTATTTTCTTCTCAGGCTGCTATACTCAACTGGCAGTTAGGGGATATGATGATCGTACTGCTGTTGCAACATACGAAGATGATACATATTACGAGGATTATGATTCAACAACATATTATGATGAATCCTATGAATATTATGACGATTCAGGTGAGTATTACGTTGTTGACGATTATGATCATTATTGGAGACCGAATTATAGAAGATATTATTCAGGCTATTATCCAACCAGTCATTTTTATTTCAGCTATCAAAATTACTGGTGGGATTACTATTATTATTCACCATATATCTGGTATCCCGACCCCTGGTTTTACCCTGTTGCATATATAGGTTGGTGGGGATATTCATATTATCCATATCACCATTATGGTTACTATGGACATTACGGAAATAAATATCCATATAATAACGGTTATAAATATAGAACAAACACTTATACTGGATTAAGAGATAATGGTAGAGGTCGTGGAACAGACGGTGGTAGAGGTAGAATAGATGATGGTGGAGGAATGCGCGGTGGAATTACTGATGGCGGAAGAACCATTGATACAGGCAGAAACGGAACAACTACCGGAACTATAAATGACAGAGCGAAAGTAATTAATGAGCAACCAACACGACGACCCGATGTAAGAACAGGAAGGACAACTGATACCCGACCAAGT
Organism: Ignavibacteriales bacterium; assembly: GCA_003599395.1. Lineage (GTDB taxonomy): Bacteria > Bacteroidota > Ignavibacteria > Ignavibacteriales > Melioribacteraceae > SURF-28. The sequence continues at coordinate 3,583 of QZJX01000083.1, read as the reverse complement.
ACAAGACCTGAAACAGGTAGAAAAATTGATGAGGGTAGAAAAGCAATTCCTCAAGCACGAAAAAAAGTCGGCGAAGTAACAACCAAAGATTCTAGAAGATATGATGTCGGGACTCAATCTACAAGACCGTCAACTCCTGCTCCATCAACGAGAAACGCAACACCTAGAAGTCAGACTCCTAGTCAACGTTCTTATGTTCCGCAGATGAAACGTGTTCCTGAGAAACCAAAGGCTAATTCAGGAAGGACTTACAAGAGTCCGAAAAGAGACAATTCAGCCGCAAGCACCTCAAGATCAAATTCGTCTTCTCCAAGTCGTTCATATAGTGCTCCGTCAAATTCAAGCAGAAGTTCTAGCACTTACTCTAGTCCGAGCAGTTCTTCATCTTCGAGATCAAGTGGAACAAGATCATCCTCCAGTAACAGTTCATCAAGCAGTAAGGGAAGGAAGTGATAAATACAGATTTTGATAAATGTGGGAGTAGTTATGAAAAAAATCTCTAATTTCTTGATCATGTTACTAGTCTTATTTGTAACTACAAGTCATTCACAAACAATTAATGATGCTCTTAGATTAGCTTTCCCCGGACTTGGTTCGAGTGCAAGAGCATTAGGTATGGGAAATGCATATAATGCACTGAGTTATGATTATAGTGGATCACTATTTAATCCTGCTGGACTTGGAACAGCAAGTAATTTAGAATTCAGCGGTTCTTTTATTTACAACTCACTTGATAACAACACAGACTTTTTTGGTACTCAATCTGACTTTACAAATAACAGTACAAACCTTTCGCAAGTGGGATTTGTTTTTCCAATGCCAACCGCTCAAGGCAGTTTAGTTTTTGGATTGGGATTTAATCAAAGTAAGAATTTTAATTCGGCAGTTAAGTTTGATGGATTTAATGATGGTAATACTTCCATGATTCAATCACTGCTTGGATTTGGTGATGTCTCATATCAACTTTATTTAACAGATACAACCGGAACACAAACTCCAATAAATGGTAGATTAAATCAAAGCGGGGATATTATTGATGAAGGTAAGTTAAATAATTGGGCATTATCCGGAGCAATAGAAGTTGCAAAAGGTGTTTTTGTGGGGGGTACTCTTAATATTATTTCCGGAAACTATAAATCTGATAGAAGATATTACGAAGACGATACAAGAAATACTTACAACTCGTCTGTCTGGACTGATCCTTCTGAACCTTTCACGGCCGACTTCCAATCATTTTATGTTAATGATGTTCTTGATTGGGATATATCCGGTTGGGATTTCAAGTTTGGTTTATTGTATCGATTCCCTCAATTTTTAAAGATAGGTGCAACTATAAAATTCCCTACACAATATACCATCAAAGAAAAATATTATGTTGAAGCAAGAAGTGAATTTGGAACCGGCACATCAGTAGATATGGACCCGATTCTAAATGAAATTGAATATGATATTACAACGCCATATGAATTTACAGGTGCTATCGCATATGAGATTGCCGGATTAACACTATCGGCTGAAGGAACATTTATTGATTACACTCAAATGGAATTTGGTGACGGTTTAGATGCTGGATTAGTTAGTCAAAATAACAGAGATATTAAAAGTGTTTTCCGTTCTGTGTTAAATTATAATGTCGGGCTCGAGTATAAACTTCCGTATCCATTTGTTTCTTTAAGAGGCGGTTTTATTATGCAGCCTTCGGCTTATGATAATGATCCTTCGGAATTTAATAGAAAATATTTCACAGCGGGAATTGGTTTAATGCCCAATAAAACTCTTTCACTTGATTTGGCTTATGCCAGAGGTTGGTGGCAGAATATTGGTGATAACTACGGTGTAAACGATTCACGAACCTATCAAGATATCACAACTGATAATTTTATTATGACGATAAAATATTTGTTTTAAGTTAATCTTAGTTGATTGACTTCATTTACTTGGCACCTTATTTTTTATAAGGTGCTTTTTTTATTTGGAGTAATTTGAAAAAAGGTAGAATTGTTAGAATAGAGAGTAAAGATTATTACGTTTTATCGGACCAAGATAAAATTGTAAGATGTTATCTTCGTGGTAAATTCCAAAAAGAATTTGAATTAAAGAAAGATAAACTCTTCACTTTAGATATCGCCGCAGTTGGTGATTTCGTAAAATTCTCTATGAACGAAGACGGACCCGGAGCAATTGAAAAAATTGAAGAAAGAAAAAATCATATTTCCCGCAAAGCTCCCAAAATTAAAGGCGCAAGTTATCGAGGACAAAGACTTGAACAAATCGTATGTGCTAACGTTGATAATTTATTCATCGTAACCAGCATTAAAAAACCTTCATTCAATAATCGATCTGTCGATAGACTTTTAGTTACTGCCGAAGGTTCGCATGTAAAACCATTTCTTATCATCAACAAAGTTGATCTCGACAAAAACGATTCAGCTCAAAAATGGAAAGAGTTTTATGAGGAAATCGGTTATACTGTTTTTGTAACATCAACTGAAGTTGAATTTGATTCATTTGCAAAAATTGAAAGTGAGTTGGAAGGAAAAGTAAATCTTTTCTGGGGTCATTCGGGTGTGGGTAAGTCGTCAATTCTTAATAAGATTTTCCCGGAATTAAATTTTAAAGTAAAAAAAATAAGTGATTATTCTAACAAAGGAACGCACACAACTGTCACATCAAGAATGGAATTGGTAGGTAAAGATACATTTATAATCGATACTCCGGGTATCAGAGAAATTGATCCATACGGCATTACACAAGAGAATCTTTCACATTACTTCAATGAGTTTGTAAAATTCATTCATGATTGCAAGTTTAATACATGCACTCATCATCATGAACCCGGTTGTGCTGTTATTAAAGCCGTTGAAGCAGGAAAAATATCAGAGGAGAGATATATAAGTTATCTTAATATTCTGGATACCATTGAAGAAGATCTTTACTTTTGATTATGTTTAACAAAATTTATCATTTCCGATATAAATAATTTTACAATTTTATCGGGAACGCCATCAACGTGTAAAGATTTCAATCTCATATCGCATTGATCATTAACATAATCGATCAAAAAGAGTTCATCGTTTTTATCAAGAGCAAATTCGCTAGAAAAGTAATCCAATCCGGCAACCGCATTAATTTTTTGCATAGCAATTTCAATTTGTGGTATAACTTCGGGAAAAATATTTTTTGCGTCAATTTCCGAGTAAAGAAGTGTTTCATCATCCCAAAGCAGTGGAATAATTTTGCCGAAAAACCAGAGTACTCTAAACCAGGCTTTACTTCCTTTTCTTGTTATAGGATAGATTTTTTGCTGAACTAAATAACTATCATCTCGAAGTGTTTTCCTAGCCAAATTAATATCTTCTACTGAAGTTGCATTTTTTATTACTCCCTCACCCCCACCGGAATAATAAGCTGGTTTTATAATAAATGGAATCCCAATTTGCTGTAGATCTTCTTCCCCGATTGAAATGTTTTCTACTTTGTCTAATGGAGGAATTATAATTGTCTTTGGAATTTTTAATCCGGCATTGATCAATTTTTCCTGTACACGTGATTTATCAACCGCGGGATCAACTTTATGATATTC